>JAJYBZ010000032.1 GCA_021778755.1 bacterium | reverse complement strand
TAACAGAGGTCAGCAAACTTTTTGGGCTTGCTGACCTCTCATTTCCTATTTTGGTGGCTCCTCCCAGACTTGAACTGGGGACACAAGGCTCTTCAAGCCTCTGCTCTACCAACTGAGCTAAAGAGCCATATTGGTACCTATATTATACAACAGGTAATGCACGTCTCGGATACATCGGCGCCTCTGCTCTACTATTTTTATTCGTGCCCCTTCGGGGTCAACGAGCTAAAGAGCCATATCGGTAACACTGATTATACAGTAAATCATGCAAATCTTGGATGTAACGGCGCCTCTGCTCTACGCTTTTCATTCGCGCTCCTACGGAGTCGACGAGCTAAAGAGCCGTATTGGTACCTATATTATACAACAGGTAATGCACGTCTCGGATACATCGGCGCCTCTGCTCTACTATTTTTATTCGCGCTCCTACAGAGTCGACGAGCTAAAGAGCCGTATTGGTTACCTCTATTATTTTACTAGAGATAACCAAATTCAACAAGGTTTACTTGTTGATCAGCTTGCTAAATGTATCTGTTAGCTCGGCCGGCAAGACAAATAGGGTCTTTTGGCTGGGTTCAACCGCGATTTTCTCTAGAGTTTGCAGTGTACGGATGCTAATTCCACCATTAGCCTTGGATAAAATGCCCGCTGCGGCTGCTACAGCCGTTGCAGCGGCCTTTTCGCCTTCAGCTGTGATAATGACTGCTCGGCGCTCGCGCTCGGCCTCAGCCTGTTTCGCCATGGCGCGCTTCATGTCCTGTGGCAGCTCAATATTCTGGATTTTGACACTTTCGACATCAATTCCCCACTTTTCGGTCTGAACATCGACGATTTCTTTGATCTGGGCACTAACCTCGTCACGTTTACCTAGCAGCGAATCCAGTTCAACATTACCAGTCACGTCACGTAGGGCTGCCTGTGCAAACTGGCTGCTGGCGTAAATATAATTGCCAACCTCTAGAACAGCCTTTTCAGAGTTAGATACGCGGAAATAAACAACCGCGTCAACATTAACCGTCACATTATCTTTGGTGATAACTTCCTGTTTAGGAATATCGATCGTGTTCGTACGCGTATCAACGCGAATCATGCGCTGAAAAATCGGTACAATAATCTGCAGACCCGGTTGACGCAGACCGGTAAATTTACCTAGGGTTAATACGACACCGCGTTCGTATTGGTTAACGACTTTGAGCCCGCTCAGAATTAAAACGACTAGAATACCTATTACATAAATGGCCAATATTGACATAAGACTACCTTCTTTCTAAGCTTCATTATAGTCTAAATTATAAATTATTGGTTAAGAGCAGTTTTAATTAATGCTTCAACAAGGCTGCCATAATCCAAACCTTTGGCGCGCCATAACTTGGGGTACATACTGATATTAGTAAAGCCCGGCAGCGTATTAACCTCGTTGACGTAAACCTGGCTGTCATCGGACAAGAAGAAGTCGATACGCGACAAGCCTGAACAACCGAGGACGTCATAGACGTGGCCGGCGGTTGCAATAATCTCATCACTAATTGCATCGGGAAGATCGGCTGGAATCGCAACTTTGGTCTGACTAGCACTGTCATATTTGGAATCAAAATCATAAAACTCGCGATCCGGCATGATCTCACCAACACCACTAATGCGAGCATCGTGGCCATTGCCTAGGACACCGATTTCAAGCTCACGCGCAACAATCGCCTTTTCGATTAAGACTTTGGCGTCATGCTGGTGCGCATCGGCTAGTGCCGCGCTAAGCTCCGAGTCGTTGCGAACTTTACTGACTCCAACCGAGCTACCGCTACGGGCCGGCTTGACGAACAATGTATCACCGAGGCTAGCCGATAACTGGCCAAAACTAGGTAATGGGTCACCCGTTACGTGCACCTCGTAAGGCACAGTGCGAATATTGGCGTGATCTAATAATTGCTTGGTTACAACCTTGTCCATACAAATCGCGGAAGCCTCTAAGTCGCAGCCCACAATAGGAATATGAAGCAAGCGCGCCAGACCCTGCACCGTACCATCTTCGCCGTTCGCACCGTGCAGAATTGGCAGCATCACATCAGGCGCAAACAAATCATTACCCGGGATAGTCATAAAGTTTCCAGACCCCATCAACGGCACGATCTGCGGCACTTCCGCTGTGTCGATCTGAGCGGCCAAATCGTCGAGTAAGTACCACTTGCCGCCTTCGTCAATGTAACAAAGTATAATATCGTATTTTGTATCATCAAGCGCGGCATAAACATTGCGCGCCGAAGAGATAGAGACCGAGTGCTCTGACGATTCACCACCGAATAGTAACATAATCGTGATTCGCTGCATCTTATGTAACACTATACGGGTTATAATGAGACTATGCAACGAATTCCCCTCGCCGAGCGTATGCGACCAACCACCCTGAGTGAGGTTATAGGCCAATCACATCTGTTAGGTGACGGCGAAATTCTGCGCCAAATTGTTAAAAATAAAGAGCCAGTTAGCCTGATATTATGGGGGCCGCCCGGTAGCGGCAAAACAACCCTGGCGCGGATTATCGCTAGTGAAGTTAAAGCCGAATTTATAGAGTTGTCGGCCGTTACTAGCGGCAAAAAAGATGTCGAAAAAGTCATCGAACATGCTAGGCAGAATTGGAACCTGCAACTACGCACGATTTTGTTCGTTGATGAGATTCACCGCTTCAACAAAGCTCAGCAAGACGCCTTTTTGCCCCATGTCGAATCCGGGCTAATTACACTGATAGGTGCCACGACCGAAAACCCCAGCTTTGAAATCATTAACCCACTATTGTCGCGTAGTCGCGTTTTAGTGTTAGAGCCGCTCACCAAAGACGAAATTATCACTATACTCAAACACGCGCTCAAAATCGAAAAAGCCACCAAAATGGTGACCCCGGCAGCACTCGACTATCTGGCTGAGTTATCGGGTGGCGACGCCCGCGTGGCACTTGGCAACCTGGAACTGGCACTCAGCATGAAAGAGAAAGTGACGCCCGAAATCGTCAAAGTCGCGGCGCAGAGGCGCGTACCAGGCTACGACAAAAAGGGCGACATGCATTATAACGTCATCAGCGCATTTATTAAGAGCATGCGCGGCAGCAACGTCGATGCCACGCTTTACTACTTGGCCCGAATGATTGATGCCGGCGAAGACGCCAAATTCATCGCCCGCCGCATGGTGATATTTGCCAGTGAAGACATCGGCCTGGCTGGCAATGGTGCCCTGGGTCTAGCCCTAAACGCTTTTCAAGCAGTTGAAAGAGTCGGCATGCCCGAAAGTAGCTATATTCTGTTCCACGTTGCCACCGCTCTAGCAAAAAGTGAAAAGTCACGTCAAACAACCGATGCCATGAATCGAGCTCAAGCCCTAGCCCGTCAGTACCCCGATTCACCAGTCCCCTTGCATCTGCGCAACGCCCCAACAAAATTAATGAAAGACATAGGATATGGCAAGGATTACAAATGGGACGCCAATTTCAAGCACGCAGATGGCTACCTGCCAGACGAGCTAAGGAACCAAAAGATTTTTTAATTACCCTAACTACTTTTTAGCGGCTCGACGAATCACTTCGCGGTAGCGTTCAACGTATTGCCCGGCCATCACATCTGCCGAAAAGTGCGCTTCGACTGACCGGCGACATTCGTATGGGTCAATCTCGTCAACTCGTTGCATATATTCAGCAAATTCCTCTTCGGTGTTCGCCAAAAACCCGTTTACGCCGTGCTGAATAATCTCGGGCATTGCGCCACGATTCATCGCTACGACTGGAGTACCGCAGGCCATAGCTTCAATCACTGCCATGCCAAACGGCTCATCCCAAGCAATCGGAAACAGTAAAGCCCGCGCATTGGACATCAACCGCTGCTTGCGTGCTCCACTGATATCGCCGAGGTGCTTAATCTTTTTACTTTTAACCGTATAGGGCAAGATTTCATCACTATAATAGCGAAAATCTGACATATGACGATACGGGCTCAGCGGATTAGCCAGCTCTAGCGATAATTGTTTAGGTGACGTAATGTCCGCTACCGAACCGGCCATTTGTAATTCATAACCTAATTTAACACATAGCTTGGCGGCAATATGTTGTCCTTTGTCCCGCGAGAAGCGCGCCAACGTAAAGAAATATTTCTTCTTCTTGTCCGAGAACTGAAAGTTACATACATCAACCGCGTTATAGACAGTTGGCAAAATACGCTTACGTAGCGCCGGTGAAGCTGGCCGCATCAAGGCATTCGAGATACCCACCAGATAGACGCGCGAATCCATAGCAGCAAATTGCTGCCAATATGGCCGATTGTCTGGCAACCCACTATTTAACATATCTTGATTCGAAAAGGGTGGGCCGTGTATTGTATGAATCACTGGCGGCATCGTCGGATCGCTAGTCGCCCAACCCAATACCTGCGGACCGATAAACCCGTTGTGGTCATGAATAATGTCGAAATTGCCGTCTTTTTTAATTTCATTCAGCGCAAACTGCAAATGAGCCGAGGCAATCGGCATTGCTTCGTACATAGGCTTATGGATGTGTAGGTATTGTTCGGAGTTGTATAGCGAGTGCACTTTAATGCCACTAATCTTTGTCATACCGATATTAAACAACTCGACGGTCACATCCTGTCGCTTCAGGCCGGTTATTAATCCGTCCAGCACAGCTTCTATACCACCATAGCCAGTAGGCGGTATTTTGATCCACGGTGGTGCAATTATTGCTACGCGCAATTTTGACATACTAGAATCTCCATAGAGGAGCCGTATAAATAATTATATACGGCCTTCTGCCTCACAATTATACCACGCACGATCTAGAAGAGTTATAATAGCTACATGGATCAATCAGCCGATACTTTCGTAGAAACCAAAGCTCCGATCTCACTTCTAGATTTAACATTGCTGCCTGGTGAAGAAATTACAAACATCACACAGTCTCCTGAGCATATATCAACCACACCACCATCTACACTCCGAGAGCTCTATCGGCTAGCGCAAGCCAAAATTAATAGCGAAGTTGGCGAATTCGGACCAATATTAGCGTCACTCTCGAGCGAAGGCGACGGTGATTCACCTGAGCTTCACCGTTACGAGGCACTATTTGGCCGCGACTCATTGCGTGTTGCAATGGATTTATTGCCGATGTACCCCAAACTTACCAGGGTGACATTGGTTTCACTCGCCCAACTACA
>JAJYBZ010000009.1 GCA_021778755.1 bacterium | reverse complement strand
GCAAGCGCCTTGACGTCGGCATTGTCAACACCAGCTTCGCGCTCATAACGAATCTTGATAGCAGCACGACCAGCTTCAGTCTCGGCCTCTAGATCGGCAATGAATTGATCACGTTTAACGTCATCAGATTTTAAAATTACGTATGTCGCAAAATAAGCAATGCGCTCTAGGTTACGAACAGTAATACCCAGTAGTAGACTCATCGCACTTGGTGTGCCACGCATAAACCAGATGTGTGCCACTGGAGCAGCTAGGCTAATGTGGGCCATGCGCTCACGACGTACGATCGATTTAGTGACGAGGTCGCCGTTTTTATCAACTGCTGCTTCGCGTGAACGAACACCCTTTAACTTGTTATCGTGCGGGTTAATATCTTTGACTGGCCCAAAGATTCGCTCACAGAACAATCCATCGCGCTCTGGTTTTTGCGTACGATAATTAATCGTTTCTGGCTTCGTAACTTCACCGTTACTCCACTTCAAAATATCCTCTGGACTTGCAACCGCTAGGCGAACTGCGTCAAAGTCGGCAATCCCGTTGTTAGCTAAGATACGACTCATATTACGCCTCCTCCTTGATTTCTTCTATTTCATCAATGTCCTGGATGGTCACGCCATCTCCTAGATCACCAAAGTCATCTGCTTCGTCGATGACCGTCTCTTCGTCGTCATCATCAATGACCGGTATAGCAGCAACTGGTTCGCCGTTAATGACACTACCGATGACCTGTTCGGCATCAACAATCGCATCCTCGGATTCATCTAACAAATCAACACGTAGCCCCAGGCCTTGAAGCTCTTTAACTAACACGTTGAATGATTCTGGAAGCTTTGGACCAACAATCTTTTCGTCTTTGATGATTGACTCATAAGCCTTGGCGCGCCCGTAGACGTCGTCTGACTTAATCGTAATCATTTCCTGCAAGGTAGCCGCAGCACCATAAGCTTCAAGCGCCCAAACCTCCATCTCGCCAAAGCGCTGGCCACCGTTTTGCGCTTTACCGCCAAGTGGTTGCTGGGTCACCATTGTGTATGGACCAGTTGAGCGGGCGTGAATCTTGTCGCTAACCATGTGGTGTAGCTTCAACATATGCATCACACCAACAGTTGTGCGCTCTTCAAACGCCTCACCGGTGCGACCATCATACAGTTGACTCTTGCCATCACGGGCATAACCAGCCTTGATGAGCTCGGCACTAATTGTGTCGTCTGAGACACCGTTAAATGGAGGCGTTGCAACCTTGTACCCAAGGGCTCGGGCGGCCATTCCCAAGTGAGTTTCAAACAGCTGACCAATGTTCATACGTGATGGCACACCAAGAGGGTTTAGGACCACGTCAACAGGTGTTCCGTCTTCCATAAATGGCATATCCTCTAGTGGCAAGATACGGGCGACAACACCCTTGTTACCGTGTCGTCCAGCCAGCTTGTCGCCAACCGAAATCTTACGTAGCTGAGCTACGAAGATTTGAATCTGCATTAGAACACCAGCCTTCAACTCGTGACCGTTCTCGCGTGAGAAAATCTTTACGCCAACAACCTTACCACCACCGGCGTTATTCATGCGCTGTGAGGTATCGCGAACGTCTTTGGCCTTTTCGCCAAAGATTGCACGTAGCAGGCGCTCTTCGCTCGATAGTTCTTGCTCACCCTTTGGAGTAATCTTACCGACCAACACATCGCCAGCCTTAACCTCTGAACCGAGCTGAACAATTCCGCTCTCGTCTAGGTGTCGGAGTGATTCTTCGCTAACATTTGGAATATCCCTAGTAACAATTTCTGGTCCTAGTTTGGTTTCACGAACTTCTACGGTGTAATCTTTGATATTAACACTTGTCAAAGTATCGTCCTGAACTAGGCGGCTAGACAGCACAATCGCGTCATCCATGTTGTAACCAGCCCACGGCATAAAGGCTACAGTCAGGTCCTTACCTAGAGCAATTTCACCGTCAGCAATTGAGGCGCCTTCGATTAAGATATCGCCCTTTTTAACTTTTTGACCACGATCAACGCGAATTTTTTGGTTAATTGAACGATCATCATTGCTCTTGGCAAAGTGAACAGGTTGATAAACCTTAACACCATCAGCATATTTAACGTGAATTTCATCGGCATCAGCACGAACGATTTCACCGGCAGCTTCGGCAACAACCAATTGACTAGTATTACGGGCAATCTCACCCTCAATGCCAGTACCAACAATGGCCGCTTCTGGGGTTAGTAGTGGTACAGCTTGCTTCTGCATGCTTGAGGCCATCAAACTTCGGTCAACACGGTTCTTTTCAACGAATGGCACCAATGAAGCGGTTGATCCCAGGATTTGCTTGTGAGCAGCATCCATATAAGTGACTTCACTTACGTCAACTTGCTCAGGTAATAGTCCGTTTCGGGCGCTCACACGCTCTTCGACAAAAGTATTATCATCGTTTAACAGCGCACCAGCGTCGGCAATAACTTCAGTAATTTCTTGTGAGGCATCTAGATAGACAACTTCATCAGTAACTTTGCCCTTAACAACCTTGAGGTATGGCGTCTCGATGAAACCATAGTCATTGACTCGGGCATAAGCCGCAAGGTTAAGCACTAGACCAATATTGGCACCTTCTGGTGTCTCGACTGCACAAAGGCGGCCATAGTGAGTTGGGTGGGCATCACGCACGTCAAATCCTGCGCGCTCACGTGAGAGTCCGCCAGGTCCCATTGAGCTTAGGCGACGTTTGTGAGCAAGTTCAGATAAAGCATTCGTCTCGTCCATCAACTGCGATAACTGTGAACTAGCGAAGAATTCGCGAACAGCTGCAACGACAGGTCGAGCATTGATTAGTTGGCTTGGTGTCACGTTTTCGATGTCCGACATTGACATGCGATCCATGGCGTTACGTTGCATACGCAGCATACCAACCCGGAATTGACGAGCAACTAATTCACCGACCAATTTAACGCGGCGGTTTGACAGGGCATCGATGTCATCGGCTAATTCCTGAGTATTATTCAAACGAATAATCTCACGGACAATCGCAATTAAATCTGATACCTGGAAAACACGATTCTCAGTGTTATTGGGTACTTCTAGACCTAGGCGTTGGTTCAATTTGTAACGTCCAACGCGGCTGTAGTCAAAGCGCTTGAAATCAAAGAACATACGCTCGATCATCGTACGAGCGTTGTCGACGGTCGCCAGGTCGCCTGGACGCAAACGACGGTAAACCTCAATTAGAGCTTCGTTTGAACCATGCGAAGGATCTTTTTCTAAAGTGGCATCAATATATTTAATTTCACCAGTGTCAATATCAGTGAATAGGCTCTTGATTTCCGATGTTTTGTTGTGGCCAAGAGCACGGAAAAGAGTTGTGATTGGAAGTTTACGACGGCGATCGATCTTCACATAGATTGCGCCATTGCTGGCTGTTTCGAATTCCAACCATGCACCACGGCCTGGAATTAACTTAGCACCATAGAAATTACGCGTTGCGGCCTTATCAGCCGTAAAGAACACACCAGCGCTACGAATCAGTTGCGACACAACGACACGCTCAGTACCGTTGATAACGAATGTTCCGCGGTCAGTCATCCATGGGTAGTCGCCCAAGTAGATTTCTTGTTCCTTGACTTCACCTGTAACCTTATTGGTTAATTCAACGTTGGCGTGTAGTGGTGCGTCAAATGTTAAATTATTCTCTTTGGCAAATTGTTCGCTGTTCTTGGGATCCTGAAAGGCGTATTCCTTGAAACGCAAAGCCAATTTCTGACCTGTGTAGTCATCGATTGGGTTGAGCTCAGCGAAAATCTCACTCAGACCAGTTTCGACGAATTCACGCCAACTGTCCTTTTGGTGAGCAATTAAATTTGGTAAAGGCAAAGCCGTATCGTCTTTTGTAAAAAAGATACGCTTGCTACTTACAGGCTTAGTTTTTGCCATAGGTATGCAATGCTCCTCGCAATAAATTGTATTTAGTTAATAGGGTTTTCTTTGGCGCCGAAGATTCCCTTAACATTGGTCAGCCCACCGCATGATGCCACTCCTGCATTTAGGCATAGATAACCAAAGCTACACTACTTCTTGTTAGCTATTGTGAAGCCTTGAATCCAATTAGTCAATAGTTTATGGCGACTAAATTTAGGCTTTTTGGATAACTTCGTCGATCAGACCGTAAGCCTTGGCTTCTTCTGGCGTCATCCAATAATCGCGTTCCATGTCAGACTTCACCTTGGTGAGTTTTTGACCGGTGTTTTTAGCAAGTAATTCGGCTAACATTTCCTTGACCGCCAGGCCCTCGCGCAAATCAATTTCCATATCAGTAACCTTACCCTGTGTACCGGCACTTGGTTGATGAATCATAACCTTAGAATGTGGCAGTACAAAGCGTTTACCCTTGGTACCACTACTCAATAAGAACGCCCCCATGCTGGCCTGCAGACCAATACCGATTGTCTGTACGTCGGGCGCGATATACTGCATCGTGTCATAGATCGCCATACCATCATAAACGCTACCACCGGGGCTATTGATGTATAGCTTGATATCCTTTTTAGGGTCTTCGTAGGCCAGATGCAGTAGCTGCGCAACGACAATATTAGCAGTGTGTTCATTGACCTGCTCGCCTAGGAAAATAATGCGTTCGTTTAAAAGGCGAGAATAAATGTCGTAAGCACGCTCGCCGTCACTTGTTTTCTCGATAACCGTTGGAACTAAATAGTTTGATGGTCTAGTCATATATCTAGTGTATATAAATCTAGCACTCGGGTCAAGCGAGTGCTAGATTAGACTATCGAGTCTGCCGTTCACGTATCGTTACTTACGGTTTAGGGCAACCAGACGATCGACAGTCTTTTCAGTGAGTAGACGGTTGGCGATGTCGCGACGCACTTCTGGATCCTCAAACTGCTTCAAAGCTTCAGGATTATTGGCGTACTGTTGCTTGTACATCTCGACGTGAGCTTCCAGTTCGGCATTAGTTGCCTCAATCTTTTCAACCTTACTCAGTTCAGCTAGGACCAGCCCGGCTTTAACGCGCTTAATAGCGGTTGGCTTAACTTCCTTGTCTAGCCACTCATTCTTGTCAGCAAACTTCTGAGTTTCAATATACTGGTCAAGCGACAAATTTTGATACATCAGATTACGTTCAAAATCTTGCTCAATTGATTTCATCTGATCAGCAATTAGAATTTCAGGAGTTGGAATTGTACTCACTTCAATCAGCTGTACAACCAGGTCGTCTTTGAGTTTTTCGACAGCTTCACGCTCTTTTTGCTCAGTAAGCTCACGTTTGATATCGGCCTTTAGCTCATCGACAGTTTTGAATGGACCGGCTTTAGTCGCGAACTCATCATTGACTTCAGGTAGTTTCGCTTCTTTGACTGATTTTAGGGTCGTCGTAAAGGTTACCTTGGCACCCTTTAGATCGGGCACGTGATAATCATCAGGGAAGTTCAAGTCTAAGTCAAAGGTCTCACCAGGCAAATGTCCGATAATCCCCTCTTCAAATCCAGGAATAAATGATTTGCTACCGAGCGTTAGTGCATAGTCAGTACCAGTACCGCCGTCAAAGGCAACGTCATCTTTTTTACCAACAAAGTCGATGATAGTTTCGTCGTCGTTTTTGGCCGCACGTTTAACTTCAGTTTTTTCGCTGAAGCCCTGACGCATGCGCTCAATCACTTCGTCAATCTCCTTGGCGATAACTGTCATTTTTTCGGCAGTAGCTTTTAGCTTCTTGTAGTCACCAAGGGTAATTTGTGGTAAAACTTCAGCCTCAGCTGTAAATTCTAAAGTTTCACCAGGTACAAACTTCTTGATTTCGACCGCTGGGCGATCAAGAGCCTGGAGTTTCTCCTCCAAGAAACTGGTTGAAACGGCCATGCTAAGCGCGTTATCAAGCGTCTTCTCCTGCAAGGCAGCAGGGTCAACGTTTTTGGCGGCAACCGCGAGCGGCACTTTGCCTTTGCGGAAACCGGCAACTTTAACTTCACGGGCCAATTTAGCGAGAGCGACCTGCTCGGCATCGGCAAGTTCTTTGGTACCAATAGTAATAGTTAATTCAACTTTGGTGTCTGATAGGTGTTTAATTGAGGTCTTCATACTCGACCTACTATACCAGAAGTTAGCGCTAGTCCAAATCCTAGAGTTTTATCAGCGTCCGTTTTTAATAAGCTGCGCGACACCGTCGATGTCAAGTTTTTGCTCGTCAGTACTAACGGTATTTTTGATGGTGTAGATTTCGGACTGAACCTCATTGTCGCCAATGAACAACATGTACGGAATCTTTTTCTTGACGGCGGTTTTAATTTGCTTATCTAGTTTGCGGTCAGTAATATCAAGCTCCACATTGACGCCGCGGGCTCGCAAGTCGCGGGCTAATTTCGCGGCACTACGGCTAGCATCACCCATAACTACGATGTAAATATCAGTATTAGAAATCAGTTCCGGCACAAGCTTGTGTACCTCTAGGAAATTCTCGATGGCGGTTCCGCCCGGTGCCATACCGACAGCCGAAATCGGCTCAGCACCAAATAACCCAACCAAGCCGTCATAGCGCCCACCGCCAAATAATGCGCGTGTATTCTCAGGACGAGTGTCAAAGACTTCAAAGACCGTACCGGTGTAATAGTCGAGGCCGCGCATCAAGGTAATATCAAATACAGCGCTTTTAACACCAGCTCGTTCTAGGAGTGTAAATAATTCCTGAACTTCAACGACCGAGCTACTATTGCGAATTTCAACTGGCAAGTCAGCCATGCTCTTAGCGCTCAACAAGACATTAATCTTCTCAATTCCCTCGTCAATGTCATCCGCCAAAATACCGCGCGCCTGATCATTAAAGTCATCTGGCGAAATCTTGTCCTTACGATCGAACAACTTGACCATCAGCTGTGCGCTAACGGCGTCTAGACCCAAGTACTGGGCCATCATAAAATTAATTAATTTGCGGTTGTTGATTTTGATAACGAAGTCTTCATCCTTGGCTCCAAACGCCTTCAAGACTGCATCAGACATACTCAGAATCTCGGCCTCAGCAGCAATACTATCAACGCCAAACATATCAACATTAAACTGCCAAAACTCGCGTTCACGACCACGCTGAGGACGCTCATAACGCATAAAATTGGCGATTGAGTACAGCCTGGCAGGGTACGGTAACTCTTGGCGCCGTGCAGCGACCATGCGGCTGATACTTGGGGTCATTTCAGGACGAATTGCCACAATCCTACCGCCACGATCGGTGAACGTATAGGTTTGCTCGCCGGCCAACTCTTGGCCACTCTTGGCCGTATAAATATCTAGTGGCTCGAGCGTTGGCGCACCATACTCTTCGTAACCAAATTGCTCAGCAACAGATCGCCAAGTAGCGAAAATATAATTTTGGACACGCTTATCTTCTGGATAATAGTCTCGCGTTCCTTTATATGGTTGTGAGGATAGTGCACTCATTATGGGGTAATTGTCTCATTTTTGTTACCAAAACACAACCTTGCTACAGATAGCGTTGTTATTCCGTGTCCTCAACTATTCGTAGTATCGGTGGTATTCCGATACTACGTTTCGAAACTCTCAACCCAGTTAAGCTGAACGCGAATGACGTTAGTCCATTGACGGCGCTTGGGTGATCGGCCTGCATGGCAGTTTCCAGCGTCTCCGCTTGTTGATCAGCGAATGGTACAACTTGATCATTCGGAAAAACCACACGAGCGCTTAATAAATCGCTGTTCTCAGCTCCGAAAAAGGGCGGCTTGATTATGTCATTGCGCATCTCCCGTGAGAGATAAACCTGAAATGTCAATGCCGTAAAAGCGCCTCGACTATTCCGGACCTGATTATATTCGAAACCGTCAGCCATTAGCCGGAATTGACGTTCGTGTTCGTAACTGGCGATAGATTGAGAATAATTATCAATTGATGCGAGAAGTTCTCTGTTGTGAGTCTCAGTCCCGCGCACAATGTCAATCGGCCTCTGCGTAACATTCAGACGGATAATTCGATGTCCAATTTTACGTCGCAAGACCTCCGGTCGCAAAAAGGAAGTAATCGTGTCGTGAAGTTCGGGACTGGGCTCAAAAGATAGTCCAAAGCGCGTACGTCCAACCAACCCTGATCTCTCAGGGGGATCTGTGATTGGCGGCGACACGTCTGTGAACTCTGCCATACCACTATTATGTCAAATTATTTAGTAGTAGTCAAAATAAATCGGTCAATCCACGCATACATCATTATCCCAGAGGCGACACCGACGTTTACTGACCGCGTACTGCCGAATTGCTCGATCATGACCATCGTTTCGCTCGCGTTAATAATCTCTGGGCTTAAACCTGGACCTTCGCCACCAAACACCAATACAGCCTTTTTAGGTAACCGAGTTGTCGACAGCGGCACAGCACCCGGTTGATTATCAATCGCGACGATAATACGCTTGTCGCTCCGCATTGCGGCCGCGAACTCATCGACCGTCTGATGGTGCAGAATGGTTATATATTTATCAGTTACCATTGCACCACGACGGTTCCAGTGTCGACGACCGATAATGTGTACGGCTGCAACATTAAAAGCATTGGCATTACGCACAATTGTACCGATATTCATATCGTGCTGCCAGTTTTCGATAGCCACATGCAAATCAACCCGACTTTTATCCAAATCAGCCTTAATGGCCCCGACTGTCCAGTAACGATATTTATCGAGTACATTACGGCGGTCACCGTTCTCTAATAATTCAGCGTCATAGATGGGATTAGTCGGCCAGGGGCGAGGGTGTGGACCGACACCAATTATTTGTTCTTGCATACCATTATTGTACGTTATAACGAAACATAGCGTTCAACAACTTCGATGCAATGATGATGGTATTGCGCCTGTTACTGTGTAGTTGCTTGATTAATCGGCGTATTATCCGGACCACCTTGCGGCTCGGGAGCATTACCAGCATGTTGCATGTAAAACTTAACCAACGTCGCTTCGTCAAACTTATCAAGGTTTAACGTATAGGTCCAACTTGCCAATTCGATAGCGTGCGTGTCCTTCGCTCTTGGTGTCACCAGTGCCTTTTTGGGCATAAATGACTTATTGCTATATGGTGGGACAACTAGCGCCTGTAGCTTTTTGAGCTGATCACTTGGTAGTAAATTTGGCTGATAAGTAATCACAATGCCGCCGTGCTCTTCATTGTGAATAAACACCTCTTCGGGAACTTCAGTTACATAGACACCCCAGTCAGCCGGTGCGCCACTATCCGAATAATGCGGACCCGAGCTGGGAGGGTCAGAGTTATAGGCGGCATGCGCCTGTCCGCGTGCAATATGTTCTTGTCCTTGACTGGGGTGTTGCACGCCAAGGAGCGGCTCTTTTGATTTTGTGACCTGACTAACAACAACTAGACCGATAAAGCCGACTGCCAATGCGCCAGAAGTAATCCATAAAATTTTCGACATAATATTATTCTCCATCAAATAAAACGACTAGTATAAATAGCTTCGTGTTCGCTGGAGTCATCTTATCTACGAATAACACTATAGAGTCTATAGAGCGGCACTTTACGCTGCACGTCAGGAGATTGATATATCACCTGCCCCGATAACGCACTATAGCTTCGATAACGTGCGCAATAGAAATAATAAGGTGGTTGCGGCTCATTATCAGCTAGCTTTTTCTTGCTGTTTTGTACTTTATCCTCACTTTTTGCAAGAATACTGACATATGAACTGCCGCAATGTTGCTCACTGCTACTCGCACTACCGCGTACCGCAATCCTCATTGCAGACGGACTCTGCATCGCCAAGGCGTGATTAAATTGACCCAGGCTCATAACGACGGCCGCTACTAGTATTGCCGAAAATACGCGTGCAAGTTTTTTCATCTTAGCCATATTATATCTAAAGTTTTGCTCGATGTAAAAGTTGAGCGTTGGCAGCCACAATTATTGTCGACAGTGACATCAAAACAGCTCCAAGAGCCGGCGACAGCACAAAGCCAAGCGAAAACGTTACACCGGCAGCCAGGGGAATCGCAATAACGTTATAACCTGTTGCCCAGGCTAGGTTTTGTAACATTTTTTGATATGTCACTCTTGACAAGTTAATGACCTTGGCAACGCCACAGGGGTCACTGCCGACCAGGATAATGCCCGCCGACTCAATCGCCACATCCGTACCGGCACCGATTGCGATCCCAACATCTGCCCGAGTAAGCGCCGGGGCATCGTTCACGCCGTCACCAACCATCGCCACACGACTGCCATCCGCTTGGAGTTTTTTAACAATAGCCGACTTATGCTCAGGTAAAATTTCGGCAAAATACTCGGTAATACCCAGCTCCTGCGCCACCCAAGCCGCTACATCTTTCGCATCACCAGTCAACATGGCGACACGCTTACCCATCGCATGCAACAGCGCAACTGCTTCTTTGGACTCTTCGCGAATTACGTCCGCCAGGACAATCGCCCCCAGCACCGCCTTGTCCTGAATGACATAGGTGACCGTTGAGCCGTTGCGTGAGGCTTCTGTCGCTTTGTGGGCTATAGCCTCTGGTACCGTCAATGATAGCTCTGTCAACAAGCGTGGACCACCAACATAGACGATCGAACTATCAATAATAGCCTGCGCTCCACGCCCGGCCAAAGCGAGCGAGTCAGTAAACTGAGGGATCATACTATTTTTAGCACGGGCCGCAGCAACAATTGCCCGCGCAATAGGATGTTCGGATTCACTTTCGACGGCGGCAGCAATACCTAATAGCCTCTTCGTGTCACCATTGGTAATAACATCAATAACGCCCTGTTCACCCCGCGTTAAGGTACCCGTCTTATCAAACAAAACAATATCGATATTTCGAGCAGCTTCTAGTGCCAATCGCTGTCGCACCAATAGACCACTTTTTGACGCTAAGGATGTTGAAATCGAAGTTACTAGTGGAACAGCGAGCCCGAGGGCATGCGGACAGGCAATGATTAATACCGTAACGACACGTGCCAGAATAAATCCGAATGACGCGTGAGTGAACAATCCCCATCCTAACCACGTTGCAATCGCCGCGCCTATAGCGACAGTCGTCAGATAAGAGGCTGCTCGATCAGCCAATATCTGGGTTTTTGATTTTGTATTTTGAGCATCGGCAACTAATTTCATAATACCAGCCAGAGCAGTGTCATCGCCAATTCGATTAACACTGATTGTCAGCGCACCAGCACCATTGATTGTACCGGCGATTACCTGAGCCCCGGGTTCTTTCCGTATCGCCTTAGATTCACCGGTCAACAGTGATTCGTTAATATCAGACGCACCCCTTATGACCTCACCGTCAGCAGGTACTTTAGCGCCAGGACGGACTAAAACACTGTTTCCAACCCGTAGTTCCACGACTGCTACTTTTTTCGTATCGCCACTAGGCAAAACAAGCTCCGCCTCGTCAGGTAATAATTTAGAAAGCTCCGCCAAGGCGCCCTGGGCGCGCTTAATTGATGCCATTTCTAACCAATGCCCAAGCAACATAATCGTAATCAGTGTTGCCAATTCCCACCAAAAGTCCATCCCCTGAACAAAGTGCAATGTAATTGCAAGACTGTAGAGAAAGGCAACTGTTATCGCCATCGATACAAGCGTCATCATACCGGGCTGGCGACCAGCAATCTCAATTTTCGCACCTTTCAAAAATACCAAGCCACCATACAAAAATAGAATAATTCCAAAAAATGCCGGAATATATTCACTGCCAGCAAACGTCATATGTAGGCCAATCAACCCCTGGACGGTGCTCGAAAAAAGAAGGACTGGTACCGTCAATACAAGACTCAGCCAAAACTTTTTCTTAAATACGTTTGGACTGTGACCAGCATGCGTATCGTGACTGATCGCATGAACATCTTTCTCGTTCTTATGTTTGGCTAATACAAGTCGCATGCCGCATTCCGGGCAGTTACCCGCAGATGAACGTTTTATTTCAGGATGCATTGGACACGTATACATATAATTTACCGTTCCCCTAATCCGACAATAAATTAGAATTATTTTGAGTATTCGCACTATAGCTAGTATGACGAAGGTGGCGAACTACCCATACAACACAAACTACAACAATAAAAAGCATCGTTACTAGAAAGATCATATACCCGGTGTTACTACTGGGCGTATAGACTCCATTTACGTTATTCATCATATTGTTATAGTCATAATTGTCCATAGCAATCTCCTTTATTTATTATTAGTTCGTAGGTTAGTAATTTCATACAGCTCTAACAGTTCCTTGACCGCCTCGATTCGTATAGCCTCATCCCCAGACTCAAACTTACTTTTAATGTGCGTCCGTAGATGATTCTCAAGAATAAGTTTATTAAGCGAAGCAAGTGACTTCTGAATCGCAAGTGATTGTGTGATGATATCCATACAGTACATATCATTTTCAATCATCTTTTCAACGCCCCTCAATTGTCCCTGAAGGATTTTACTTCGATGCAGCGCACGTTTTTGAATGGATTCAATCATATACTATATGATATACCCCCCTGGGGTATATAGTCAACTGGCTTTTATTAAACTCAGAGCTATACGATAGTGTCAGATTTATTTAATGGCTTCGATAAAACCTGGCAATAAAGTCTCCGAGGCGTTCTTGGGTTAGTTCTATCAATTACTCATTCAATCCAACGCGATACGTCGCGCGCACACATCGATATTCATCAAACGTTGTCACAATAACTAGCCTGATTCTCAGCTAGCACGCTACAATAGATATCATGATAGTTTTTATTCAGGTGCCGTGTCTAAATGAAGAAGACACTCTACCTCTAGTGTTAGCGAGTATGCCAACAACCATTCCTGGTGTTGATAAGATCGAGATTCTCATCATTGACGATGGGTCAACTGACAAAACAATTGCGGTCGCCAAACGCCTAGGCGTTAAGCATTTTGTTAAACACACTCGCAATCGTGGCCTAGCTAGGTCATTCCATGATGGCGTTAATTATGCCCTCGCCCACGGTGCCGATATTGTCGTCAATACCGATGGAGATAACCAATATCCCCAAGAGCGTATTAGTAACCTTGTCCAGCCAATTATTAAAGGTAAGGCAGATATGGTGATCGGTGATCGCCAAACACATCAAATCGCCCATTTCTCGCGTTTCAAAAAAATTATGCAACGCTTCGGCACCTACGTCGTTAACCAGGCAGCTGGCAGCGATCTACCAGATGCCGCTAGTGGATTTCGAGCTTACTCGCGTGAATCGCTTTATCGGCTAAACATCATTACTCAATTTAGCTACACCATGGAGACGATTGTACAGGCTGGCAACAAGCATTTACGAATAGCGAGCATCGCGATCGACACCAACCCTAAAACACGCGAATCGCGACTTTTCAAAAATAGCTGGCACCACATGACCAAATCGGCCGAGGCAATTATCCGTAGTTATTTCATGTTCAAGCCGTTTGCTTTCTTTGGCGGCATGGGCCTACTCTTGTTTATTGCCGGTTCGATTCCGTTCGTTAGCTATGGTATCAACGCGCTTATTATTCATCATCGCGGCGCTCACCTGCAGTCACTCATCCTGGGCGTCACACTCGTCACCGCCTCACTCTTGTCTTTTTCTCTTGGTGTTATCGCTGACTTGCAGCGCATTAATCGCGTTCTGCACGAGGACACACTCGAACGACTGAAGCGCCTACAGTTTGATAAGGCAAAAACAACTACTAAATCAAAGAGGTCATAACCGGAGTTATTAAATTTAGTGCGAAAAAATAATCTAGGCTATGATAGAACAATGCAAAGAATATCCCGCCTGCCATTTATAAGTTGGTTCAAACAACACAGTAAAGTATTGGCGATTAGCATTATTGTGCTTTCGCTAATTTTTTTGATAACATACGCCACTTTACACCCGGCCGTTATTACTAATTTAATGCATACTGATCCGCGAGTATTAATACTGCTACTAATTCTCTACACGCTCATCATCGGTACGCAGTTTGTGATTATGTATGCAACAATCAAACTATGTAAAAAGGACTTAGCGATTAAAAGTGGTATATTCTTATCGATATATTCTGCTGTAGCGAACTTTTTCGGTCCACTGCAGAGCGGGCCGGGCGTCCGAGCAATTTACCTCAAACAAAAAATAGGACTTCGGATACGTGACTATATGATGGCAACGCTCTTTTACTATTTTGCTTTTGCGGCAATTAACGGATCATTATTATTCATAAACTCCGTACCGCTACTGACAGTCCTGGGGTTGGTCGTGAGTGTTGTTTTGACAGTACTTGGCATCAAACGCTTTCACTTCAATGACTTGTCAAGGCATGTTTTTGTCATATTCCTTGCGACCGTTATTCAAATTCTCATCATGACAGCTATCTACTTTGTCGAACTACATGCAATTAATGCCCCGTCTGACTATTCCTACCTACAAGCACTCGTCTATAGCGCTAGTGCTAATTTATCAATGTTTGTCGCCATTACGCCTGGAGCCATCGGTATTCGCGAGGCCTTTATTGTTTTTGCTCAATCACTTCACCATATTCCGCTAGAGTCGGTTATATCGGCCGGCATATTAGACCGAGCATTTTATATAGTCTTTCTCACATTACTCTTTATCGTATCGTCCAGTATGCACCTAAAAGATATGTTTACTCGACATCAAACGACGTAAGTCGCCCGCAATTTGCTTTGACGAAAATTGACGTTCGTATAATTTCCGACCGTTTTCGGCAACAGTTTGCAATTGTACCGGATGCGCATAAGCCCACTTAATAGCACTAACCAGGGCTTTCGAATCTGCCTGAGCTACCACGAGGGCATCCTGCCTATCGGTAAACAGTCGTGTTTCTTGATTAAGCCCAACTACCGTGGCACGCGAGGACGCCAAGAATTGATATGTCTTGCCGGTTACGACATACTGCGACTGCACCGTATCGCCAAATGGCCCACCAAGACACAAGTTACTATCTTTTATATCCTTGTCGTAAAGTTACCGCGCGTAAATCATCAGGTTGTCGATAACAAGTAACTACACAGATCGTTGGTTTGAGCGAATTATTTCTGGTCATACAAAGTAATCATTGGTATATACATAATAACACGGGCTACCGTCATCAATCTGGCATTTGCAGATAGGATAAAATTTAGCAAATAAAATAGCGACCCGAAGGTCGCAATTTTATTTGGTACGCGAGAGAAGACTCGAACTTCCACGTCCCGAGGGACACTAGCACCTGAAGCTAGCGCGTCTACCATTCCGCCACTCGCGCATATACTGCATTTCGCGCTAGCACGTCTACGATTTACTCATCAACGCCACTCGCGCATATACTGCATTTCGCGCTAGCACGTCTACGATTTACTCATCAACGCCACTCGCGCATATACTGCATTTCGCGCTAGCACGTCTACGATTTACTCATCAACGCCACTCGCGCATATAAATTATTATACACCAACAAGTACTAGCCACTACTTACTAAATATGTGGCGCATACTGCGCAAAGTCTGACTGGTCATACGACGAGCGCAGCGCCTCGACCAATACTCGCTGATCAGACGGCTGTTTCACGCCAGGATTTAGCGTACTGAAGGGATCGAAAGTTTCGCGTACCTGAGCATACATCTGACGCACATCCTCGTCCATAAGCGCATACGAAGCGTTGGCTTTCAGACGGCCCTCGCCACCATCGGCAATAAACGTACCATTCAAGCGGTCAACTAACTGACCATACTCTGTAATCAGTTTGAATATCTTCTGCTTGTCAGCTACCTTATCTAGCTGCAACGTTGGTCGGACACTTACAATACCGTCCAAGACCCGACGATACAACGGCAATGTAATATGGTGTTTATTGGCAAGTTCAGTCATGGCAATCGAGAATTCTTCGAAACGATTGGCTGGAATATATGAACCGTCAACTAGCGCCGGCAACGCTTCGCTATCAGTTTCCGACAAAAAGACAGTCGACATAACTTCACGAATTGACTCTAATTCCTCGAGAGCATGATCTTCGGACGTAATAATTGTGGCGTTAAATTTGGTAAGCTGTTTAATTGCTTTTTTTAATTTGCGGCCACGTGCTCGATCGTGAAAGTCGTTTAGTTGCATATAAATAACAGCGCCAATATTTACCTCAACTTGATCTGGTTTAGTAAATGGATAGACTTTGCCGCGAGCAACTGCAGCCTTAAATACCGAACCATCAATCGTCTCGAGGACCGCTGGGTCAACACCACGCAGACTATCGGCCGCATCGCGCGCCACTTCGTTGCTATCAACTACTGCCACTAGCACGGTACGCTCAGTGCTGACAAAATCAGTTCTAAGGACAATTTCTGAGATAATACCCAGTGTCCCTTGGCTACCAATCAATAGCGGCGTCAGATCGAACGATCCGTCCTTACGTTTCACTTCTTTGATACGAGCATAGCCAGAGTTATCGTGGTTAACTTCATGTAGTTTATCATTAATAATAGCCTGATTATCTTCGATTAAGCCATCGATCTTGCGGTAAATTTCACCCTCAAACGTCTGTAGGCCCTTCTTTTTGCTAAATTCTCGCTTATTGAGCCGTGTCATCTCGATTAAATCACCGTTCGCTAATACTACCTCTAATCTGTTCACCCAGTCGCCAGTTAAACCGGCCTGACCAGACATCTTACCACCAGAGTTATCAGCTACAGCACCACCAACCGTACTATATGAGGCCGTTTCTGGAAAAGTTGGTATGTGTAACCCGTGCCAAGTCAGGACATCGTTGAGCGCTTTGAACGACACACCTGGCTGGACGTGTGCGTAGTGCTCTTTGTCCTTAAGGGCAATGTGAATAATCTTGTCCATGTGAGCAGTTGTGCTAATCACTAGCCCCTTACCAATCGCAGCGCCAGTTTGGTTTGATCCGCCGCCACGGGCAATAATCGGTAGGATATGACCCTTCTCGGCCAGTTGCCATGAGAACCGTGCCGCTTTACGAATATCGTTTGTCACTCGCGGAAACATCACAAGCTCAGGCGTAATAGATAGCACACTCCCGTCGCGTGCAAAACGTTGTCGAATCGATTTGGCGCTCGTAATCTCGCCTAAGATATGTTCATTCAGATATTGTGCAATTTTACTCATGTATCTCCATCCCTATTGCATTGCAGCTAACTATATTCATGATAGCACAAGCGACATCAGACAAGTATAGTGATAAGGTCTTTATCTGTTACGGTTTTTTTGATATAATCATTTAGTTACCAAAAACCTGTATATTTTTTATATATATTGTATGCGCGAGTGGTGGAATTGGTAGACACGCTAGCCTTAGGAGCTAGTGTCTTCGGGCGTGGAGGTTCAAGTCCTCTCTCGCGTACCAAAGTAAAAGACCTGTCGTTAAACAGGTCTTTTACTTTGGTCGGTAGTTAGGCTTTGAACCCCCACCCGGGGCGCAAGGCCGGAAGCCGGATGACGAACGTCACCGACTGAGGCGGGTGAAGATTGCCTGTGGCAATCTGCAAGGAAATCTTCCGACGGCAACTGGTTTGCCGATCGTGAAGTTTCGGGGTCGCTGGAAGTGACCGCGGAAATTTGCAAAGCAAATTATCTGTGACCAAGTCCTCTCTCTGCCAACTCGTTTTTCGTCCTTTTGGACTCATCAGCATAAGCATACATCTATGGAAACGATATCAATCCAGCACATCCCGCGCCACATGCGGTGACGGGACCAAACAGCGCGGACGCTACTGACCCGTCACCGCACATTGTCTTAATGAATCGCCATGTCGTCTACGATGACAGGCTGACCCAAGAACTGTTCGGTAATCGATTTAACGATTTCGATTATCGCCTCGTTTGAAGTCTGGCCATGGATAGTAAGCGAGAATGGCATCACGCCAACTGCCAGCACGTCAAGTTCAGTACGTAGCAGTGCACGCAGCAACTCCGCCAACAATCCGTCGCCAACCTCCAGGCAGACCAGGCTTACGTTGCCGCGATACACCAGATGATCGCGACGCCTCTCGGATAGGCGTGTACGACTATCGAAGTAGATACGCAACCCTTCGTCGTCTGAACCGCGCGACACCTTGATGACAATCGGCTTTACAGGCGGCTCGCCGACCGTAACGAGCCCCCGCAGGAGCCCCAACACGGACCTCGTCCAGCTCATCGCGCTCACCCTTTCGGTGCAATAATGTGCGAATTGATACATCTCTCGGAATAAGAGATTCATTTATATTATAATATTTGCTATCCTTAGTCAAAATAATAGTATTTTTGGACAAAAAAATAACGCTCTACGCATCAACAGGGCGGTAGAAGGCGAGGGCCGCAGTTCCATAACTACGATTGTCCACCACAACAACTCCATTAGTACCGGTCGGCGCCTCACCCCTACCTGGGTATGATAATATCATAATTCCCTTTGGTTTTAACAGTCCGAATAAACGCGCAACTGTGGATAACTGCATATCATCATAGGGAGGATCGGCCAGAATGACATCAAATCTCTGATCAGTATTATCAGCCCAGCTGGCCACACCAGAACGTATGACTTTCGTAAATTCCTGACATTCAAGTAGCTCAATATTACTATCAAGCACCTTAGTAGCCTCTTTGTCGCGTTCAACAAAGGTAACGAATTTTGCACCACGACTAATCGCCTCTAGCCCCAGGGCGCCAGAACCAGCGAATGCGTCCAGCACATCAGCATCTTGCAGCGCTGTCCCTACGCTATTAAATAACGCTCCCCGGATGCGCTCGCTCATCGGATGCGTCACATGGCCGCGCGGGGCCTTGATGCTACGCGAACCAAACTTGCCTGCAATAATCCGTAAATTCACTAAATATTATCTCCAGCCAGATAAGCCGCGTAGTACCACGCTAGGCACACGGTACGAATAATCTCCGGTATCAGGATGTCGCGTGTCTGTGTCGCCAGGCTATGTGTCCAGCCATTAGTGCCAAATTCGTCATACATCTTGAACGCATCAATCCTGTAAAGCATTTTCATGAAAACCGCTTCGAAGCCTTCTTGCTCTACCTGTTTAAACTCGGCGGGCGTCGGGTCGATATCAGAGAATTGCTGCGTTGCGATCGTTGATGCAATACCTAATTCGAATGATAAATGAGCCGAGAATACCCCGCCGACGCCCCAATATTGCCAGTTTTTAGAGATCGTATCGAGGCTGCCGTTACCTCTAATGATATTTTTGTCAGCAATCGTTAGTCGCTCGTGATGCGGCTTACCCCATAGCTCCTCAATCTTGTCATTAAGCGGATAATGATGAGCGGGCGTCAAACCATCAACGACGGCATGTGCCAACCAAGCAGCCTCAAACGCCGCTCGTTGTTCATTACTAGAACGCAGAGCTTCGGCCAGATTAAATATATGGTCATTAATCAGGCCAACCAATGCCCTGTCGTCGGGTTTACTAGGATCAATATAATGCCACGGCTCATCCTTAGACGGACTTTTGCGCTTAATCGCATCCGGGCCATTATTGCCTTCAAAGTGTAATATCTGGGTTATTGTCGGAAATCCGGCGGTATGAGCTAAATGTTTTTTGAGATAACGTCTAGCCACTCTATCGATTTTTTGGTGGACACCAACAATACTTCCGGAATCTTTGCGAAATGTCGTACCTGCATACATAGTTTTAGACTTTAGCCATTTTAATTTAATGTCGTCAGGCGTTGATAGTGCTGAACGCGCATCGCCAACTGCTTATATTCTAGCAGGTTTTTGTCGGATTCAACAAAGGCGCGCGCTTGATGTTGTGCTCGCGCAATCAAGCGCGTATCTGCCAGCGTGGCAATTTGCAAATTAAGTGCGCCGTGCTGCGAACGTCCATAAATTTCGCCTGGTCCGCGAAGTCTGAGGTCAACTTCTGCCAAGTAAAAGCCATCGTTGCTCTTCTCGACTTCCTTCAAGCGCACGCTTGGTTTGGCGCTAGTACTAGTTATTAAATAGCAATAACTCTGATGAATACTACGACCTACACGACCGCGCAGTTGATGCAACTGCGACAGCCCAAAGCGATCAGCGTCCTCGATCAGCATAACGGTAGCATTTGGCACATCGACACCAACCTCGACAACGGTCGTACTAACTAATATGTCCAGTTGACCATCGGCGAACTGACGCATAACGGCATCCTTTTCGTCAGACTTTAATTTACCGTGCAATAATCCAATACGACGGTGTTTAAAAACCGAGTTTTGCAACTTCTTATATTCGGTCTGGACACTCTTGAGTTCGTTATCAGGATTATTATCAATTAAAGTACAGATTACATAGGCCTGGCGTCCAGCACCAATCTCTGCATCAACTAATTCGTAGAGTTGCGCCCGGCTATTAGGTGACCAAATCTTGGTTTTGATTGGTTTACGACCCGCTGGAAGTTCGTTTAATATCGATATATCTAGCTCCCCGTAAACCGTCAGTGCTAAACTGCGCGGTATTGGTGTCGCCGTCATCGCCAGCAAATGTGGCATATGAGCCGACTTTTTGAGTAGTTCCTGACGCTGGGCGACACCGAAGCGATGCTGTTCATCGATAACCACAAACCCCAGACGTGCAAATTGAACAGTTTCTTGGATTAAGGCGTGCGTACCGACAACCACATCGACATTACCGGTTTTGATCGCCTGGTATAGTTCTTTTCTAGCCATACCTTTGACACTACCGGTCAGCAAACCAACGCTCACATCAAATGGCGATAATAGTTTCTGCAAAGTTTCAGCGTGCTGTGTCGCCAGAATCTCGGTCGGCGCCATCAAGGCTGTTTGAAAGCCGCTATGAGCCGCTTGTCGGGCTGCAATACCAGCGACCACCGTCTTACCCGAACCGACGTCGCCCTGCAATAACCTGTTCATTGGGACTTTGCGTCCGAAATCTTGGATTATCTCCCAGACGGCAATGCGCTGAGCGTTTGTCAATTTGAACGGCAGTTGATCAACGAATTGCTTAACGACTAGCTGGTTAAACGGAATATGCCAACCCTCTAATTTAGAGTTGTCTTGACGATTCAGCTGACTGGCCAGCAACAGCTCAAACAACTCTTCAAATGCCAAACGCTCACGTGCCTTTTCGACATCTTCGAGCGCTTTTGGGAAGTGCATTGCCAGAATTGCCTCGGATCGACTGAGTAGCTTCTCGCTTTTGATAATGTCATTTGGCAACGTTTCGGGCAGCATTGTAATGAGCGGGCGCAGTTCGGCCAGAATTTTGCGTACCAGCGGTGTTTTGAGGCCCTTGAGCGCGCGGTAAATCGGTAACACTCTGTCAGTCTGAACCGGCATGGCACTCACCAGCTCGGCGCTAGGGTTAGTTAGTTGGTAGCGATTATAGTTGAACTCGAACTCACCCGAAAAGTAGAATTCATCGCCAGACTTCAGTTGCGTTTCGCGGTATGGCTGATTGAACCAAACGGCTTGCAGTTTGCCGCTATCGTCAGCCAAAGTTGCCGTCGTAATGCGTAGCCCCCGACGAACTGGGCGCGTGGCAATCTTTTCACAACGCGCCTTAATCGTAGCCTTGCCTGGCGCAATGTCTATGATTCTGGTCACATGCGAAAAGTCTTCGTGCGCCCGCGGTAAAAAGTTAATTAAATCATCGACAGTCATCAAGCCAGCGTCGGCAAACTGCTCGGCGACCTTTGGCCCAACACCCTTAACCTTTTCTAGCGACGACAGCAAGTTCATATAGTTATCATAGCAAGATTAGGACAGATACAGTTAGATTCTTATAGTTAGCATTGCGGCTCGTATAAATTATAGTTATACTTATATTATGAATTATTCACAGTTGGTAGGCATGAGCCCGGCAAATGTTAACCTAGGGCTGAACAGGGTAGGTATTAATAATAGCCCTCTGCGCATCGTCTGGAATACTAACAGAAGCAACCTGATCAATAATACCGTAACTAAGCGCCTCGGTAGGACTAAGACTTCTACCCGACTTAAAAAAACCATTTAGCTTTCTACCATCGAGTTGGGTTCTGTCCTTTATAATTACGCCTATGCGTTTTTCATCCTGTTTCAACTGGCTCAACAATTCCTCGAGCTGAACCCTATTCATGGCAATATTACCCTGCGCCGAAAAAGTTACTCCATGAAATAAAAAGGAGGTGGCGTGGCTAGCGATTCGTTCATCACCTGTCTGGAATATCACATTACCGATAGAATCAACTTGTCCAATATTATGGGTGGTAATCTTAACAGGAAGACCGTTAAGATAATTATAAAGCGTTATTCCAGCATTAATACTACCCCCAGGAGTGCTCATCATGATATATAGATGTTCAACCTTACCCGTCCCTATTGCTGGATCGAGTTGCTGTATTAGTTGTGCAACATTTTGATCAGTTATTGGGCCGTCGAGTGTTAAATATAAGTCGGTTGTTGGCATGTACTCAGTGTACCACTATTGTTTGCTAGTAATGACACAATTATTGCGTAGCATGTGGACGGTTTTTCTGGTAATAATTATTGCTATTGCAATGGTTAATCTCAAGCAAGTTAGGATATTAACAAAAGGCGGTCGTAATACTAGCACTCAGATATATTCTTATTTTGATTGTAAAAATTCAGGTACTGGATCATCAAACTTTACCACGTCGAGATTACCGACCGTTTCATATTCTTTTAGATGCGGATACTGCGTTCTATACGCCGCCATCACATCGCCGAAAATAGCGTTTTTCCAATCAAGACCCAGATCGGCAGCAACACCACGTACAGTCTCTTCATTTTCACTTTCAATTTCAATATATGGGTTAAGCCAAGGCCAAACATCCAGGACTATTTCAGTACTACCTAGTTTCCACGTTTCCCTTCTTGATTCTTGGAACGATGAATGCGGCAAGCCAGCGGCTGCTAGTAGCTCAACTGTACTTTGAAAGTCGCTAACAGTTACCTAAATTTCCTTGGCACCATCAACCGATAAGTTCGTAAATTCCTTGTACGTCAACGTAGTCCGATAGCCTTCATCTCTAACGCGCACAAATGCATTCTTAAATTTCATAATATCGGAGTCTATCGTAACTCTACGCATCAAACGCATAGGTTGTTCTAGGACCGCCCCTAGTTTATTCAGCTTGTCGCGTATATCATCGTGATCGATATTGACAAATTTAACTTCAAGTTCCGTATTCATATCTTTATAATAACAAAGAGTCTATATTATTTGCTGTCAAAGTCTACTATGCGATTCGTTCACGACAGACATAATACACGTCCTTACTCTTGTTAACGATTTTGACATCGAAATATCGTGACAATTGAGAACTTACGTCTTCGGCAGTTAGGGCTATAGGTTTCTTATCATCACTCAGCATTAATATGTTTGGATCTATAATTACAAAAACACCCCAATCACCTATCAGTTCAGAGACTTTTTTAAGAAAAATATCCTTGTTATCGATAAATGTATATACATATTTGCATGTTATAAGGTCGAATTGTCTTTCGTTAATACCAAAGACATCTCCTACTTGAAAACATATTAGTTGATTATTTGCGTCTATCGAATCATCTGCAGTCTTAATTGCGATGTCTGAAGTATCTATGCCTATAGTTTGATAGCCACGATGAAACATATCTCGATTTAACTGACCGGTTCCACACCCAATATCTAGGTGTCTTTTGCCTAAGTCATCAGGTAGCATGTGAATTAATTCAGTAAGCTGCAGCGTTGTCAGCGTAGCGTAATCTTTTCCGCGTTCGTAGGCTTGATTCCATTCAATAGGTTGTTGCATAGTATATAGTATATAGTATATCTTATATTTAAAGCCCCGGCTTGCAATCCCACTTCCGAGAGATTACAAGCCGGGGTGTGCGCAGCTACGTCAGTAGTTGCACGAACCGCACTGGCAGCCTTGGCCGCCGTTGCAGTTGCTGCAGTCGCCCGCGTGAAAATGCGCCCACAGGGGCTCATCGACAGTGATACCGTGACGCTTGAGAGCGTCGACTGTGGCCGTCGGGCCACCATTGTCCGAGTAGTCGACACCAGGGACGTCGGTCGGGTTGTGGTGGATGAAGTGGCCAGTCAGCTCTCGACAGAAGTCGTTGTAGGGCTTCGTGTAGAGAATGAATGTGTGCCACCCGATGTCGACGAGCTCGGACGGGTTGAACTTGCCATTCGGCTCGTACTTGACGAGGGAAAGAAAGGCCAGCGCCTGGTCCATGATGCGCTCAGCGAAGTGCCGCTCGATCCCCTCGTCTGTGACGATGCGGTTGACGAGTCGCTCCCAGAGCTCATCGTCGATCAGGTGCTTGTTCGTGAGGACCAGGCCCGGAACCGCTTCTACTGCGGAAATGTCCACGGCGTTCATGATGTACCTTTTCTCTCGGGTCGACCACAGGAGCATTCCTGCTTATTTAGAATATAGCATAAGTTTTACTAATTTGCAAGCCTGCATATGCTTACAAAAATTACCCCTAAAAGCCATGTCATCCATACTTTAACTTCAAACATAAATGAATAATTCAAATAAATAATAATCCTAATCCTCATAAAACGATCTTAGGCTAATCTGTTCTAAAAGAATGAGCTCGCATTTCCATGCGGCCCATTCTTTTAGAACAGGTAATGGAAAGCGAGCTCTGCAAACTCACACGCTAAAGCCCATCACTGCATCCACGAAATCTTCTCGGCTCATCTCTACGGCGGGACCTACGACGCCGATAATCAGCGTAGGGCTGATGTCTTGGGTCGTGATATGCTCCCGAAAATCAGAGATGATGGATGCGACGGCGTTGGTCTTGTTGCCAACATCGAATTCCAGCAGTGCGCGATACAGACACCACTCCAGGTGCTCTTTGTCTGCGGGCGTATAAGTCGCCATCTGGGTTTCTTTCTGTGAGTAGCTACTCAACCAAATTAGTTGAATAATATTAGCATGGCATAAAACTTATTATCAGTCAATGCATAATAGCTGAATTCCACCTCAAATCGCAACACTACCATTTTGTTTCAAACATCTCAGC
>JAJYBZ010000031.1 GCA_021778755.1 bacterium | reverse complement strand
ACAAAAAGCAGCTGAAGAAAGTTCTAGCCAAGATTTTCGATAAATACGGTGCCGAGGCGACTGCTCAAACTGCCGACCGTATGAAGGGTCTAGCTTTCCGCTTTGCAACTATCGCAGCCGTATCAACCGGTAAGGATGATTACCAAACCTTTGACGAGACCGCTACTTTCATCGCTGAAGGTGACGCCAAGACGACACTTATTGCTGAACAATTTGACCAAGGTTTAATCACCGAGGAAGAGCGTTACAGCTTGACAGTTGCTTCATGGCGTAATGTTGACCGTAATATTACTGAGTTCTTGCAGAAGAAGCTGAAGGACATGGATACCAGTATTAGTGTCATGGTTAACTCTGGTGCTCGTGGTGATATTAGTAACGTCAAGCTAGCCAGCTCGATGATCGGTATCATGGTGGACGCGACCAACCGCGAAATTGAGCTACCTATTCGTAGTAGCTACAAGCAGGGTTTGAGTTCGCTAGAGCAATTCGTGGCCACTCGTGGTGCACGTAAGGGGCTGATTGACACCGCGCTGAAGACCGCCGACTCGGGTTACCTAACTCGCCGTTTGGTTGATGTATCTCAGGACGTCTTTACTGTTGAAGACAAAGAGGGTAGCGATGATGGCTTTGCAATTCGTCGTGCAGAATCAGAACTAACAATGATCGCCTTTGGCAACCGTCTATTCGGACGCTATACAGCTGAAGCAGTTCCTGGTTATGTCGGCGCCGACGAGCTAATTACTCGTGAGATTGCTACCAAGATTGAGGAAGATCCAGAGATTAACGAAGTCAAGATCCAAAGTGTTCTATCGACCAAGAACCTACGTGGTATTCCGCGCAAGAGTTACGGTATTGATATGGCCAGCGGTCATTTGGTCGCCAAAGACCAACCAGTCGGTGTTATTGCCGCGCAATCCGTCGGTGAGCCTGGCACGCAGCTGACGCTTCGTACTTTCCACGCCGGTGGTGTAGCGGGTGGTGATATTACGCAAGGTTTGCCTCGTGTTGAAGAGTTGTTCGAAGCTCGTTCACCGAAGGGTCAGGCATTTGTTACAGAGGTAACAGGCCTCGTTGATGTTTGGGAAGATGGCAAGAAGTATATCGTTCAGGTTACGCCAGAAGCCGGTCACGTTGAACGCCTAGAGCTTGAAGGTCGCACCGCAACTGTCAAATCTGGCAGCAACGTCAAGGTTGGTGATGTCCTAGCGACTGGCGAGAGTGAATCAAAACCACTGGTTGCACCATTTGACGGACTTGTCGAAGTAACCAAGAAGGTAATTGTAATTGCTGCCAACGCTAGTTCACCAGTTCGCTACGAAGTCCCAGGCAGCAACCAACTTGTAGTTGCCGCTGGTGATGCCGTTGAAGCTGGTGACCGCCTAACGATTGGATCACTTAATCTACACGACCTAATGCGCCTAAAGGGTACCGAAGCTACGCAACGTTATATCATTAACGAAGTACTTCGTATCTATGCTGCACAGGGTCAAGATGTGGCTGACAAGCACCTCGAGATCATCGTGCGCCAGATGTTCAGCCGTGTTCAGGTTGAAGATCCAGGTGACAGTACATTTGTAACTGGTGATATCGTATCCAAGGCTGCAGTTGTTGAGGCAAATACCGAGCTAGCTGCAACTAAAGGCAAAGAGCTAGTCGGCTATACTCAGTTGCTGCTTGGTATTACCAAGGTGTCGATCTGGTCAGATAGCTTCCTGTCGGCTGCCTCGTTTCAGGACACAACCCGTGTGCTGATCAACGCCGCAGTTAGCGGACGCATCGACCGCCTACATGGCCTAAAGGAGAATGTGATCATTGGTCGCAAGATTCCTGTCGGTACCGGTGCCCGTCGTGCTGACGGCACACTCGAAATGGACGACGAGCTGGAAAGCGAAATCGCCGAAGATGTCGAGTTAGCTGCTTAGGTTAGTGCATAGATAAAGAAGCCCCGCTTTACGGCGGGGTTTTCTTGGTTCTTTTTTGACAAAGAACCAAAAGTCCTTCTTTTGGCGCAAAAGAAGCAAAACTCTGGGGGTAGCTTCGCTGCGCCGAGATGGAAAAATCACAAAAGCTGGTCGCTGCGGAACGACCCGCAAGGGGATCGGTCCATTTTTATTTATATTAACTGTTCAAAAATGGACAAGTCCTCGCGAATTATTCCATCCTTTGTGCCTTTTCCGTCTTGGGCATCTCCAGATACCCCCAGACCCCCGAAAATCTCAAACATGTGAAAAACCATTCCTGCAAACGGTATGTTCTTTTAATGCCGCTTTACTTGCAAGGTAGAGTTAAGATTGTTTGCTTAAGAGATATGGGTTTGATACGATAAAGTGACATGGACACAATTCTAACTGGTTTACTACTAGCAACAACTACAGCACTTGTAACAAGCGTCCTTACCTATTATTTTACGAACAGGTCTACAAAATCCGAAGCGATGATGAGGTTCAGGGAGGAAAAATATACCAAGCTACTCGTGTTGCTTGAAGGCTTTGTAGGCAATACTGCTTCGATCGAGACTAAACGCGCTTTCTTCAAAGAACAACACGAATCCTGGCTCTATTGCTCTGATGAGGTCGCGAAAGCTATTAACCATATGATTGAGCTTGTTGCGAATAACAAAGGCGTAATTCGCGTTAAAGACGAAGATCCAGTAGGTGCTATTGTTATGGCGATGCGAAAAGACTTACTAGGAAAAACTGAACTCAGCACGAACGATTTTAGGTACATTGACGTAATAGATAGAAAGTGAAAACAACTATGGGATACTCCAGACTGTCTTAGCGGAAGATGATTTTGTTGCAAGTGTGATTACGGGGTCTGGGGCATCTGCAGCTGCCCGGTCATACGGCGATAATTATGTCGGAGTAATTCGCGAGGACTTGTCTATTTTTGATTAACTAAGTAACAATAAAAATGGACCGATCCCTCTATGGGTCGTTCCGCAGCGACCGACATAATTGTTGATGAATGTACGGCGCAGTGAAGCCGCCCCAGCCGTTTTGCTTCTTTTGCAGGCTCACAAGAAGCTGATTTGGTTCTTTGGCAGTACAAAGAACATTTAGCTACCTTTACTAAAGACATAAATTTTGCTACAATCACAGATGAGTTTCCTCTTGCGAACCACATAGATTATTTGAATGTGTACAAGTCTATGCGGGACAGCAAGCACGACACAGGGCGAACATGCTGAGTTCAATCTGCAAAATATAGTTATAGAATGTTGAAGATGCTTGAAATTAACTTTTCATTCATGGATTGCGACATTCTGATTATTTAATTGTAATAATAAAATTGGAGTATTAATGCCAACAATCAATCAATTAGTGCGCAAGCCTCGCAAGACTGCTTTGAAGAAAAGTAAGTCGCCTGCGCTTGGCCGTATCCACAACGCGCTAAAGACTCGTTACTACGAGCAGAACGGACCACTAAAGCGTGGTGTTTGTATCAAAGTAACAACCAAAACACCAAAAAAGCCTAACTCGGCTCTACGTAAGGTTGCCCGTGTGCGCCTAACTAACCAGCAAGAAGTTTGGGCATATATCGGTGGTGAAGGTCATAACCTACAGGAACACGCTGTTGTGCTAGTTCGTGGTGGTCGTGTGCCCGACCTTCCAGGTGTGCGTTATCACATCGTCCGCGGCGCACTTGACCTTCAAGGCGTCGCTAAACGTAAACAAGGCCGTTCTAAATACGGTGCCAAGAAGGAGGACAAGTAATGCCTCGTAAAGTTACCGCCAGTCTACAGCGCAAGCTGAGCCCAGATCGCAAATACCAGAGCGTCATGGTACAGCGTCTAATCAACAAGTCAATGCTTGATGGCAAAAAGCTTGTTGCCGAACGTGCTGTCTATACAGCTCTCGAAGTTGCCGCCAAGAAACTTGGTAGCGAAGATCCACTAGCAGTCTTCGAACGTGCCCTCAAGAATGTTTCACCAAGCTTCGAAGTCAAATCTCGTCGTGTCGGTGGTGCTAATTACCAGATTCCGTTCCCTGTTGCTGGTCACCGTCAGCTGCACTATGCCTTTACATGGCTAGTTCAGTCGGCCCGCTCTCGCAAAGGTATTCCATATTCTCAGCGCCTAGCCCTAGAGATTATCGATGCCCACAATGAAGCCGGTGCTGCCTTCAAGAAAAAGGAAGACACGCACAAGATGGCCGAAGCCAACCGAGCCTTTGCTCACTTCGCCCGAACCTAGTTATTGGTAAAATCTGCAGATTGACGCCCGAATGGGCGTCTTTTTGTATATCATGATATTATGTAGCTAATAAGCGAATACGGAGATAATGCAATGGAGCAAGCGCAAACATCAGACCAACAGCAACAGGCAAGAAAGGAGCAATTCCGGAAATATTTTGCAGCTTACCGTGAGCTTAGCGACAAAATACCTGAGAAGTGCGGTGAATGTAGCGAAGTAAAAGTCAGCGCATTAGGGCTAGCAAACAGAGTCTCACGAGAACAGATTAGTCTGGATGACGCTGTAGCTAATATTGCGCATAACACTGAAGAATGTAAAGGTGTTATCCCGCAAACCGGGGTTTACGACGGACACCCGGATTGCTGGCGGAAGCAACAACTCGGACGGCCTGGTCGCTTAATGGGTCGAAGTGCGTTTACTGACTTATAACTATGACACACATATAGAATCACTCTAGAGATATCTGGAGAAATTTGATATAATAACAGGTAAGAGCTATTTTTTATGGCAAAAAATAATTAAGAGAAGGATAAGTAAAACTCCATGGCAGAAAAACATGTCCCCCTAAAGGACTTACGTAACATTGGTATTATCGCGCACATTGATGCCGGTAAGACTACAACGACCGAAGGTATTTTGTATCGTACTGGTATTAACCACAAGATTGGTGAAGTGCGTGGTGCCAACGGCGACAGTGCTACTACTGACTGGATGGCGCAGGAAAAAGAGCGCGGAATTACAATTACTAGTGCTGCTGTTACTTGTTTTTGGAAGGGCCACAAGATTAATATTATTGATACCCCAGGGCACATTGACTTTACTGCCGAAGTTGAACGTTCACTGCGTGTGCTAGATGGTGCTGTCACGATCTTTGATGGCAAGATGGGTGTTGAGGCCCAGTCCGAGACTGTCTGGCGCCAGGCCAACAAGTACGGCGTACCTCGCATCTGTTTTATTAACAAGATTAACCAAACCGGTGGAGACTTCTACAAGTCACTCGGTACTATTCATGCCCGTTTGACCAAGAACGCCCTGCCTATCCATTTGCCAATTGGCTTCGAGAAAGACATCAACGGTGTTGTCGATTTGGTTGAAATGAAAGCTTATACTTACACAGATTATGCCGACCACGAGCTAGTTGCGGGTGAAATTCCTGCCGACATGCTAGAAAAAGCCAAGAATGCTCGCAGTCTACTAGTTGAAGCGGCTGTCGAAGCCGACGACGCTTTGTTCGAGCGCTTCCTTGAAAGTGGTGAAGAATCTATTACTATCCCTGAATTGAAAGCCGCACTGCGCAAGCGTGTTCTAGCTGGCAACTTCTTCCTAGTAAGTGGTGGTGATGGTCGTGGTGTGATCGTTGAGAAACTGCTTGATATTATGGTCGACTACTTGCCATCTCCGCTGGATGTTGACGCTATTTGGGGTGTTAACCCCAAGACTGGCGATGAAGTTGAGCGTCATCCAAGCGAAACTGAGCCACTAGCTGGTTTGGCGTTTAAGATTGCAACCGATCCGTTTGTCGGAAAGTTGATTTTTGTGCGCGTTTACAGCGGTAAGCTGTCAGCTGGTAGCTACATCCTAAACACCACAACAGGTGAAAAGGAACGTGTCGGTCGTATTGTGCGTATGCACGCCGACAAGCGCGAAG
>JAJYBZ010000030.1 GCA_021778755.1 bacterium | reverse complement strand
TTACTATTGACAAATTAGTTAATCTGTGCTATATTGAATAGTAACAAACGTTTTTCTTACAATTAAATTTGAAAAGTTTTACCTTTACTTGCTGATTACAGTAAGCGTTCGTCCGTCCTAGATTAGGCACATTGCGCCGAGGCACACGAATCGTAACAGATAGAGTTATAATATAAACACCGAAAAACGTTTGGTCGAGCCACTATATAGGCCGATTAGACGCATGGGCATTGTCATGATGATGCCTCGTACCTTATGTATAGAAAATTAATACACCCCGCTATAATCGTGGGGTGTATTTTATTGATTACAGGCCGCGATTTATATGTATTTCGTCATACTTTTGCTATACTGTCATATATGAAACCGCTCCAACTTAGCAAACCACACATCGTTGTGATGGTAGGAATTCCGGGATCGGGAAAAAGCTTTTTTGCCGAACATTTTGCGATTACCTTTAATGCGTCGTTAGTTAGCTTTGACAAGATACGAACTAGTTTGTTCCAGACGCCAACCCGCAGTAATGCCGAACAAGCCGCCATCAGCCGCGTAGCGGATTATATGACAGGCGAGTTACTCAAGACCGGTCGCACAATTGTTTATGATGGCGCGACCGAATCACGGGTTGATCGCATGAACATCGCCAAACTCGCCAAAAGTGCCGGTTATGAGACCCTGGTGGTCTGGGTCCAGACCGAATCGACCGCCGCCAAACTACGCGCCACCAAGCCAACTCGCGACAAGACCAATCTAACCGCCGATCAATTCGATGCTCGTATAAAGCGCTTTACTGCACCGAGCGGATCCGAAAAAGTCGTCGTCATTAGTGGCAAACACACCTATGCCAGTCAGCTCAAGATTGTCCTTAAAACCCTAACTGGCGCCAAAGTGAATGATATCGATCATCAGGCGCGAACCAAACTAGCTACCGAAGGGCGTCGCATAGCGATCAGGTAATGGTAAATATATGCCGATAATTCACGATGAAGAATTTGGCAAAATCACTATCAGACGTAGCGCCCGAGCCTCTCAGATACGGGTTAGTGTAGCTCCGGACGGTAAATTACGGGCTTCGCTGCCATTATACGCACCGCTATTCTTGGTCACCAGATTGCTCAAAGCCTCGCGCGACGAGCTGCGCGCGATGATTGTTCAGTCGCAGCCGACCGAATTATACGAAAGCGGGATGCTAATCGGCAAAAGCCACACCCTAATAACTAGGCCATCGCCCAATAATTCGCACAAAGTCTGGCGTTATGGACAACAAATTATCGTTTCACTGCCATCCAATAGCACGCTCAATGACCCCGAAATTAAACGCGAACTCCGCGAGGTGATCATTAGCGCCCTGCGGATTGAAGCCAAAAGCTATCTCCCCAAACGATTGTCGTTTCTAGCCAAAAAATACGATTATCACTACGACCGTGTACGATTTTCGCACGCCAGTGGACGGTGGGGTAGCTGCAGTACAACCGGTACAATCAGCCTAAATATTGCCCTCATGAAACTGCCCTTTGAACTCATAGATTACGTTATTATTCATGAATTAACTCATACCAGGCACATGAACCATAGTCATGAGTTCTGGACCTTAGTCGGACACGCCGACCCTGACTACAAAGCCCACAAACGCGCCCTCAAGCAGCAAAGCCCATCAATTTAGCGCTTATTTAGCTATTAGCTATCTTCTAAGTACTATATTCCATCTGCCGTATTCTAATAGCCAATTTATGTGTATAATCAAGCATAAGATGTATAAGGGTGGATCCAGCTACACATCGCAATCCGCGAAAATCATACGGTATGCCGGTCTATTAGTGCCGATTATTCTAGTTATATACGGATTATTTATCAAAGCCGGCTATATTGAGTCTGACCGGGCGTTTAATGACCTCGGTTTCTTGATGATCTCATTCTGGATGCTATATATCAGTGTCTTGCAGTTTCTCGTTCCCAGTAAAACCAAGCGCGACTCAGCAATCAGGTTAATTGCCTACCATTTACTGGCAGCTGCTTATCTATTGTTCATTTCCGGCGTATCGTCGCCACTGGTTGTGTTCTGGATTATTCTACTAATCGCCTCTAATACGTACTTTTCAAAAAACGGTCTCAATGCCAGTGTACTATGGTTCACGATGGTCGTCTTGACGGATGTTTACTGGTGGCATGATATTAATACTAATACCGTCATTTACGACCTAGCGACATTAGTAGCAATTGTTCTAAGCGGTATAGTGCTAATGAGTATTTCACGTGCTCAAGCCGTCGAGCGAGGGGCACTATCGAGAAGCAAAGCACAGACTAACCTGGAACGCGACCAAGTCAGTACAATCGTCAATAATATTTCGGACGCCATCATTAGTACCGACAAAAATGGTATCATTCGGGTTTATAACGCCGCCAGCTTAAATCTGCTTGATACTAATGATAGTTTAAGTGGTAAATTTATTGATAGTGTCTTGAATCTATCAGACAAAGACGGAGCTACCGTAAGCTTGTTCGAACAACTGAAATTATCCAAAAGCTCAACCGTACGCGATGATTTAAACCATGCCTATAACGCCGACGAACAGATCAGGTTAGAAGTTACGTATTCACCGATTCGCAGCAGCTACAGTCGCAGTCGACAAGGTGAATCCCAGGATGGCTACATTGTTATCCTGCGCGACATTACCAAGTCTAAAAGCCTCGAAGAAGAGCGCGACGAATTCATTAGCGTCGTCAGCCACGAGCTACGTACACCGATCACTATCGTTGAGGGTACAATCTCAAATGTCCAAGTCATGATGAAGCACCCTGATGCTACCAAACAAATGCTTGGTGATGCCGTGACACTAGCCCACGATCAGATCGTATATTTGGCGCACATGGTAAATGACCTGAGCACGTTATCGCGGGCAGAACGCGGGGTTGCTGATAATCCGGAGGATATCGATATCCGTGAACTAGTGCATAAATTACACGAAGAATACCACAAAGAAGCAGCCGACAAAGGCCTACACCTAAACCTGGATCTAGGCGCTACCCTGGAACACGTCTATACCAGCCGTTTATACCTAGAGGAAATGCTGCAAAACTTTATCACTAACGCTATTAAATACACCAAAACCGGCTCCATTACAGTGACAGTACGACAAAAGACAGGCATCATCAAATTCACCGTCAAAGACACCGGTATCGGCATTAGCAAATCTGACCAGACTAAAATCTTTCAGAAGTTCTTCCGTAGTGAAGATTATCGCACGCGCGAGACCAGCGGAACCGGCCTGGGACTATACGTTGCCGCTAAACTGGCTCACAAGATTAACACCAAAATATCGTTATCGAGTCGGCTGAATCACGGATCGGTCTTTAGTTTTAGCCTGCCAGCAACCAAGCAATAAGATTAGATACGCTCGATTGATCGTTGCGTGTGCTCGGCCATAACTGGTCGACCTTTCCAGGTGACGGTATGGCGTAAGTTACGATATATCCCAACAATATGTAGAATGAATTCCTGAGCAATTACGACTGGCCACAGCAAAGTCCCAGCCCACCAGTCGGCTCCACGCATCTTGTGTAGATACGATCCGTATAAACCAAGCAATAGAGCCAGTTGAAGCACGGCAATCGTCTGCACCAGGCCCCAGCCGCTAAATAGGCCGACAGCCAAGACCAGAAGTGGCAGGTTGAATAAAGCCAAGCCAGCAAGCGCCAAGACATTACTCGGCAGCGTACCGCCAAACAACGGATATAGCAAGCGAATGCCAGTCTCGATTTGCGACAGCCACTTCTTCTCATAACTTACTCCCAAATCCTTGGTACCAATTAGGAACCGATACAGCCCCTTAGCCATTAACATTCCAGCCAACTTCTCCTCGGGCTGAATATAATTTTTAAGCGGCTCAAAACCGCCCAATTGATTGATTAATACATGTCGCTGAATCATCCAAGCACTGCTAGCTACAGCTGGCGCTTTGTGGCGATGCAAGATTAGCTCCCAGTAATAACGTAACGTCCCCAGTAGAACACTGGCGCGCCAGGCGTCAACGCGGCGGGGTAGAACAGACACCATCGCAATATTCTCTTGCGCGAGGTAGGTAACCAACTGACCAATCGTATCTGGTTCGATATCAGTATCAACATCCATATACAAGATATAGCTACCACTTGCCTCATCCAGTAAGCCCTGCAAGGCATGATTCTTGCCGAGCCAACCATCAGGTAGTGATGCCCCCTCGACGAACCGCACACCAGCATGTGCAAATGATTTAATTAGAACTGACGTATTATCGGCCGAACTGTCATCCAGGACAATAATCTCAAGTTTTGGATAAGTGCTGGCAAGTACGCGTTCCAGGCACTGCGTCATAGCGTGCATTTCATTACGTGCCGGTATGCAGACGCTGACACTCGGTAGTTGCTGCAACATACTTGGCCCACTCAGTAATTGTTTCATTTTAAAGTGTTTGTAGGCAAACCGTAGCTTCCAGGCGATAAATATAATTACAAGAGTTAATAGGGCATCAAAGACATAAATAATAAGCTCAAACATCTACATGTATAATACCACGCTTGACGATTATCACTCTAGTAGTTATAGTGGTACTTGACAGTCTGCTAAGAGCAGACTATTTAATTGGGAGCAATCTAGTGGTCGCCAAGAGCAAGAAACAAACTACGAAGTCATCAGCCGCACAACCTGCGACCAATATCACGCGCATCAAAGCGTCCGACTCACCTGAAAAGTCAGTGGTGAAACAGCCAGCCAAACCTACCAAGGTAGCCAAGAAAAGCTCATCACATAAAAAAGGCTTTAACATCTTGAGACCGCTTAAAGCCCTCGGCGCATACTTCAAAGGCGCCTGGTCCGAGCTCAAACAGGTTCACTGGCCAAACCGCCAGGCTACCTGGGGTATGACAAGCGCCGTATTACTATTCACAGCATTCTTTATCGTACTGATACTATTGCTCGATATGTTATTCAAATATGTATTTCAATTAATTTTAGGTTAGAAAGAAAAGAATTTTATTATGTCAAAAAACCGTTATGACTCCACCCGACAATGGTACGCGATCCACACTTACAGTGGCTACGAAGAAAAAGTCGCCGACAGCATCCGCCAGCGTATTAACGCAGTCGACATGGCTGACAAAATCTTCGATGTTATGGTACCAAAAGAAAAGCAGATCCAAATCAAGAACGGTAAGCGTAAGGTTATCGAAGCCAAAATCTTCCAGGGTTACGCCCTAGTCGAAATGAAGCTAACCGACGAGACCTGGTACATTGTTCGTAACACGCCCGGTGTCACTGGGTTTGTCGGTACCGGTACTGAGCCAACTCCAGTTTCTGACAGCGAAATCAGCAAAATCAAGAAGCGCATGGGCGTCGAAGATCCAAAGCACCACATCGACTTTAAAGAAGGCGAAGTAGTCAGTATTACAGATGGTCCATTCAAGGGATTCGATGGCGCAATTAGCGAAATCGACACCCAAAAGGGCAAGATTAAAGTCATGGTCAGCATGTTCGGCCGTGATACGCCAGTTGAGCTTGATGCTTTACAGGTAAGCAAAATTTCATAATAAATTATGGAAGATGGGCCGATAATCGACAGATTTATCGCAGTAGTGCCCACTATCGATGGCAGAGTACTAGTGGGCCCTGACGGTCGACCACCAATTATCGAGGTATATATAGATGGTAGCCGCAAAACTCACGAAGACGCTATCATGCGCCTAGGCTTTCAAGCTCTCGGCGTGCCCCTATCGGTTAACTACGTCTTTATACCCAAACAATTTCCGCGCAGTATAGAAGAACCTCTTCGCTGCGTCCAAGCAAAGCCAGTACCACATGATTCTGAGCCGCGTAATGGACACAGTTTTCTTTTACCTGGCGCCCTCTACGTACGCTAACCTTGATAAGCGACCGCGTATCTGCTATAATACCTCAGTTACGCACTAAATATAGCTTCAAATAATATTTAGTTCAAAGGAAAAAA
>JAJYBZ010000008.1 GCA_021778755.1 bacterium | reverse complement strand
CTGGAGTTGGGCCTTTTTTAACAGGAGAGCTATCCAGACGAACAGTTATAACTTCGAGCGACCGGGCTGAATTATCGCGCTTACGCAGGTAGCCTTTGTTGATCAACCCATCAATATGAATCGCAACTGTTGATACTGATTTATAGCCTAGGGCACGCATAATTTCACGATAGCTCGGCCCGTAGCCATGGCCCTGGATAAAACCGTCGACAAAGCTTAGCAGTTCGCGCTGACGTCTGGTTGTTCGTGTGTCAGTCATTTGCGACCTTTTTACGATTTAACATATTCCATCTACCGCCCGCCATCCTTAGACTTCCAATCGCCACCGCCGCTAGACCCCACCAAATAATCGAAACCGTGTCGTCCACCCATACGGGCAGTAGTATGCCAATAATTCCCATACCGACACCGCTTGCAAAAACACCTAGGGCCGCGTAACTGTTACGTCGACGCCACAATTCAATCATCACCGCTACATAAATGACCGCAAACAATCCCAATCCCAACCATCCGACTTCGTGAGCGATTAATAAATACTGATTTTCAATAATCAGTGGCTGCTTAGTATATAGCGACGCCGAGCCCGTGCTGCCGACGCCACTCCCGAGTGGATTTGCCGCAGCTAGCGCGATGCCATCTTGCAGAGAATTGATATGCCCCGCATCAGATTTGGTACTGCTAGTGCTGCTGGGGTTGTCGTGTAATATAACGTTCGAAACAAAGTTACTGCGGCTATTTAACGCCAGTCCGCCCACCAACCCAAACAACACCACCGACCCAATAATCCATGTGCGCCGCGATATCTTGGACGACAAACTAACTACCGCAACAATACCAATCCCGACGACGCCTGCAATCACAGCACTTCGTGAATAGCTGGCCCACAGCGCCACCGCACCGCCAACTAATAAAATTGCGGCCATGATACGCGACTTGGTGATTGGCGGAATTTTACGCTTTAGATAGGCCGCGGTTATAAAGGTCAATATAATTACCGCATACGCACCTAACGGGTTTGGTCCACGCAGTGTACTATTAATGCGAATATAGCTTTGGTTTAGATCAACCGTCAAATAAGGTTCGATGGTCGTCTTGCCATAACCGATGTAGGACAAAATGTCGGCCGGCAAAATAAAGACCTGAAGCATAGCGAAAGTAACGACGACAATACCGCCCACCATAAATGTCAACAAAAATTGGCGCTTGAGGTCCGGATATAGGCTAATAGCGATGTAAACCAGTCCAAAGAACAGTATATAGCGCAAATCAATCATCAACCCTGCTAGGGTTGCTTGCGTACCGTGCCACATGGCCACAGCCAACACAACGTGTAACAGTGCATAGACGGCAATGAACAACATCAGCGGTTGACGCAGAATACCGTACTGACCCTTGCGCCGCAGCAAAACCAACGACAACAGACCGGCGACCAGCAGCAGTATTTCTTTCCAGGATTTAATCAGCAGATCATAGTGCGGCCATAGTGTGCCCAGCCCGACGCTTATCGGACCCTGCAAAACAATACCGCCAAACACTACCAATAATATGGCGATGTAAACCCTGTCTAGAACAGGCGACTTAGCCTGCTTGATGCTTTTGCTTCTTATACTACCTACCATATTCTAATCGCCATCTTCTATATTCTATCTTTCAATAGCCATACTACCTACCACCTAGTGTATCGCAAAAATGATATAATAAAGAAACTTATGATACGCAAGAATACCAAGCTCTACAGTCTCATCCTAATCATCGCCGACACTATCATCCTACTCGCCGCCTTTACTATCGCCTACATCGCGCGCGTCCAATACGACCCGCGTCCACTTCTAGCCAACATTCACGCCTACGATTACCTGTTGGGGTTCATAGTTATCATTCCGTTTTGGATAATTGTTCTGGCTGTTTTGGGACTGTATCAACCCAGTACCTACAATCGCCGCTTGGTTGAATGGGGCAAGGTCGCCATTGGTAGCTTTATCGGTATCTTACTGGTCATCGGCTGGCAATATGTCAGTGACAAGAACATCATGCCCGCCCGACTCGTAGCGGTCTACGCCTTTGTCGGTTCGTTCGTCCTAATTATTATTGAACGCGAAGCTCTGCGGCTAATCCGTAGCCTGATGTTCCGTTATGGCAAAGGCACTAGCCGCATCTTGATTATCGGTACGTCTGATGCAACAAGTGATATCGCTCGCAGTCTGGCCAACACCGCCAAGAGTGGCTTCGAGGTTGTTGCCATCGCCGGACCCAAAAGCATCGTCCCGCCCGAACTACACACCCATCACTATTCATTAGTCGAAGCAGCGCTCCGCGATATTCCAGTCAATGCCATTACAACCATCATCCAGACCGATTTATACGACTCTGATATCCGTAACCAAAAGATCCTCAATGCCGCCCAGTCGCATCATATTGACTACCGTTTCATACCAGGCGAAGCGGAGTTTTATTCTGGCAAAAATACCGTTGACGTCTTCTTGGGCTATCCTATGATATCGGTTTATCAAACGCCGCTTGTGGGCTGGGGGGCGATTTTAAAGCGCATCTTTGACCAAATCGTTAGTACCTTACTGATTATTATTTTGTCACCGGTTTTTCTCATCCTATTTATTATTAAAAAGATTGCCGACCCGGGACCAGCTTTTTACATCAGCAATCGACTTAGTCGCTTTTCGCAGCCTATCGGATTAATCAAATTCCGCAGCATGGACGCTGCCTACGGCACCCGTGACGCGGCCGAAGAATTCCGCGATATGGGGCGCGACGACCTGGTAGCCGAATACGAAGCGAATCGCAAAGTCCAAAACGACCCCCGCATTACCAAATTCGGTGCCTTTTTGCGCGCTAGTTCACTCGATGAATTACCGCAGCTGTTCAACGTCTTTCGGGGTCAAATTAGCCTCGTCGGACCGCGTCCGATCTTGCCCCAGGAGGTCAAACTAGCCCGTGGTCGCAGCTCGCTGCTACACAGTGTCAAATCTGGCATGACTGGTATTTGGCAGGTTTCGGGGCGCAGCGAACTATCGTTCGACGAACGTATCGAATTAGAGCTATTTTACGCCCAGAACTGGACGTTTTGGCTCGATATCAAGATCTTATTCAAGACGGTTGCCGTGGTGCTACGTAGACGGGGCGCCAAGTAGTGCCAGCCCCAAAAATAGCCATTGTTTGCGAGTTTTTGACAGTGATGGGCGGCGCTGAAAATGTCGTTTTAGAGCTACACCATATGTTTCCCGAGGCGCCAATCTACACCGCGCTATACAACCCCGACAAAGTCCCAGCTTTTAGCGACGCCGATATCCGACCGTCTTATTTGCAGAAATTGCCGGCTTTTCTACGCAATACATATCGTTTCTTCCCAACACTCGGTGTAAAGGCATTCAAAAAAATGGATTTAAGCGCCTATGACATTATTATTACCAGTGCATATTTAAACGCCAACCAGGTGCAAAAAACCCGTCCCGAGCAAAAAATCATCAGTTATTGCCATACGCCAGCCCGATATTATTGGAGTCACTACGATCTATATCGCAAGGAACCAGGTTTTGGCGCCCTGAATCCGCTCATCAAGCTCATTTACCCGCCGCTCGTTAAAAAACAACGCAAGCTAGATTATGCCGCCGCTCAAAATGTCGATGTCTTTATCGCCAACAGTACCGAAACGCAAAAGCGGATTAAGCAGTACTACAATAAACCTTCGACGGTAGTTTATCCCCCAGTAGCGATTGATCGTTTCGAGCCCGCCCGCACGCGCGACGACTACTATGTAACGCTAGGTCGCCAACTACCCAATAAGCGCTTTGACTTGGCTGTAGCGGCCTGCAGGCAGCTAGGCGTGCCATTAAAAGTATTCGGTAATGGCCCAATGCATAACGAACTAGTTCAGCTGGCAGCCGGCAGCGCCCAGATTAGCTTTTATACTGATAGATTTGGTGACGCCAATGACGCCGCAGTCGAGCATGCTTTAAATCATGCCAAAGGTTTTATTTTCCCAAGTGACGAAGATTTTGGAATTGTTAGCGTTGAGGCCCTAGCGGCCGGCGCACCTGTTATAGGATTTGCGAGCGCTGGCACCAAAGATATTATCGAGGACGGCATCAGCGGTGTTCTATTCGCTAGTCAAACCGCAGATGATGTCGTTCGAGCCATCCAACGCGCCGAACAAACAAACTTCCTACCAGCCACCTTACGCCGCAAAGCTAAACGCTTCGACAAAAGCCTATTCCTGACAAAAATGCGCAAAATCGTTAATGACAACGCCTAACTCGAACTAATACATAGGTTCGAGTTATTCTTTAATGGCCAAAATTGCCTCTAGCCTGCCGACCGTATCTTCCCAGCGACTAACTTCCAGGCTATCAATGCCCATAGCCTTGACCGGATAGTCATTGCCACCCTCTTGCAGACGATCACCAAAGAAAAGAATATCGTCCATACCGATATCAATGGCTTCCATAAGTTTCTGCATACCATAGGCCTTATCAATACCCTCACGAGTAACGTCAATGGATGTCGAACCACCGGCGCGAACTTCCAACCCCGGGAGTGATTCAGCCACACGATCACGCAGAGCCGCTTTCTTGGTTCCGTCCGGGTCCCAGGCGTATTTGGCCTCAGGGGTAGCCTGCTGACCTAATGCAGAAAAAGTGATTTGACTACCGCGGTCTTCAATAATGTCCCCGGCAGGACTAGCTTCCCACAAACCAAGTTCTTTTGCCGAAGCCTCAAGCACATCTTGAATTTGCTGCTTTTGTTCATCGGTCAGGTCTTCGGCATATTGCATTCGCCATTCTTGATCCAGCTCATCAAAGCGATAATAGCGCGTCCCACAAGTTGGCATAAGGTGTAGCCGATTTAACAAATGGGGGTTCACGTGAAGACGGTCGATAACTTGTGTTTTAAATTGTTCAAACCTACCACCAGAAATAATACAAACATCAAAATGCTCAAGAATTCTACCGAGAACCTCATTCATTTGATCGCTAATCGGTGACTTTGTCACAGCCAGCGTATCGTCAAGGTCAAAGGCAAGGACTTTTTTCATTATTTCTTATCCTTATCGGCTTTGATACGCGCAACGGCATCTTTAACCTTTTGGCTCAAATCTCTACGGGCAACCAAAATACCGTCTGGGGTGTTTATGACGACAATATTATCGAGTCCAATAATAACGACGGGCTTTTCTTCGTTGTTTTGGACATAGGCATTCTCAAGTTCAATATCATAAATAGCATTGCCCTTGAAGAAGTTGCCCTTTTCGTTAGATTCGTTTGCCTCGTGAAGGTCCTTAAAGGAGCCAATATCCATCCAGTCGAAACTTGCCGGCACCACCGCAAGGTTGTGTGAACGCTCAGACAAAGAATAGTCAATAACAAGGTCGTCAAAAGACAGGTAGGTTTGGTTGTATTGTTCAGACGAGACTTCGGCAACTGCAGATAATTTATCGAAGCTCTCCTGCAGGTCGGGAGCAACATTATGAATTTCTGACAAAAAGGTGTTTACCGAGCCGACAAAGTAGCCGCAGTTCCAAAGATACTTACCCGCCCTGACATATTTCTTTGCTGTTTCGTAGTCGGGCTTTTCTTTGAACGATTCAATATTATAAGCACCGGTGCTTTCCAACTCCCCGTCGCGTTTGATATAACCGAAACCAGTCGCCGGAAAAGTAGGTTCTATGCCTATCAGGGTTATTTTCTTTGTTTCGCTCGATGCGTCAGCGGCAATACGCAACGAACTAGCATAACCGTCAACGTCGCGAATATTATGGTCTGAGTGCACAAAAGCAATCGCCTCATCACGACTATGACGGCGGGCAATAACATCAAGCGCAAACACAATACAATTTCCTGTTCCGCGACGTCCAGGTTCGATTAGGAAATTATCCTCCGACAGGTCTGGGAGTTGAGCCTTGACGTGTTGAGCGTGGCTCGCTTCGGTAACAATATAAACCGTTTCCCCGACCTGTTTCGCGCGGTCATAAGCCGACTGAAGCAAGCTGCGCTCGCCTGTTAATTTAAGGAGATGCTTTGGATACTCGGGGGTAGATAGTGGCCACAGGCGGGTACCCGATCCGCCAGCAATAATAACTGTAATCATTCAGTTATTGTACTATAAAATTAACACCAGCTCTATCCTACTCTAGTTACGACACGCTCAATCAATGGCCGCAATACTACGCATTAATTCAATTTTCGTAGTTAGCGCATCCAGACAACCACAGTGTTATAATCAAATCAAATGACAAAGAATAGTAATATACGCGTATGTATCGTTATGCCCGCTTATAATGAGTCTGCTGTTATTGGAAACGTTGTCTCTAGCGCGGTTCAAGATTTCGCAGATTCGCCCTATCTTATCGATCTCGTCGTCGTAGATGATGGATCAAAAGACGACACTGCAAATATTGCAAAACAAAATGGCGCAGTCGTTATCCAACATGTCATTAATATCGGAGCCGGTGGAGCAACTGCGACAGGCCTCAGCTACGCTCAACAACAAGGATTCGACATTGCCTGCACGATGGATGCCGATGGGCAACACTCCAGCGAGGATGTTGTCGAGGGCATAGATCAGCTTATATCACAACAGGCCGACCTGCTGATCGGTAGCCGACTAATCGACGATGAAGGCATGTCGAAAATAAAAATACTAGGCAATAAAGGCCTAAGTATAATAACCTACCTGCTATTTGGGACCAATACTACCGATTCACAGTCTGGTCTTCGCATTTTCTCCCGAAAAGCCATAGAGCAGCTTAAATGGAAAACGAGCGGTTATGAATTCTGTAGCGAAATGTTATGGCGCGCCAAGCAAGAAAAACTTATAATTGGAGAATACCCAATTAAGGCCATCTATACAGATTATTCAAAAGCTAAAGGTCAGAATAATTGGAATGCTATCAATATCGTTAAAAGTCTTATAAAAAGACGCATCACGGAAATGTTTGAATGAGGTACGTACTTCTCGTCATATTGAATACGCCGATTATTTTATTGGGTCTGCTTAATATCGTTACTCAATACAAAATGAAGAGAGTGAGCAAACAGCGGTTTAGACATCAGGTTATCTTGTGGATTCTTATTTTAGTAGTCATAGTAAGCTCTTTTCCCTTATACAACTATCTTATCGGTAAACCCTTATTAGGCTCCTCGGAATTAAGCCTATTGGATATCATACAGACAACTACTATAATCGCCATGTTATATGCCTTAAATAGTCAACGTCAAAAAATTGATCAGGCCGAAAAGATTATTAGAGATCTTCACCAAGAAGTATCTATTAGGCTGTCGGGTAATAAAAATGAATAAGGTGAAGATTGACATACTACTACCATACTGGGGTGAATTTGAATTACTAAAAAGGGCAATAGGGTCAGTTCTAGAACAAACGGAAACGGGCTGGAGGTTACAAATTTTTGACGATCACTACCCGTCGCTAGAGGCATCCAAATATTGTACTGAATTACACGACGAGCGAATTATATACTACCGCCACAAGAAAAACATCGGGGTAACAGAGAACTTCAATTTCGCGCTTCAAAAAGCAACAGCAGACTACTGCGTGCTATTGGGCTGTGACGACAAAATGCTTCCTTCATATGCAGAGACGGCATTGGCAAACATCGGTGACGCTGATTTTTACCAACCAGGAGTTGAAGTAATTGACGAGAACGATAATGTTTACTTACCCCTAGGAGATAGGATCAAAAAGCTACTGCAGCCCACTAGGTCGGGTCAGCTTAGTGGAGAAAAGGTTGCCACATCGCTGAGCAATGGTAACTGGTTGTATTTTCCATCAATCTTATGGAAAACATCAACTATCAAGAGATACCGCTTTGACTCTTCTTACACAATTACCCAAGACGTCATGTTAGAGCTTAATATAATCAAAGACGGTGGTATACTGTTTTTTGATAAAAATATTACATTTCAATACAGACGGTTCACAAAATCTTTATCTAGCACTGGAATATCTAGCGGAACGCGTTTCAAAGAAGAAGAGAAGGTTTATGCCCATTTTGCTAGTCAATTCAAGGCTATGGGCTGGAGGAAGGCCGCCCGCGCCTCAACCATACATATCACGTCAAGACTACATCAACTAATAGCAAGACTGTAACTGTTAACTATCCCTTCTGCGATAAAATTAAACAGATTAACCGACTAAATATCATTTATAGATCGAGTAACCTTGTACGATGGATGCGTCTATTCTCATTCGTGATCACAAAAAACAATCACAGCACCAATAGACTAGTTTTTTATCATGCTATAATTATAGCAATATGACAGCTTTTCTTCCCTATATAATGATGCCCGTAATGGCACTTTTACTCGTTTTAGCACAATCATTATGGGCATCCGTAATTAAAACAGGAGGTGCATTGCAAGGCTCATTACCTACTATTGCAATTAATTTGCTATCAAACTGGAAAATGTGGCTGGGGGCATTTATATATATAGTTGCCACGCTTGTGTATTTTTACATGCTATCCAGGTTGAGGTTCTTTTCGGTCCAAATAGCAATGACGGCGTTGTCTATTATATTTTCCATAGGTTTATCAATTTTTCTATTCGGCGAAAGGCCAAGTATTATCAACGGTGTTGGTATATTTATCGTGTTCGTAGGCGTTATAATGGTTCTCGATAAATAACGAGAAAGCAAAACTCCTATTCCCCCGTGTTTGATATTTTGCAAAAGAAGCTAAGACTGCTACACTAAGATTTGTCGACTCATAGTCACAATGCAGAGCCTTGTTTTTCGCGATTCTGACTCTTAAAAAACTATGTAAGCCTGCGTGCCAGCCAAAATATATAGCATTAAAGCTACGTACATTAGACTAATAAGGTAAAGGGATCTACTATGAGCTTTCTCAGCAAGAAACATCAAACACCTATAGCGTATATCCTAACATTCTCCATCATAACTTATATTACATCCGTCATATTGCAGAGAGCGTGGCCCTTACTACTATTTAGTTTAGTTCTAGTTTTTACATACATTCGTCTACCGAAAATATTGCACACAATTCCTACAGTCCGCCTATTAGCCTCTATTTTTGTCCTACTCTCGTTATTCCAACTAGAGTCCGTACTATTCTGGGTATTTCGCATTGCGGTCAATCCTTTTGTCTACAACATCGTAAGCCTTCTTCTTATTATTCTTGCCGCGTCTATACAGCGTAGAAGAGGAGTCACACCCAACCCAATCAGTCGCATAAGGTTTTCTAGACTAGACCTTTTACTTATCCTGCCAGCGCTATTGCTTACTGGAAGCCTATGGGCAAGAGTTATATTACCCAAAAAGGATGACAACATTGCAATCGTCCAGTCTATTACATATGGCATGGATGACGCAACGCATGCCGGTATGTTTAGCGGTCTATTGCGCAATAACGTTAATCTATTTGCTGGTCAAAAAACAAATAGCTTACTTCCAACGAGCGTAGACACAAACTATCCTATGGGCTGGCACGTTTCCATGGCGGTTGTTACCTCTAGTATATTCAAGACTAAAGACAAAACCGTAATGGATTTTGTTCGGTTATACTTCTACGCTAAGCTATTCACCTTCTTTGCGCTTATTGTCATGGTAAGTATTTTTTGTCTATCACTATACAAACGCCTCGACCTTAATATAAAATCTATTATTGATTACGCCCTATTTGTAATTTCAGCTGCTTTCATATCAATCATTCTATTTCTTCCACTCTATCTCGATGGTTTTTTCTCATTCTTACCTATAATAAGCTACCTGCTTTTACTCGTGTCTATATTTATAAGCACCGCACGTGATGAAAAAAGTAGTTCTGATGTAATATTTTGCCTACTTGCCGTCGCCTCTGCGCTAACATGGATATTAACCGCGCCCATACTTATTATTGCCGCCATAGCCACAAAGATACACAGCAGTGGATCAATTAAGAAAATACCGCGGACTTTTTACATATACACAACCGCTGCGACACTTGCCTTTATTTTTGAAGTTTACATTCTCCTTTCCGCAAACAAGAATATAATTTCGAATATAGCCGCTCTTGGCGGTATTCAAAATCCAACCCATATACTCTTACTCATAACGCTATCTGTCTTTATATATTTCTATATGACCAGTAAAAAATATGTGGCATTAGCACGTGAGCTGTCGCTCTTTATTATACCCACGGCCCTATTGCTTCTAGCCGTTCTCCTATATATCAGCCTTAAGTCTCAGGTGATCACCTATTACTACTTTAAATTTCAGGTAGTCTTACTCGCCATACTACTACCCCTTGCCTGCGTTCTTCTTACAAAAAAGATTTTGGAACGCAGTAGCAACAATATATTTGACAAGGTGACAGCAATCGCATTAGTCATAATAGTATTTGGGCTCTCAATTCCTAGCGTAATTGGCTACGAATACTTCAGTACAACCATCCATAAAACGAGATACTACGACCTTCAAGACGCGGACGCCACCCGAATAACACAATCTCTTGAGCGTCCATTTACAAAAGATAACCCTCGACTATTTATCTTTTACCCCGACAGACAAATACTCATGACAGCAGGGCTTAGCGTTAATCGATTACCATACCCAGAAAGTAGTTGCGACGATAATATAATTGGTGCAATCTACCAAGACCAGCTGACATTATTAGGTAAATATCTTATAACCTGCAGCCAAGACCTGCCACATATAACCATTAATACAGACTCTCAAGGTTATGCCCAATTAAAAATGTATATACCACACTACCTAATTGACAATAACACAGTATCGATTGTCAACACAGACCAATAAACACTCCCCACTATCTCCTAATAGTCTTTGAATATTTCACCCCGCTTCATAGCTAAATACTCAAAGATGTGTTAGAATCGACCATGATAAGCATAAGAGAAAATAAAAATGCGAATAATAAAACACAGGCCATCGAAAAAGAATTTAATACTGATATTCGCATCTATTCTGTTGGCTGGCGCTATAGTCTGCGGCGCACTTTATTCACTAGGTTACTTTACGGCGAAGCCTACGCCAGCTACAACCATTAACTATGGTCCGCCCACCACGGACCAGACAACTACGGGAGCTGCTATCAAAAGTAGCTCGGCAAACTCTTCAGCAGGTAAATCAACAAACAGCAGCGATACGCCGCCCGCCCCCACTCCTATCACCGGATCGACCAAGAAGTCCGTCCAGGTATCTATTACCGCATCTGGTCAGAACAATAGCCTCTATCAAATTAGGGCACTTATCGGTGCATTGATGGACGATGGTACCTGTACGCTTGTTCTCACCCAAGGTCCAAATTCCGTTACCAAAACGGCCACGACCCAGGCTTTAGCAAGCTCATCGACTTGTCGAGGTTTTGATATACCAGTAAGCGAGCTGGGGACCGGACAATGGCAACTTGACCTGTCTGTTAGCAGCCCAACACTCATCGGCTCCGTTAATTCAACGATTACGGTGAAATAGGCTATGATTAAAAGCATAAAGAGGTCAATTACCAATAGAGCTAGCGTTGTAGCTAAGTCTCTGGCAGTCCTACTTCCTCTAGCTATTATCATAGGCGCAGTCCTAGTCTACAAAAGTCCAGTCGCCCATGCTTCACCTGTCGTTGGGTTTAATGTTGGTCGAATTCTAGATGATTCAGTTATGGTGAACACCAATACTATGACCGAGTCTCAAATTCAGGATTTTCTAAATAGTAAGGTATCATCATGTGACACTAACGGTACACAGCCGGCTTCCGATTTTGGGCGCCCCGATCTCACACATGCACAATATGCGTCTCTTGTCGGTTGGTCTGCGCCGCCATATACCTGCTTAAAAGACTATTCTGAGAATAATTTATCGGCTGCTCAGATTATCTACAACGTATCACAAAAATATCAGATTAACCCCGAAGTGTTGATTGTATTATTGCAAAAGGAGCAAGGTCTAGTGACAGACACCTGGCCGCTCGCCACGCAGTATGTTACCGCAACGGGTTATGGCTGTCCAGACACGTCAGTTTGTAATACCGTATATTATGGTTTTACTAATCAAGTTCAATGGGCCGCCACTATGTATCATGCCATTATGACAGACAGTCCAACGTGGTCTACGCCATATCTTGTCGGTAATAATACAATTCAATATAATCCCAACGCAGCCTGTGGCAGTAGCGTAGTAAACGTACAGAATCGTGCGACCCAAGCACTCTATAACTACACGCCATACCAGCCCAACCAAGCAGCACTTGACGCCGGTTATGGCAATGGTGATAGCTGCAGCTCATACGGTAACAGAAACTTTTATCTATACTTCACCAGCTGGTTCGGCTCTACTTATGGCGCTGATTATCAATGGGAGCTAGGCTCACAGGGCGTATTTCTAGACTCGGCCATGACAAAACCGGCCAATATAGATGATCTTGCGCCGAACACTACTTATTATTTTCGCATTCAAGGCATCAACCTCGGCTCAAAGACATGGACGAATAGCGGCACCAACCCCGTACTGCTAGGTACATCATCGCCGAATAATCGAATCAGTCCAATATGTAATGCTACGTGGGTGAACTGCGGACGACCGGCACTGCTACAAGAAAGTTCGGTACCAACATGGGGCACGGGAACATTCGTTTTTTCCGCAACAACACCGGCGGCCTACGGTACATACAATGAGCATTTTAATATCGTAGCCGAGGGACTATCTTGGACTAACGATATCGGCATGTACCTACCGCTTACCGTCACTCCGCCGACCCCACTGTGGCAGCCTGTTTCGCAACAAATTTACACAGATTCGGCACACACTACACCGGTTAACTTAAACGCTCTTACCTCGAGCACGGTCTATTACGCGGTAGTCAAAGCTCTTAATACCGGTAACACCGTCTGGACGAATAGTGGCGCTAATCCTGTCAGGCTTGGTACCAGTAGCCCAACAGATCGCACTAGTCAATTTTATGATTCATCATGGATTAGTCAAAATAGGCCAGCCCAGTTACAAGAAACTAGTGTGGCGCCAGGTGACATTGGAACATTTATATTTGCGATTAAAGCACCGTCGTCTTATGGGTTCTACCGGGAATATTTCCGACCCGTCGTCGAAGGAGCTACATGGATGAACGACTTGGGATTTCAATGGGAATTTAACATCATACCGCCTACCCCTCTATGGAGCTTCGTATCGCAACAAATCTACACCGATAGCTCAGCAACGACATTGTATGATGCGGCTAATACCGCCAACGGATCTCGCGCTTATCTAGTCGTCAAAGCTCTTAATACTGGTAACACCGTCTGGACGAATAGTGGCGCTAATCCTGTTCGCCTTGGTACAAGCAGTCCGCAAGATCGCACAAGCCAATTTTACGACCCTTCATGGATTAGCCAGAATAGACCAGCACAGCTACAAGAAGCAAGTGTTGCGCCGGGTCAAGTCGGTACATTTGGTTTCTGGGTTCAAGCACCATACCGGCTCAATGGCACTACTACAAAAGAGTACTTCCGCCCCGTTGTCGAGGGCGTGGCCTGGATGAATGATATTGGCCTGCAACAACAATTTACGTTCTCAACACCAATTACGTCATGGCAATACATTGGGCAAGGGGCCTACAGCGACCAAGCATTAACAGTGCCCGCCAATTTAGCGACCGCCACTATAAATACAAAATACTACCTAACTCTTTCGATTAAAAATACGGGCGGCGCAACCTGGACTAACAGTGGAGCAAATCCATTGAACCTAGGGACTTCAAGCCCACAAAACAGAACAAGTAATTTTTATGATACAAGCTGGCTTGGCGCCAATCGACCCGCAAAACTCAATGAGTCGACCGTTACACCCGGCCAAACCGGAACGTTTACATTTGCTATCAGCACACCATCCTCAGCGACGACAAGTAGCGAGTACTTTACACCAGTAATAGAAGGCCAAACCTGGCTAACGGACCTCGGCCTTAACTGGTATATCAAAGCTCAATAGCAGAACCATGGCACTAGCTAATGATTAAAATATCCCGATATAAATCGGGATATTTGTTGTATTTAACCGGCGCAATTATTAACTAAGTAGTCCTTTATAGATAGCAATCAGCTTCTTTGCTTCGTTGGGATAACTAAAGGTTGTCGCATACGACTTCGAGGCTTTCGTCAACTTATCGTAATCGGCTTCTATAATATATCTAGCTAGTTCGTAATAATTAGCAGATTTACAGATTGCGATTGTCTCTGGCGTATTCATCTCTACGAAAGATTCCGTAGGATATGCAATCGCCGGCTTATGATTAGCAAAAGCATTATTAAGTGCAGCGGATGATGCATATTTATAATAAGTGCGATCATATGGATAGACACACAAGTCACATTCTCGAATTAAGCTATTTAGGCGAACATCGTCTTCAATATAACCTGTAATATAGACCCTCTCTTTTAGGCCGCGCTTAATAAAGAAGTCAGTTATCTCCTCGAGGTAGTCTTCGCCGGCACCACTTGGATGAACGCCACCTATTAGGGCAAGCTTGTAGTTTGACGGTAGCAGATTAAGGGCTCGTATAGCCGATCCGACGCCCTTAGTTCTAGATATAAAACCAACGGCACCTATTATAACGTCACCTTCTTGGTATTTTAGAGATTTATGAATCTCGTCAATCGGTGCCCCGCTATCGATAACCGGTACTGGCAAGCGTATAAGTGAAATTTTATCAGAGGCTATGCCATGTTGTACTAAATTAATCTTCGTCGCAGTGTTGTGTACTAAAATTAAATCTGCATGCTTCATCGGCTCTATATGAATGCGCGTAAATTCATTAGCAGCCTTTATGTCTCGCAGGTAGCCTAATGTACTATGGAGTCCATAGCCATGACGCCGTGGGCGCTTGTACTGAGCGTCAGGAGCCGTATGAACAGTAAAGATGACCTGCTTGCCGGCCTCATGAGCTGCCTTGACGATTCGCCCTAATTCATCGTGTTTATAGAAAGAGAGCTCGTGTTGAATATGTAAAATGTCGAACCGATCAAGCTTGCCGCGCAGCTCTTGTAGAACTGAGGTAAACTCATCGTAAGTCATCACTTTCGTTACATTGGGAGAATATGGAAAAAATTCGTTGTACACGTCTTTTGCACCAACCTTAGTCATAGCCTGAATGAACTGCTCCTGATATTTACCAATGCCACAGTCCTCATTATGGGTACTGTAGTGCAAGACTCTTAATCTACTCATTTATCATCTCCTGTAATTTTTTCTACTTGCCGAAAAGTATCATCCCAGCTTGTTAACTTATATTGCACTAATCGGCGCTTGGCCTTATCGCGGTAGTTGTCGTCAAGCAATTCTACCACCCGCTGCAGGCACTCATCCGTTGAATTCGGTGAAAAGTAGCTAATGATATCACCGGCAATCTCTGGCATACTGCTTGTATCACTAGCGATGCAAGGAACGCCACGAGCTATACTCTCTGCAACCGGTAAACCCCAACCCTCATAGTTACTTGGATAAATCGTGAATAAGCTATGATCATATAGCCAAGCAAGTTCATTATCACCGGCATTGTGCAGAAAGACAAACTGGTCCTTAGTGTCCGGGTCAGTTGTCATTAAATCATATATATTCTCTGTCAACCAGCCCCTCCTGCCGACAATAACTAATGGCGGAAGTACAATACCTCTAGCTTTAGCGAGTTTATAAACATAATAAAGTAGAGTATGGTTTTTCCTACTCTCGATAGTACCCACAGTCAGCACATAAGAACGGGGGCGACTAAAGAAACCGTTCCGCGGCTTACGCGGGGCCGCTACGTTAAAATCATCACCCAATCGTACAACTTTAATCTTTGGTATTCGTAACTTATTTTTACGTAACCAGTCTGTAATATCCTGACTAGTATGCTGAGAAATTGCAATAATAGTATCGCAAATTGGATATATCGTAGACACGTATCGACGCAGGCCTTCAGTAGAGTGCGAAGAGTATTGCGGCGTTACAAGCGGTAGCATATCATAGGCCAGTTGGTACAATTTTATCTTGTGATTACTAGTCAACTCGCCTAACCTGTTGGTGTATTGCTCACTGTTCCATTCACCCCATAGAACAAACAGCTTGTCGCCGTCGTTAAATGAAAAGGCGCCGCTCAGGTCCACCGGTTGTGCTTTTGAGGTAATCTTGTGCTTTACGAAACGAGCTAATCTCTTTCCGTTCTCGGGCAACCTGTCATAGACAGAGCGAAGTGACGCCTTTATGTCATGGTTGGCGTTTTGAGCAGAGCTCTCCGATGACTGTGGCTCATGTTCGGTGCCGTCATAGCGTTTTCTTACGTCATCGAATGGCAATTCCCAAAAAACGCCCCTACCCTCATCCCAGCCTATAAAATTTACGTCTTCGTAACGTTCTTCGTAGCGGCTAGACAGCTCATACATGACACGTGGAATACCTGTCAACTTACCCTGCCAGCCGGCTAATTGAGTTATATCAATCACAAGCCTCATATCGTCTCCTTAATAGTATCAGCGATAGTTACAGCAAGATCTTCGGCAAATTGTCCATACCCAATAGCATCTGCCCTGGTCTTGAGCTGATATTTCTTTATTTCAACACGGGGCAGTAAATTATCAATATCTAACCTCTTAGTATTCGCCTCTATGCCTTCGACACCGCTAAGACGTCGCTCGTATGGCATATCCTCTAGGTCGAGAATATTCTTCAATGCCACGCCCGCCTCCTTGTCAGTCGGTGCGACCTCAGGATAGACTAGGCCGTTTACAGGAAGTGCCCTGTAATAAACAGCGTCTTGATTGCGGCCCATTGCAGACATGAGTGCTTGTACTTTTTTCTGTGCAACTTTTGAAAATACAATAATTTTTCTCTGATTGGCTAGTAATGATCCGAGCATAAGCAATCCATCGACAGTATATTGCGCATCGATACTTAGCTCAAGGTCGTACCTAGATTGACTAATAAGGCCTGCTTCAAGTAAGCCGTCCCATGTCGGCTGCATATCGAAATCGTACAACAAGACAATGCCCGGACGTGCTAATGCCCCTAGTATCACATGATGAGATACCACTGCATTGGTTATGTGATATATATTAAGAGCCTCGGTATCCTGAAATATAGCATTACCATGGGCGATACGCTGATAATCCGAAATATATGGCAAGAAATTAATTCTTGGCTCCTCCGGGAGTGCTTTTTCTTCTTGATAATAACTCGCCCGTAAGCGACAGCTAAGCTCTGCATGTAATTGGAGCATAAACTTTCCAGCCAAGCCGCAGTCCGACGGATCAGGACCGACAATAACAACATTATCGCCAGTCGATTCTATTAACTCAACGGGGCGCTTCATGGTAATCTCTGCCACCTCTGCGGTGCGCGACCAACTGTACTTATCTAAGATTTCCCCAGCTATCTTGGTGTCAACCGATGACTTTAAGGCTCGCTCGATACCACTAGCAATTGAGTGAATGTCCTTTTCGTTAAAAAACGAAAAAGCTGATGACGAAATCTCACGAAAAACGGCTATATCTGAACAAGCAACCGGTTTAGCATGTTCCAACGCCTCCAGGACGGGCATTCCTAGCCCCTCATATTCCGATGGAAATAGAACAAGATCAGACTGTTCGAATAAATAATTTAGCTCCGCGCCGCTAATATTACCAGTAAAAATAACGTGGCTAGACAGCTGTGACAGCTCTTTTATTTGCTCGTCCTTAAAGAATGAGGTAATCACAAGGTGATATCGATTTTTATGCTTAGAATTAAAGATATTAAAAGCTTCGATAGCACGACGATTATTCTTGCGTAGATCATTACCGGTTGGCATCAGGATATATGGCTTATCTACCCGCATAGGCTGCTGCTTTGTATCGTGCTCAATCGGACCGCCATTAATATTGATAATTCTTTTTGTATCGATACCTAAATATACAGACAGGTCATTGGCAACTGTTTTTGAAATCGCCAAAAAGCTATCTGCCTTAATTAGCTCTGCCAGCTTCGACATATATTCTTTACGGGTTATTGGGTTCTGCAAGTAAGTTTTATGCATCATTAATGGGATTAGGTCATAAAATAGAACCGATTTACGAACTTTTCCATCAGATGGAAAAACGGGACTTATTTCACCCTGCATCAGCGATAAAATCAAAAAGGACATATCAGAGTCGTCCTGCTCCGCAATAAAATGATCTATTGACTGTCGGTTATATGCAGCACTCTCTGTTGGATTAAGGATGTCGTTCGCAACCATGTCCAGACGTACAACAGTTACTTTTGGTAGAGATTCTAGATCAGCGAACAGCTTGTCATCAATAGCCAGTTTATCAGACAGAACTATCGTTATATTGTCCCATGCTTGTGATTTTTTGTTGCCCTTCACCATGGATCGAATCAACTCGAGCGAATACTTACCCATACCTCGGTGCCAGGCTGGTGTCTGAAATACCTGAGCGTCAAAAATTAAATGACTCATATTACTGCTTTGTCCTTATTGCACGCTTGACCACAGACTTCACCCGTCGGTAATTTTTTAATGCCATATTACTAGAAAAAACCCCATTGTAGATATTTAGGTTGCGCAGGTCTGAGGCTTTTGCCCTTTCTAGTGTGTCGCCTTCATCATCGGGAATGTCAGATATGAATCCCTTTCGCGCTTGAAGTTTATGTTCAACTTTAACGCTTGTTGCATGGAGCTGCTTATGTGCGTATATCTTGATGTGTTGTTTAAGAGAAATAATTTGGTCCAACTCTTGTTGGAGATATTGGCTGTGATTAATCTGACTCTGCAAGTCATGCCTAGCGCCCTCCAGGTCTCCCGTTAGCTGTCGGATTAGTTCATCCTTCTCAACAACCATCTGCGCGACCAACCTACCGATAGCGGGCTGTCCTAATACTATAGAGTCAACATATGAAAATCTTTCAGCAATCTCGGGCTTATGCGCATCAACAAGATATTCGTTTAAACCGTCGAAAAAAGCAACTTTATAATCATTATTATCCATAAAGGCGTGCCAGTCATCGGTGATATGGTTTGATTCAATACAAATCACCTCTGGACGATAAGTACTCCAGTCGTTACCCTTTAACACCTCATGCTCGAATCCCTCAACGTCGATCTTCATAAAGTGTATCGTCTCAACACTATTCTCTTTCAAGATATCGCTGAGCGTCTTTATTTCAACCGGCATATCAATAAAGCTATCGGTCACCGCGGTTGGATCTTCGCTGTAGTCCGCCTTCATATCATCTGAAAAAGTTGAAAGTCCGTCGCCTTCATACTGACGAAGTATCAATTCACCTTTTTTGCTGCCAACGCCTATATTAAGATTTATATCTCTAGGGCGATGCTCCTTAAGCGCGCGGATGTGTCGTACTTGTGGCTCGCAATTAATACCCATCCAGCCACGCATGTAGAAATATTTTGTCACTGAATCAACTTCAGGATCATTTGCACCGATATCTACATAAAATCCTTTTTCCACGTTCTCAAAAAATGCCGCAAGAATTATATCTTCACGATTTTGCGCATAAGACACCCTGTAGCCGGCGACTTTTTCTTTAATCATTATCCTTTATTATACCAGCAAAATCCAACAGCTGAGTAACGGTGTTGTGCCAAGTTAAATCTTTCATATTAGACGGTGTCCGCTTCGCAGTTACAGGAGTCGTCTGTCGCAGCGCGCTAACAACCGACTCTACGTTATCGATGTCAACGTAAGTCACTGTTAATGGATTGAGAGTCTCGCGAAAGACCGGGAGACTAGAGGCAATTACTGGACACCCGCAGGCCTGTGCTTGCACGGGAGGTAGGCCGAAGCCCTCATGAAGCGCTATATGAATAAGAGCTCTAGCACCGGAATATAATATAGGCAAGTCCTCGTCGATAACATATTTATTAGGGCGGTAAATCAGGTATCCATTAGCGATCATGGCGTTAATCTTCTCGAGAGTCGCCTCGTTGCGCCAGCCGTCGCCCCCTACGATCACTAATTGTGCCGGCTTAGAAGTCACATCAGCGTATTTCTGATAAGCCTCTAGGGCGCCTAGTACATTCTTTCTAGGCTCAATGTTACCAACTACTAGAAAAAAGTCGTCATTAATACCATACTTATCAAGCGTTTTTTTAATGCCGGCCTTATTATGCGGATAAAAAACATTGCTATCAACACCCAGGTAAATGGCTCTTATCTTCCCTTTTGTTTCTGGAAAAAAACGCTTCGTCTCGGCAGCAGATTGTCGAGATATGCTGATAACGCCATCTGTTCGAGCAAGCCAACGGTGAAAGTTCGCGTTTAAGTAATCTAGGTTCTTTGGGTGAATCGTCTCGGGAAACAGCCGAAAAGCAACGTCGTGCACGAACGTAATAGATTTAGAGAATGGCACACTCCAGTTTTTATAATTTGGGAAGATATACACACCCCGTCCATAAAGCAGGTCAATTGGAACTGGTATGGAAGTACGCGTCAAAATGTAATTAACGTATTTATATCCTGGCGGTAGCTGCCTGACTGATATGTTTTGCCAATTATATTTTTGAGTGTACTTTTTACGGCCATAAGGCACAATAATAGTTATTCGATGGGGCGTGTTATGCACAATCTTGTCTAGCGCTGTAATAATCTCGAGAACCGTATGACCAATTCCGCTCATTTTTTCTGAGGCAATCGAATCCGCTTCGATTAATATACGCATGGATTAACTCTTTACGGCTAGCCCGATCTTTGGGGCAATCTTATACGGCGTTTTTTGTTCGTTAATGACCCTGAAATCGGCTGCATCATCCCACCAAGCAACTACATCCATATTAGCCGGATCTGAAACGGCAGGTTCAACAATAAACCTTCCTTCGTTAAAAACATTTGGTACTGTCCAGGTTAGGTTAATTACCTCTCCAATCCCGATACGACTCTTCGACTCTTGTCGAATGATACGGCTATTTGTCCCGCACAGACCTTCGCCTTGTTGATTCTTAATTGTAATGCCATAAATTAATCCTTCTGGATATTCTTTTTGAGAAATAATTTTGACTCTTATCTCCAAGTTTTCATCCGCCCCTGTCAGGACCTTCTTAGTAAACGAAATAGACTCAATCGAAGCTCCACCAAGTCCCCATTTACCCTTGTTTTTTAGCTTCGTTTTCTCATTCTGTTGAGCCTTGTAGACGTCGGGCAAGAAAAGCCGAGTGTATTCTTTGGCCGTCTGGTCGGAGGTACCCTCAAAGACAATTTTATTTTTTTCAATTAAAACAGCCCTGTCGCAGTACTCTCGAATAGCTCCCATATCATGGCTAACAAAGATAACCGTCTTTTTGTCTTTTTTTATCTTTTTAAAATACTCAAAACACTTGCGCTGAAAGTCGGCATCGCCAACCGCTAAGACTTCATCGATCAAGAGCACGTCCGATTCTGCCAATACGGTCGCAACTGAAAACGCCAGACGAACCTGCATGCCGCTCGAGTAGTTTTTGAGTTTCTGATCCATGAATCTTTCTAGCTCGGCGAACTCGACTATGGAGTCGTATTTTACTTCAACTTCAGCCTTCGTAAACCCAAGAAGTGCACCGTTTAGATAGACGTTTTCTCTACCTGTTAGTTCAGGGTTAAATCCGACACCAAGTTCAATAAACGGTACTAGCCTGCCCTGGACGGACACGCTTCCTTGGTTGGGTTGATATATGCCGGCAATAATCTTCAGTAGCGTACTTTTACCGCTTCCATTGCGGCCAACAATACCAAAGAACTCACCCTTTGGGATGTCGAAGGTTATGTCTTTTAGCGCATGCTGCTCTTCATATCTTTTTCGATTCTTATTAAGTGGATTCACAAAAAGGCTTTTTACGCTGTCAATCTTCTCGTGAGGAAGTTTGAAACTTTTTGATACGTGATGAACACTAATTGCTATATCTTTACTCATTATATTTCCTCCGCAAAACCGGGCGATCTTTGCTTAAAGTAGAGACCGGCAAATATTAGCAAGCCTATAACAAAGGCGATTGGTAAAAGATGAAATAGCTGGTTATGAAAAAGTGTCGATATAGTAACCGTCTCATGAGTAACAACAACGTACCGAATATCCTGAATAATCTGTGCCACCGGATTAAGCAACAGAATTTTTGCCGCTAATGCCGACTTAGTGACAACAAGGCTAACTGGATATAGGACCGGTGTGGCGTAAAAACCGGCCTGCAGCACGACCTCCCATATATAGTTGATATCCCGAAAGCGAACATACAGCGCACTTAACAGAAATGCTATGCCTAGTCCAAAGATAAACAACTCAGCTATTAGAGGTATGATCAACAATGCTTCAAATGTAAATGGCGTACCATTTATGCCCATAAATAGCGCTACAACCAACAGGTTGATACTGAGATTAATTAATGCCGAAAATGATCCAGCCACAACAACCACGTAACGTGGAAATGATAGCTTACGCATTAAATCACCCTTACCGACTATCGCCGAAAGACCATTCATAGTCACCTCAACAAAATAATTCCAAAGTACTACGCCTATCAGTAAATAGACGGCATAGTGCGGCACGGCAGCCCCAATTTTAAGAAAATACACAAATACAATATATAAAATTGCGAACAGGGCGAGCGGCCGCAGTAAAGTCCATACATAACCCAGCGCCGAACCTTTATACCTTAGTTTAAAGTCAGTTATGACAAGCTGCTTTAATAATATGTGAGCATACCTATATTTATTTTTAAGTTCAGCAATGTTTTTTAGCATGCCCCCAATTATAAGTGTTATACGGAGTCAAAGCAATGATATACTAATATTATGATCAAACAAAAAGTGGTTATATCGGGCATCAACGGCTTCGTTGGTCACCATCTTGCACGGGAATTAGACAGTGCAGGAATTGCAGTAATCGGCATTGGCCTAGATGCGGTTGTCGACTCGGACATTACTGACATTGTCAGCTCATACTATCAAAGCGACTTGTCCGCAACCTGGCCCAATATTCCAAATGTCACGGCTGTTATTCACCTGGCTGGCCTTGCTGCTGTCGGCCCTTCGTTTGATAATCCTCAGAAATATATTAACGTAAATAGTTCAATGGTTACTAATCTGTGCGAATACTACCTAAAACAGGCCGTAAAGCCCCGCATAGTTGTCGTCAGTAGTGGCGCTATATATAGCTCAAATCAGTCAATGCCCATAAGCGAAGCTGGCGAAATTGGCTTTTCATCACCGTATGCAGTAAGCAAAATACTAAACGAAAATCAAGTTACCTATTATCGTAATCGCGGTCTCGACTGTGTTGTTGCACGACCTTTTAACCATATCGGGCCTGGTCAAAAAGAAGGATTTATCCTACCCGACTTTTATAGTCGCCTGTCTCAATTAGATTCTAACGAGCAGCAAACAATACAAACAGGCAATATAGAGACGCGTCGTGATTATACCGATGTACGCGATATTGCACGGGCTTATAGCAAGCTTGCGCTTGCGCCAAAATTAGACCACATTATCTACAATATCTGTTCTGGCGTAAGTTTGTCGGGTAGAGAAATCTTAGACGAGCTAAAGACCGCGATGAAACTGCCTAATATACAATACGAGACAGATCCGTCACTGGTTCGGCCAACTGACGCGATGGAAATTATTGGCGACGCGTCGCGCCTAAAAAGCGAATTAGACTGGGTGCCGCTTATCGACATTCATCAAACAGTTCTTGATTTCGTTCAAGCTCAGTCTTGACGATAGTTATTGGGCTACTGTTTTAAATAAGCCGGCAAAGTCAAGGCTAGGGCTGTAATGTTATATGTAGTATCAAATACCCCGCCGTAGTCCTGTGCGTTGATATCTATAAGGTGTACCGGGCTAATACTCTCGGTCTCTTCGTGCCGAACGTCACTCACTTTTTGGGCATTTTTAGCACGTACAATATGGATAACGTGGTCGGCTTTTGAAGGATACTCATAAACTGTCTGGATGAGCGTTAGGTCATCAGAGGCATATCCGGTCTCTTCTAGTAACTCGCGTGCCGCAACCTCAAGCACCGGCTCGTCCCCCTCTATGCTACCCGAAGGTAGATTCAAAATAGTCTTATCAATCGCATATTTATACTCAAAATGCGTGATTAGCCGGCCTTGCCGATCAGTAGCAACGACAATAACACCGCTAGGCATACTAACGACACTATAGTCATCAATTACGTGGCCCGTCGGCATCTGAACACGGTCATTATAGACCTTTAGAAATCGCGTATCGACCAAAGTCGATCTGGATAATCGTTTCCAATGCGTGTCGTGGATGTCTGGGGCCACAGGGATACTACTTCGATTCTAGATCAAGATCGTGTTGGACCATAAGCTTAACCAGACCCGGAAAATCAACTTTTCGCTTCCATCCTAGCACTTTTTCGGCCTTCGCAGGATTACCCAACAATACGTCAACCTCTGCGGGACGCATGAAACGAGGATCTTGCTTGACGTATGGATGCCAGTCTTCAATACCAATTTCTTTAAAAGCGAGGTCAAGGAATTCTTCGATGGAATGAGTTTCACCTGTCGCAAGCAAGAAGTCGTCTGGCGTATCTTGTTGTAGCATGCGCCACATACCCTCTACGTAGTCGCCAGCGTAGCCCCAGTCGCGCTTTGGCCATAGATCACCAAGCGTAATAAACTCTTGTTTACCAAGTTTAATGCGCGCAACAGCATTAGTGATTTTGCGGGTTACAAACTCCAGGCCACGACGATCGCCTTCGTGGTTAAATAGAATTCCACACGAAATAAACATGCCGTAGCTTTCTCGATAATTGCGAGAGATCCAGTGAGCATATAATTTAGCTACGCCATATGGGCTACGTGGATGAAAAGAAGATTCTTCGGTATAGCCGCCCTCTGGCTGGTTGTATTCCAGTCCACCAAACATTTCAGATGTCGAAGCTTGATAGATACGAGCCGTCTTCTCGAAGCCCGCCATACGGACAGCTTCGAGTAGATTTAGCACACCCTTGCCAGTAACATCAGCGGTAAGCTGTGGGTTTTTAAAAGAATAACCAACGTGACTAATTGCTCCAAGGTTATATATTTCATCTGGTTTCGAGACCGCGACGGCGCGAACAAGCGACGACGTGTCTGTTAAATCAGCTTCTATGAGATTTAGGTAAGGAAATTCTGCCTCAACCCGAGCTCTTTGTGGGTTGTGTTGACCACGAATAATACCATATATTTCGTATCCCTTTTCGTGTAGAAGTTCGGTCAGATGTCCGCCATCTTGCCCAGTAATTCCAGTAATTAACGCTCGTTTTTTAACATCAGCCATAAATATATCCTTTTAAACTTTCAATTATGTACTTCTTAGGTACGTATTATTATACACCATGTTGCGTCGCTTAATTCCTGGCGTAATCATCCTGAACGCGGACTATGTCGCCCTCAGTAGACGGCTCATTGCGATCGGTGTGCTGCCATATCTCAGCCACTAATGTATAGGCCGCGACGGCACCGACCAAACGGTGACGCTCCTCTTTGGAAAATTGCACAACTTCGCCGGGATTTGCACTACGCGGTTCACCAGCATCATCGGTCAAACTTCTATAATAAAAACCAGGCGTTAAGAATGACCATCGTTCCGCTCTATGATTATGGTATTGCCAACTAAGTCTTTGGCCGGGTGAGACCAGCAGAATTTTTGGGCTTAGCTCAAGACCATCATCGCCCAGTCGCGCTTCAGTCCCGTCAAGACCAGGGAAAAACTCCTCGACGAACCGATCAGCCTCACCGCTATCGAACCTGAAATAGGCACCCCACGGTCTTTTGTCATCTAGTTCAACTATATTGTAGCTGCTTGCCAGAATCGCTTCTTGTATACCATTAACGAGTTGTTTTTTATCCACATTTGCTTGATTATTCAGGTTTGTTAATTGACTCAGTAATTCCGGCATATCTCCTCCAGTCGGTTCATTATACGTATGAGCTATAATTATATAATATGAAGCTACTTGAGTGCGAGGCGAAAGTTGTGGTGCTGTTACGATTAATGAACAGGCGAGCGATATATCGCCAATATAACCTAACTCATCCAACTTGTTCTACAATATAAACAGCCAGTCTAAGGCCTATACTATGATAAAACATTTACGTATCAGAAAAGCCCGTGAGCACCCCCTAATAACAATCTTGTTGTTAATAGTTATTATAGTGGCCTGGTCGCTGGCGGGATCACTAATTCACAGCCAAAAGACCAATCGTATAATGGCCAGTTATCTACTACAAGACAAGTCAATCACCTCGCTGTTTTTTAGCTCAACAACACCCTATAGTCTGAAGAGCATACCAGATCCGATATGCACGCAGCCGACATCGGTGGACTTTATTGCACACGAGGATGACGACCTGTTGTTCATGAGCCCAGACTTGCTGCATGACATTCAAGCCGGCAATTGTGTCCGGACTATCTACTTTACCGCTGGTGACGACGGTCGCGATAACGTGTATTGGTTGAGTCGCCAAAAGGGCGCCGAAACAGCCTATGACAGTATGTTAGGTAAAGCCGGCGAGTCCTGGAACGAACAAATTATCAAACTACCCGGCGGCCAGCTAGCGACAATTGCCAACCCGAGCGGCAACAACAAAATAACGCTCGTGTTCCTACATATACCCGACGGTAACCTACGGGGTAATGGTTTTAATAGTACCTCGCACCAAAGCCTGGAAAAGCTTTACACTGGCAAAATTCAGACGATTGAGACTGTCGATAAGACATCGTCATATACATCAGCACAGCTGGTACAAACCTTGATTAGCTTTATGCAAACCTTTCAACCCAACCTGATCAGATCCCAAAGTAGCAACGCCGGCACGGCCAATCACGATCACAGCGATCATATTAATGTTGCTCGTTTCACAACACTTGCCTACAAAGCCTATATCAAGCAACACCCCAAAACACTCCCGTCAATTACATATTATCGCGGCTATCCTATTCGTGGTCTACCCGCCAACATCACCAACAAGGACGATATTAGCGCTAAGACCAAGGCCTTTACGGCGTACGGAGCATTTGACGGAGCCAGTTGTCGCAAGATTATGTTCTGTTACACCCAGGCGATCTACGGCCTATACCTCAGGCGTGAATACACTAGCCCTTATTAGGTGGGTTCTAAATGTGAATCGTATCCAGATCAACCCCCGCCTTGTCGGCAAGCACCTGGATATATTTCTCTAGTCGATTAATTTTGTGATCCATAAAAGCTATTTCTTGGGCGTAAGTGTCAATTTTACCAGCATAGCTTCGATGAGATTAGTTAAATCATCAAAACGTTTATCAACCGCTTCGAAGCGTTTGTCGACATTGTCGAATCTTTTTTCCATATAAACAAACAGTTTTGTAAATTGATCTTCGCTCATCCTATAATTATACCTTCGTTTCATTAGCTATAAGCTAAATTCCATTCGCTAACCCCGAGTGCTATACTGATAACAATGAAAAAGATTAGTATCCTGATACCTGCCTATAACGAGCAAGAGGTTTTAGAGCAGCTATATCACCGCCTAGGTAAGTTAGCCAACGACAACAAGTCGTACGAGTTTGAGTTCTTGTTCATAAACGACGGTAGCCGCGATAAAACTATGCAAATCATCCGCGATTACGCCGAAACTGACGAGCGTGTCGCTTACGTCGATTTGTCCCGTAATTTTGGTAAGGAAATTGCCATGATTGCCGGTCTCGACCACGTCACAGGCGATGCAACCGTCATTATCGATGCTGACCTGCAGGATCCGCCAGAACTTATCCCTAGAATGATTAAATTCTGGGAAGATGGTTACGATGATGTCTATGCCAAGCGTAACAGTCGCGAAGGCGAAACTTGGCTCAAAAAACTTACTTCAAAAGTTTATTATCAATTATTACAGAAGGCCACTCATATCGAAATCCAGAAAGACACCGGAGACTTTCGCCTGCTTGACCGCCGCTGCGTTGAGGCGCTCAAACAAATCCGCGAGTCACAGCGCTATACCAAGGGTATGTTTAGCTGGATTGGCTACAAGAAAAAAGAAATTACCTACGACCGCGACCCGCGCGCTGCTGGCCAAACTAAATGGAACTATCCAAAACTAATTAATTTTGCAATTGATGGTTTGACGTCATTTACAACCGCGCCACTACGTATATCGTCAATCCTGGGACTACTAGTGTCGGTAATTGCGTTTATTTTTATTGTGGTACTTGTTGTAAAAACGTCATTATTTGGTGACCCGGTAGGGGGGTATCCATCAATGATGGCCGCCATCCTGTTCCTGGGCGGCGTTCAATTATTGTCGCTGGGAATTATTGGTGAATACATTGGCCGAATTTTCAACGAAACCAAGCAACGACCCCTATATTTTATCGAGGAATATCATGCAAAATCATCTAAAAAAGCACGCTGAGAAACTCCGCTTTGGGCTGGTCGGGGTAGCCAATACGGCGATCGATTTCGGTATTCTATTCGGATTAGTTTTCTTGGGTGTCGACAAGCTTGTTGCAAACTTTTTCTCAACCGGTATAGCCTTTGTTTTTAGCTTTTTCGTTAATCGATCGTTTACATTTAAATCTGTCGGTGGCAACACTAAACGGCAGTTTGTCTACTTCCTGATTATTACACTGTCTGGATTATGGATCATCCAGCCGCTAATTATTAACGGTGTCGCTACAATTCTAGCCAACCATGGCTTGTCGTCGGGCTTTATATTACTCGCCGGCAAACTAATCGCCACAGTAGCCACACTTATCTGGAATTATATACTGTATAAAAAACATGTCTTTACGGAGATTATTTAATGGCTCATATTGCAATCGATGCTCGTATTATTAACTCAACCACAGGTAGATATATTGAGCGCTTACTTCACTACCTCCAAGAAATTGATAAGGTTAATCGGTACACTGTTATTGTGCCGACAAAAGACAAATTATTTTGGCAGCCAACCTCTAAAAATTTTACCGTTAAAACAGCTGATTTTGCTAACTATTCACTGGCTGAACAATTTGGATTCAAGAAATATCTAGATGATCTCAACCCTGATTTAGTCCACTTTTGCATGCCACAACAACCGATATTGTATCGTGGTAACAAAGTCACAACCTTTCACGACCTGACATTACTCAATACCTATAACTCTGACAAAAACTGGTTAATATTTCACATCAAACAACTGGTTGGACGCTTCGTTTTTAAGACTGTTGCAAAATCAAGTCATCAAATAATCACTCCTACTAATTACACAAAGGATGCGTTGTTAAATTTTGTAAATCTACCAACTGATAAGGTTACGGTAACCTATGAATCAGCCGATATAAGTAGTGGCCAACAAAAAGCCTACAAACATCCCTTTAAAAATTTCATAATGTACGTCGGCCAACAAAGTGATTATAAAAATATCCGTCGCCTGGGTGATGCTCACCAGCAACTAATTATGAAATATCCCGACCTTGGCCTGATTCTAGTTGGTAAAAAGAATGCCAGTGCTCTGAAAAATGAAACTTACTTTAATAGTAAAAACTATAAGAATATTCTGTTCACTAACTTTATCCCCGACTCTCAACTGTATTGGCTATTTAGTAAAACCGAAGCGTATATATTCCCGTCATTAATGGAGGGTTTTGGACTACCAGGCCTCGAAGCTATGGGTTATGGCGCGCCAGTCGTTAGTAGTAATGCGACTTGCCTACCAGAGGTCTACGGTGACGCAGCGCATTATTTTGACCCCAACAACA
>JAJYBZ010000007.1 GCA_021778755.1 bacterium | reverse complement strand
GCCAGCAGGAGCTTGACCTTGCGGTCAATCTACTTAATACTAGACCCCGTAAGCGACTGGGCTACAAGACACCGGCTGAGATGTTTGAAACAAAATGGTAGTGTTGCGATTTGAGGTGGAATTCAGCATTACCGGATTGACTATTGTAGCCATAAGTGCTATAATATAGAAGATGTCCGAATTATTACAAAAATCACCACAAGAAATTCTTGACTACGAAAATACCAAGAGTGAGTTTTCTGACTACACCAGGTTTGAGGATAGTGCTGAACGTCGCCAGCGGGCCAGGGTAGACTTTATCAATAATCGTGAATACGAACCGGGCTACGACTATCCGGCACTAGATTTTTTAATTGACAATGACGATATAATGCGCAAGAAAGCTAGGATTTATGAAGCAGTCATGGAATTACAGGCTGCCGAAAATAACCCTGGTGTCAATACCGCCGAGCTTAAGTTATATCAAGAGTTTCATGACAATCGGCTCAAGAAAATTATGCTTGTGGAAGCAGCTAGAGACCTAACAAGCCCGCTAAGTTCGAGTAGCTATGAAACCAGAAAGCGTAACTTTATTGATATCAACGAAGCCCTATACGGTCCGATGAACGAAGCTTACTACATGGGCATGATTGCTACCGAGAAGAAGGCTATACGCTCGTTGAATCCAGCAAATGAGCAATCTTCTGTCATCAAGTCGGATTTAGAGAAAATGGTTGGCGGCATCGAGGCCGGTGAGGTGACCGAACCCGAATTACTTACTCCGAGTGAGGTGCGGGTGTTACGCGATTTTGTGCTATCTAGTTATGCAGATATACTCAGTATTGTTCCGGACACGACTGACGATGTGTATTATGATGCTCAGCAGTGTAGTGATATTATGAATGCCGCCTTGGCAATCGGCGGCCTCGCAGAAAAGGGCTGGAAAGTTACTGTTGACGCCATGAAATCTAATCCAGCGACGAGCGGAGCCAAAAAGACAATAGTTTTACCGTCTAGCACAAGGCGTAACGCAGCCGAACTGAAGCGTCTGATTATTCATGAACAAGAAGTCCACGCGAGACGCGCCCAAAACGGCAAGGAGTCTGGCTTTAAACCTCTGCAGTCTGGTACTGCTGACTACGCTGACGTTGAAGAGGGACTAGGCGTATTAATGGAGTGTGCCGTTGCTGGAACACTTGATAATCCGTCATTTGATCGTGCTCGAGATAGGTATATCACTGCTGGTTTAGCGCTTGGAATCGATGGTTTAGAGCGTGATGCTAGGCAGGTGTACGAGACAGTCTGGAGGTTGATCGCTATTCGCGGTGCTGTTGACGGTGATATCTCTGAATCTACTATTGCTGCTGCTAAGGACAAAGCCTATTCTCATATAGAAAACGCCTATCGTGGAACTCCATTTTCGATGCGCGGTGTCATTTATACCAAATTGAAGGTTTATTACGAAGGCTTGGCTAAAAATACTGAATATTTCAGGCGCAATCTTAAGACACTAGATTCAGCATTTAATGATGCTATGATTGGCAAGTACGACCACACTAATGACAGTGAAGCTGGTTTAGTAGCCAGTGCAATTTCATCAAGAAAGGACAACGCATAGTGGCGACTATTGATGTTATCGGTACAACGCAATATGTTCGCTTGCCGAATCATTCTTTTGTTGATATCCCGGCCAAAATTGATACCGGTGCCGACGATTCGGCGATTTGGGCCTCTGATATCAAAGAAGTTGATGGCCAGCTGTCATTTAGGTTGTTTGCCCCTTCATCGATTTTCTACACCGGCTCAGTTTATTCTACGCGTGACTATCAGGTTGCAATCGTCAAGAATTCTTTTGGCGAGCGTGAGTACCGCTATAAGGTTAAACTGATGTTAAAGATTGGCGACAAGTCGTATAAATCAAGCTTTAATCTCGCGGAGCGTTCACGTAATCGTTATCCAATTCTGCTCGGCAAGCGGTTTTTGAAGAACCGTTTTGTAGTTGACGTGTCGCGTCATAATGTCGCCGGTGGTGGTTCGGCGCCACGCAAGCCGATTATAATTATTACGGCGCGGTTTGATGACGATACTAAGGCTTTTTTTGAGATAATTACTAAACAGGCCAAATCAGAAGTTATTACCGAGCGCTATCGTAATTTGCGCTATACAATCGACCAGACTGGTAAGCCAAGCGTCACACTACCCGACGGCCACGATGTGGCGGACGCCAAGGTAGTCTATTTTAAGTCGCACGGTTTTTTACCAGAACACGCCGCGTCGATTGCGCAGTATCTGAAATATAAGCACGTACCATTCGTTGATCGTGAAGTCGGTGATTTTGTGTCACGCTCCAAGCTTAGCGAGTTATTCATCTTAGCTACTAATGGTATTCCGGTGCCTCAAACCATTGTTATCACTGGTCACAAAGATGTACCGACTTACGAGGTGCTACGATCATCACTTGGTGATAAATTTGTAGTCAAGGATATTCATAGTAATCGTGGAAAAAACAACTTTATCGTTATCGATAAAGCATCGTACGACGAAGCCTGGACGCGCCTAACTGATGCCAAGACTGTTTTAGCGCAGCGCTATATTGAAAATGACGGTTTTGTAAGAGTGCTCTTGATGGGCGGTCAGGCTATTCAGGTTATTAAACGGAGTTCTACTCCCCACAAAGACCCACTCAAAGCGCACTTAAACAAGCCCCATGGCGGCGCTAACGCTGTCGAGCTATCGGCTACCGAATATGATGCCGAGGTGATTGAATTGGCTCGCAAGTCAGCTCTGGCTACCAGGCGTAGCATTGTCGGCGTTGATTTAATCCAAGACAAAACGAATGATAAGTGGTATGTTTTAGAAGCGAATAACAACCCGGAAGTAGTTCGAGGTATAGATGTACCAAAACGAGCGCGAGGACTAATTCAGTTCTTAGAATCGGATAATAAATAAGGAAATATTATGAAAATTGCAATTCTATCCAATGGACCAGGTAATTATTCGACCAAACGTCTCAAAGAAGAGGCTTTGAGGCGCGGCCACGAAGTTAAAATTATCAAATATCGCGATTGTTACGCATCGATTGAGCAGAATAATCCAACTGTTAGCTACCGAGGTGAGAATCTGAGTAAATTTGATGCTATCATTCCGCGTATCTCCAGTAGTATGACGCGCTATGGTACGGCGATTGTTCGTCAGCTAGAAATGCAAGGTGTCTATACGGCATCTAGCTCGATTGCCATTAGTCGTTCGCGCGACAAGCTACGCAGTATGCAACTGCTCGCCAAGTCTGGTGTCGGTATTCCTAAAACAGTTGTTTCGCGTAATACGACCGACATTGATAACCTACTCGAACAGCTGGGTGGTATGCCGGTAATTATTAAGCTTGCCCGTGGTACTCATGGCAACGGTGTAGTCTTGGCTGAAACTAAAAAAGCCGCCAAGTCGGTATTGCAGGCATTTTATTTAACGAACGATGATGGTACCAACATTTTGCTGCAAGAATTCGTCAAGGAGTCGGCCGGTACGGATATTCGTGCTTTTGTGGTTGGTAGTCGGGTCGTAGCCAGCATGAAGCGCCAGAGTTTAGACGACGATTTTCGATCTAATTTACACAAGGGCGGTGAAGGTACGGTAGTCAAGCTGACCGATGAGGAGCGCAAGGCGGCGGTTAAGGCTGCTAAGGCGATGGGGCTCAATATTGCTGGTGTTGACATGATGCGCAGTGAACGCGGTCCGTTAATACTAGAGGTTAATGCTAGCCCAGGCTTTGGTATTGAAAAAGTTACTGGTCGTGACGTTGCTGGTGCGATTATCGAATATGTTGAGCTCAATGCCAAACGCCGCAACAAAAAAGACAAAGTCGGCGCTTAAATAGAACCTGCTATAATTGTGCTTATGATAGCTATCCGGGTAGTTTTATGAAGCGCATGGGTGATGTCGGCTTGGCGGTGATTATTATTGGCGTTATTGCTATTGTGTTGTCCGCCGCTGTAATTATCTTTTCGGCTAATGTTCAATCGCGCATACCTCTTAATATAGGTGATGGAGTATTCACAGCCAAGCTAGCTAACACGCCATCATTGCGGGCTGGAGCGGTTAGCGGCGTGACTGATTTATCGAACAATCAAGCACTGATTATGGCTTATCCCAGTGACAGTAAATGGACTGTCAGTGTGAGTGATATCAAAACGTCAATGGATATTGTCTGGATTGATAGTAATAAGAAAATTGTTTATATCGTTACAAATGCTTCGCCAGATAATACAATGAGCAGTGTCTTTGCGCCCAAGTCAGATGCTCGGTATGTGGTGATACTGCCGGCTGGATCAACCGATAATCTCAATATCAAATCTGGTCGATCGGCCGTCTTTGATCTGGGCGGGACGGCGGTACAATAATATGAATGTTGTTGTGACTTTTGCCGCTATTGCCTTGGCATTGTTTATTGCAGCTTATATAACGCGTCGTCGGTTTGGTTTGCTCGGCTTGGCTTTGGCGGCCGGCTCTATCTTGAGTGTTATATGGAGTTATGATGCCGGTTTGGTGGTTGGTGCTGTGGGCTTTTTCCCGAGTGGGCCACTAACAACAGCGATTACGTTGTCGGTGATTGTGCTATTGCCGCCTGTGATATTGTTGTTTCACGGTTATGCCTACAAGAGCGCCGTCGGGCGAGTTTTTGGTGCTCTGATGTTCACGGCTGTGGCGATGGCGTTCTTGATCGAACCGCTGAGCCATGCGATGACAATTACGGGCTTTGGCGCCAACGCTTATAACTGGCTAATTCAGAATAAGGATACGGTAATTAGTCTTGGCATGGTGATTGCGGTGTTAGATTTGTTTATGACAAAGCCGGCGCACCTCAATGAGAAGAAGTCGAAACGTTGACAACCACCCCTATTAGTGATACATTTTTTAGAGTTGTTTTAATAACTAATTAACCATTTTGGGCTATGGAAAGTATTACGACAACATTAACAATTTACGGGACCATAGCTCAGCTGCCTAGGTGCTTGCACCGATAAAGTCATATATAAGCAGCTCTAACCAAAATTGTAACATTTTGGGCTATGGAAAGTATTACGACAACATTAACAATTTACGGGACCATAGCTCAGCTGGTTAGAGCACCTGCCTTTTAAGCAGGGTGTCGTGGGTTCAAGCCCCACTGGTCCCTCCAAGAAAAAATACTCACCTTGCGTGGGTATTTTTTCTTAGTTGAGATTTGTATGGGGCTTGAAACTACGACACCCGTGGGGTGGAGTGGGCGAAAACAGCCAGTGGCTGTTTGAGGGCAATGTTCCGATGAAAACTGGTTTTCAATCGTGAACTTGCGGGGTCGCCAGAGGTGACCAAGCCCCACACTAACAAAATGCAAATTAATTTCTTGGAAATAACTTAAAAAACGATTTATACTATGACTATGAATTGGTGGGTGCTACGACGTCGACCGCACGTTTCTTGGTTAATCGCAATATTATGCGTAGCGGTACTAGTCGGCATTTATCTAGCGAAGCAGCTGCAAATCTCACAGTTGAGCTCAACGACGTTATTATTGACGGGACTGATGTTGATAGGCGTGACGTTATGGCAACGATATGTCTATTTGATACCACTACTAATCTTTGGGGGTATGATAATTGGCTTGTGGCGCGGATCGGTCAATAACAATGAATTATCGAGCGTTAGGGGTTTATATGGTATGTCTGGGTTGGTATCGGGCAAGGTACTGGACGATGTCGACAGTGACGTTAGTGGGCAGTCAGTAGTTAGGTTGGGTGAACTCAGTATCGGCGGTCAAGTGCTGCGCGGAACGTTTTGGGTTACGGCCAGTAGCGAACTGGATATTAAACGCGGTGATTTGATTGGAGTGGAGGGCAAGATTGGTCCGGGATTTGGTAGTTTTGTCGGGACTATATACCGAGCACAGATTAAACAAGTTCAGCGCCCGCAGCCTGGCGACATTGCGCGTCAGTTCCGGGATTGGTTTGCCGATGCGGTGCGACGGGCGATACCGGATCCAGAATCGAGCCTTGGTTTGGGGTATTTGGTTGGTCAAAAGCGGGCTCTGCCTGCGGATTTAATTGAGGCTCTCAAGATTGCTGGACTGACGCATATTGTTGTCGCCAGTGGCTATAATTTGACGGTACTAGTACGTTTGGCGCGCCGACTATTTGAAAAGCTTTCAAAGTACCTAGCGGCGCTATCAGCCAGTGCCATGATTGCCGGTTTTGTAGCAATTACTGGTCTGAGTCCAAGTATGACGCGCGCGGGGCTCGTGGCTGGGCTTAGTTTAGCGGCCTGGTATTATGGTCGACGCTTTCATCCACTGGTCTTGCTGCCTATAGCGGCGGCCATTACGGTGCTGATGAAGCCCGGCTACCTGTGGGGTGATTTAGGCTGGCAATTGTCGTTTGCGGCTTTTGCCGGTGTGATGATACTGGCGCCGCTGTTACAGCGCTTCTTTTTTGGTGAAACAAAGCCAAGTTTTGTCCGGCAAATATTGGGCGAAACGGTATCGGCCCTTATATTGACGGCGCCAATCCTGATTAGTGGATTTGGTCAGATTTCAAACGTTGCAATTGTAGCTAATTTATTAGTTTTACCATTAGTGCCTCTAGCGATGTTGTTGACTTTTATAAGTGGCGTAGGTGCACTGATTATTCCTGCGTTATCTGTCATACTCGCCCTGCCGGCTACCTGGTTACTGGGTTATATGATCTGGGTGACCGAGTCGCTATCGAAATTGCCATGGGCGGTGAGTGCGGTTCAGCTATCATCAGTCGGGGTTGCCATATGTTACTTAGTGATAATTGCAGCTTGTGTGTATTTGTGGCGCGCTACAAAGTATAATTTGGGCGAGTCCAATATCGTCGAGTAATCTGTTATAATAGGATTAATTACATATATCAAGCGGAGAATCTATTATGTCTGGACATAGCAAATGGTCAACTATCAAACGCGAAAAGGGCGCCAAAGACGCTAAACGCGGAGCTGTTTTTACGCAAATTGGTAACATGATTGCCATTGCGGCGCGCAGTGGGATTGATCCAACGATGAACTCGGCGCTAGCTATGGCGATCGAAAAAGCCAAACAGGCCAATATGCCAGCTGCTAATATTCAGCGTGCGATTGACCGGGTTGCCGATAAGAATGCGGCCATATTAGAAGAAATTACTTATGAGGGTATGGGGCCGGGTGGGGTTGGTATTATTGTTGAAACGGCGACTGATAACAAAAACCGGACTTTCCCAGAAGTTAGGACGGCGCTCACAAAAAACGGCGGACGCGTGGCCGATGCCGGCAGTGTCACGTTTCAATTTAGTCGCAAGGGTGTTATTCGAGTTGGTGCGACCGGTGAAGATGCCTTGCTGCAAATTTTAGATGCCGGTGCTGAGGATGCTGTTGAAGAAGACGGCGGCATTACTGTCTATACTGAGCAGAAGGAACTGGCGAAAGTTCGTCAGGCGCTTAAAGATGCTGGTCTAAGCGTTGAAGATGCTGAGTTGCAGTATGTACCTAACAATCACATTGTGATTGATGATGTGGCAGTTGCCCAGAAGATTATCAAGATTATGGACGCGCTAGATGATCTAGATGATGTCGTGAACGTACACACTAACGCTGATATTACGGTTGATATTTAGTCAAAAATAAACTTGTATTTTGCTGAGAGATTTAATATGCTTTTAATATGCGTAAGCGTATTGAGATAGCAATACTTGCAGTTACATTTGTCTTACTACTAGGGTTTGGTGCTCAAAATGTGTCAGCGGCTGGCACATCCAGGCCGGATGTGGTCATTAGTCAAGTTCAGGTTAGGGATGCGACCAGTTCTTATAATGAAATCGTCGAAATTTATAATAATAGCGTTGCGGCAGTTGATATCACTAATTGGTGTATGTTTTATGCTAGTAAGGATTACCTCGTTACCGGATCAGATTGGCGTAAATTAGCATGTTATGCGCCGACCGTGACGGGCAGTGAAATATCACTTGGTGGTCAATCGTACGGGCGAATCATTTCAAGTGCCTTCGAGCCTTTGTTTACTGGCAGCTACTTGTCGTCGTTTACGGCTGCGCTGGGCAATGACGCCGGGCATGTCAGGCTAGTTGATCAGTTGGGGGTCGAGATTGATCGAGTTGGTTGGGGGAGTTTAGCTGGCAATCCCGAAGACACGCCAGCTACAATCGGCCCCTCGGGTACGATTGAGCGCAAATTCGATATTGACCGCGGCGTATTAGTCGATACTGATAATAATGCGGCTGATTTCTTTGATATCTCACTTGACCTATGTCGGAACATGATGGGATTGCAAGATATGGTGCCGCTCGGCTATTTATCAGACGCCGATCGTAATTGCAACTTGGCGCCAGACCTTTGCGATAATCTTGACGGCCTGCAGTTCGTGGTACCAGACGGTTATGTGACTGACGGTCTCGGCGGCTGTATTAGTCTAGATGTTTGCGTCAACCTCGACGGTATTCAGTTGGTAGTACCTAGAAACTATATTTTAGAAGATGACGGTAGGTGTATTAATGATTTATTACCACTAAAAATTACTGAGCTTTTGCCAAATCCTATCGGCAATGATGTCGGTAGTGAGTTTATTGAAATCTTTAACCCAAATAATCGATTAGTTGATTTGACAGACTATAAATTAGGGATAGGTTTGAAGAATGAAAAAGTACTGACTTTTCCAAGTGGTAGTACGATTGGTTCGCAAGCTTTCGAAGCATTCTCTAATGCGGATCTTGCCTTTACGCTCGTCAATTCGTCTAGCCAGGTGAAGCTATTACTGTCTGACGACACGGTTATCGATGCTACCGATATCTACGAAGACCCGCTGCCGGGTATGTCATGGGCGTTGATTAATGCAACTTGGCAATATACCGACCAGATTACACCCGGCGCTAGTAATCTAGAGAAAACAATCGAAACCGTTGATATGACACAAACATCTGATAATGAAATAACTTCGGCCGTCATTCTAAAACCCTGTGCGCCAAACCAATATCGAAGTCCCGAAACGAACCGGTGCCGTTTGATTGTGTCGGAGCCAAATAGTGTTTTAGTGCCATGTAAAGATGGCCAGTACCGCAGCGAGGAAACTAACCGATGTCGTAGTATTGCCAGTGACATAGCGGTGATTGTTCCTTGTTCGGCTGGTGAAGAGCGTAATCCCGAGACTAATCGTTGCCGATCGGTACTCGGCGCGTCGACCGAGCTAGCACCTTGTGCGGCTGGCGAGGAGCGTAATCCCGAGACTAATCGTTGCCGTAAGGTCGTCAGTACGATACCGACGGCTGGGTTTGCGGTTGAGCCAATCGCCGACACGGCGAGCGGCGTGGCTGGCTGGTGGGCATTTGGCGGTGTCGGTAGCCTGGCGCTAGGTTATGCTGGTTGGGAGTGGCGATCAGAGATCTTGGGGTTACTTAGAAAAATCGGTTCGTTCTGGCATTCATCAAAATAGCCTATAATAATGATATGAGGATTATCGGTATTGACCCTGGCACAGGCATTTTAGGTTTTGGCGTCATCGAGGTTATTAACGGCAAGATGAAGCTAATTGATGCCGGTGTCGTGACCACACCGGCACATACGCCGCACGATGAGCGCCTGGAAGATATCTTTGATAGTTTGACGGATATCATAGCGACAACTAAGCCAAATGTTATGTCGATTGAAAAGCTGTTTTTTGCCCAAAACGTTACGACGGCGATGACGGTTGCTCAGGCCAGAGGGGTGGCGATGCTAGCCGGTCGTAAGGGCGGTATGCCAATTGCCGAGTATACACCACTGCAGATTAAACAAACTTTAACCGGTTATGGTAAGGCTGATAAAAAGCAAGTTCAAGAAATGGTACGTCTGCAACTGGGACTAAGCGAGGTGCCGCAACCAGACGACTGCGCCGATGCTCTAGCGGCAGCTATGACGCACTCATTAATGTCGCGGTAATTTAATCGTCGACTGCGGCTGACTCAAACGATCCATCTTCGGTCAGTGTCTGTGCGATAGTCGCGAAATTGACATACTCATATTTGCCGTAATAGGGCTCTAACCGACCACTTCTCGTTAATTCACCTTCGGCTAGCCAGACGAGAGGCAGGGGGGTGCCTGGATCGCATTCGATGCTTCTCATAGTGCTAAAACCATACGGCAGTGGGCTGAAGCGGACGGCTTCTATAGCTTGAGTCCCGACGCGTAAAACTAACTCTTGACGGCGTTCTAAATGCTCTTCTATTGTGCCGCGCAGTAATCGCTCGCCTACGCTGCGCTCGCTTGCACGAATGTCTTGTATGTCTGGATTGTCGCTACCGCGTTGATGATGCCAAGTACGTGCGATAATCATAAACTCCCCTAAATGATTTGTTGCGTGCTCTGTCATGCCTATACTATAAAAATATTTATCACATTTTGCAACTCGACACTCTAAAATGTGCGATAATAGTACATATGATTGCGCACGTCTACGGAGTAGTGGTAGAGAAATTCGGTAATGCCGTTATTATTGACGTTAATGGTGTCGGCTATGAGGTGCAAGTTGCCGCCGGGGACTTTGAGACTGCGCTACTAGGGGAACAGGTCAAATTACACACCTATCATCATATTCGTGAACAATCGCAGGAGCTGTTCGGTTTTAGTAGTTTGACGGCCAAGAAATTATTTGAGCTGTTGATTACAGTGCAAGGTGTCGGGCCCAAAGCGGCTTTGGCGATCTTGTCACTGGGCGATAGTGAACAAGTGCGCAACGCCATCGCTAATAGTGACAGCGCTTATATTACCCAGGCGAGCGGCGTTGGTAAGCGTATTGCTGAACGTGTCGCAGTTGATTTGTCTGATAAGGTTGGTCTAGCGGTTCAAATTACCAGGTCTAGTGGTGTGGCCGGTCAAGCGGTGAACGATGAGGCGCTAGAAGCCTTGATCGCTCTTGGCTATAACTTGGCTGATGCCAGTAGAGCACTGGAGGTGGTTGCAACTGATTTGCCGACGGCTGCGCGTGTCACTCAGGCGCTGCGAGGTAACGCTTAATGGCAATTCAGCGCATCACCGATACTAGCACGCACAGTGAAGATGCTGACGAGCAAGTGATTGAAGTGACGCTGCGACCAAAAGATTTCTCGGAATATGTTGGTCAAGACCGCCTAAAAAAGAATTTAAAGCTAGCAATTGATGCCGCTAAAAAACGCAATGAACCAATCGATCACATCCTGCTGTATGGCCCTCCGGGGCTTGGTAAGACGACTATGGCGAGTGTGATTGCGACCGAAATGGGTACGAACATTCGGATTACGGCCGGTCCGGCTATTGAACGGGCTGGTGATCTGGCGAGTATCCTGACTAACTTGAATGACGGCGACATCTTGTTCATTGATGAGATTCACCGCCTGGGTCATGCTGTTGAAGAAGTGCTGTATAGCGCGATGGAAGATTTCAAGTTGGACATCATGATTGGCAAGGGACCGGCGGCACGGAGTGTGCGTTTAGACTTGCCGAAGTTCACGGTTATTGGGGCCACCACTAGGACGGGTGCTTTGTCGGCACCGCTGCGTGATCGTTTCGGCCTGATTCATCGACTAGAGTTTTATACGCCAGATGAAATTACGCGGATTATTAGTCGGGCGGCGCGGATTCTCGATAGCCAGATTGATCCCGGGGCAGCCGAAATGCTGTCAACGAGAGCGCGTCTGACGCCGCGAATTGCCAATAGGCTGCTCAAACGAGTGCGTGATTATGCGGATGTTAACGGTGACGGCATGATTGACGAGCCAACGACTAGGGCGGCTTTGGCGTTACTCGAGATTGATGAGCTGGGCCTTGATCCCGGCGATCGCAATTTAATTGTGAGCATTATCGATAATTATGGTAGCCATCCGGTGGGCCTGAATACGATTGCAGCCCTGACTGGCGACGAAGCGACAACGATTGAAGACTTCTATGAACCATATTTGTTACAGATTGGTTTTATCGAGCGCACACCACGTGGTCGACGCGTCACACCTAAGGGATATGCGCACGTCGGTAAAACAATCGATGATATCGGCCAAACCTTGATATAATACTAGTATGAACGAGGATGAATCAGTTACTGAGTCCTACGAACGACCGGTTGCCTACGGAGCCGATGGTCAGCCTCTCTATGCTCATCCGCCAGCCATGACTCATGTCGAGACGCCGCAGCCAACGAAAGCCGCTACGGGTGGCGACACAGGTCATGAGATTAGCTTGGAAACCAAGTTGAAACACGATACGTCACGACGTTATTATCCATCGCTTAACCTCAGGAACGACGAGTATGTTATTAGCGCTATCAGGCGTCACCCAATTGGACTATTTTTGCCATTTATCGTTGGAGCTGTCATGATGGCGTTTCTGTTATCAATTCTGCTGAACTACGACCTATTTGTACGAATGTTTAATTTAACTGGACCGGTAGCGCAAGCTTCAACGATGGCCTTTCCGTTATTACTTGTCGCAATCTTGATTGCCATTGGTGTATATATTAACTACTACGTCTACACTAGTAATCGTTTGTATTTGACTAACGAATGCGTCATCCAGCAGGTGCAAGTTAGCTTGTTTTCGCATGTTGAGCAAACGGTGAGCTTGGATAATGTTGAGGACGCCAGCTATCAACAAAAAGGCCTCTTTCAACAGTTTTTCGATTACGGATCCATTCGACTCAGCACCGAAGGCAACGCGACATCTTATCGTTTCACGTACGCGGCTCATCCCAAGGAGCACATCGATGTTTTGAATAACGCGATCGAGGCGCTACGCAATAGTCGATCGAACGCTAATAATTCTAGGAATTAATTATTGCGACTAGTTTTTATAAAGTCAGCCTCGTTCTCCAGGGTGGTGCGTAAGGTGTAAGATTTGCACTTATTGTCGGTACAGTTGGCGGGCTCATAACGGTAGGCGCTGCCGGCGCTACCAATCTTGATGCCGTTCGGGTCAGTAAACAGATCTGGGTCAACCGATGGTAGAACTTTTTCGTCGATCGATGACGGATAGTAGTTATTGGCTTTGTAAAACACTTCTTCTAGACCGTAGTACATTGAGTTGATAGCAACTTTGCGCTGATCATCACGCGCCATGACGGCAGCATTGTTCTTTTGGACAAAGAATAGTGCGCTGGCTACGCCAAGTATCAATATTACGAAAATAACTTCGATGACAGTAAAACCAGAAGTGCGCTTAATCATTAGTTACAATTATAGCAAATTATTAGCTAGACCAGTATAATAAGGCATAGATTAGAAAGAGGGAAAATATGGCAGCTAAAAAAACCACCAAAGATCCACTATCCGAAAAACCCACCGCCAGCGAAGGTAAACTAAAAGCCTTGGGACTTGCCCAGGAGCAGATTAATAAACAGTTTGGCGATGGCGCAATTCGGCGCCTAGGTGATACTACGACGGTTGATGTTGAATTGGTGAGTAGCGGTTCGCTGTCACTTGATTTGGCGCTGGGCGGCGGTTATCCAAAAGGCCGTATTCTAGAGATCTATGGCCCTGAATCTTCGGGTAAGACAACCTTGGCCTTGCACGCTATTGCTGAAGTTCAACAACGCGGCGGCACGGCGGCCTTCATTGATGCCGAGCATGCGCTCGATCCAGCTTACGCGCGCCGTTTGGGTGTTGATACCGATAACCTGCTGGTGTCTCAGCCAGATAATGGTGAGCAAGCTCTAGAAATTGCCGAGACGCTAGTGCGTTCTAACGCAGTTGATCTAGTCGTTGTTGACTCGGTGGCAGCACTTGTACCCCAAGCTGAAATTGATGGTGATATGGGCGATAGTCACATGGGATTGCAGGCCCGTCTAATGAGTCAAGCACTACGCAAGCTAACCGGTATTATTAGTAAAAGTCACACGACAGTCATCTTTATTAACCAGATTCGTATGAAGATTGGCGTGATGTTCGGTAACCCCGAGACGACAACCGGTGGTAATGCCTTGAAGTTCTATGCATCAGTCCGTCTGGATATTCGTCGCACTGGTCAAATTAAATCCGGCGAGGAGATTATCGGTAGTCGCACCAAGGTGAAGGTTGTCAAAAATAAGATTGCGCCGCCATTTCGAGTTGCTGAGTTCGATATTATGTACAACGAGGGTATCTCCAAAACTGGCGATGTATTAGACCTTGCGGTGTTACACGGAATTGTCGACAAGGCTGGTGCTTGGTTCGCTTACAATGACGCCAAGATTGGCCAGGGCAGGGAAGCTAGTAAAGAATACCTAAAGTCCAACCCAGAGGTTCTGGCTGAGATTGAGGCTAAAGTTCGCGCCAAGGTTGCCGAAGAAGCCGCCTAGGCACAACAACATGCGCGTTACCGCTATTAGTGCTCAGACCAGGAACAAAGACCGGGTGAACGTGTCAATTGATGGCAAGTATAGATTTAGTCTGGACGTCTATCAGCTCATCGAGCTGGGTATTAAAGTTGGTAAAGATTATGGCGAGTCTGAATTAGTAGAACTGGAACAAGAGAGTCAATTCGGCAAGGTCTATGGGCGTGCTCTGGAATATTGCTTGATGCGCCCACATAGTGCCAAAGAAGTGCGTGATTATCTGTATCGCAAAACTCGGCCTACGCGTACCAAGACCGGGGAGATTAAGCCTGGCGTTAGTCCAGCGATTACGTCTCGTGTCTTTGATCGATTAACCGACAGAGGTTATATTAACGATCAGACATTTACTCGTTATTGGGTTGAAAATCGGTCGCTTAGGAAGGGCGTGAGCCATCGCAAGTTGATCGCTGAACTGCGCGCCAAGGGTGTGGAGTTGTCGCTTATTGAGACCGAGATAGCTGCCGGTGATCGTAATGATAACGATGAATTACAAAAGATCATTCTGAAAAAACGTAATAAATATCCAGATAATCAGAAGTTTATGGTTTATCTGGCTCGTCAAGGCTTCTCGTACGACGATATTAAATCAGCCCTCGGTGGCGCGGCACTTGACTAATTGGCGTCGATGTCGGTTTGAGGTGAGGTGGAGCGAAACGGATTAATAAAGGCGTGTTTGTCGGTCTGAATAACCGGATCAGGTCGTTTGGCGGTAGTCTTGACGATAATATTATTATCATTAATCTCAACGATTTGCGAGCGATGAATTAAAAGGCCCGTTTCGGTGAGGCTTTTGACAAGACCGCGCTTGATGTTGAGCTGCTGAATAACGAAGCTAGCGGCATCCAGGCTATAATCTTCGACTTTACCCAGCTTGTGTCCCAGCTCGTCAACGACGCTCATGCCGACTAAGCGGAAGCCGATATCGTACAGCTTGTTAATATGGATAACATCTTTGAGGCCGACAAACTCGTCACTACTGTCGATTATCATGCCGATATCACTCAATTCGCGCACATCAGCAATGCGAATTACCGATGGTTTTTCCGACAGGAGTGGCCCATCGACAATATAGGCAACAACTTTTAGATTTGACGGATCAATAATAGGCTGAGCTGTTTCTGCCAGCTTGGTGCCGGTTTGGAGGCCCATGATTGGCGTGCCGATAAGTCGTGATCCAAGTAATAACATATCTTTAGTATAAGTGTTTTTTAGTGCTTATGCCAATTATTCAGAAAATGGATTAATGCGGCCTGCCGGTGGGGTATAGGTGGCGGCCGCCTCGCTGCTAGTGTGCAGCTGATTAACGCGATTCATAGTGACTTGGTCAAATGAGGTTGAACTGTTGGTTGTCGGCGTGTAGCCAGTGGTATCTGAGGCTTTTTGAAGGGCGCTGTTGAGCAGAATAACGGCCGTCGCCAGTCCACCGACTAGAACTACAATAAACATCGTTAAGTTATACTTTCTAAAAGCTGTTACTAGCGGACTAAAGATGTTTGATAGCGTAATATCCTTTTTCATAATCTTCCTACCTAGTATAGACCTGGATGCTTAGTTGGTCTATCTTGACTGAATCACCTCCTCCGCTTGAGGCACGTCCCATGTTGACGCTAGAGATCTGCATTTTTGGCAAGTTACCTTCGACTAAGTGCATAAACTTCAGCACTCCACTAAAGGACGTCGGGCTAGCTATAGTAGCAGTGATGTATGAGGAATTAGCGGCTGATGCAACGACTGGTGCTGCCGTGCCCGCAGTCGTGGTCGTCGTGGGTTTATCAAAGCTATAGTTAGAAATTGTTATGCCTGATGCTGTTGCGTATTGGTTGAGGTCGTTAATGGACTGACTCTGATAGGTCTGGAGTGGTGCAACTAGTGCATTAACTTTGAGAATAACATCTTGATGAGCTGTCAGATCGGCCTGTAGCTGGCTGAGAGATTGCATACTGGTGCCGCTAGAATTAGACTGAGCAACAGTCTGGCTAATTGAGGTCGCTAGGCCTAACAGCCAATTCTGAGCATAATAGAACCCTACTGCCGAAAGGCCAATTAGAATAACAATTACGACGCTCAATATGCCACGTAGCGTTTTTGCTGTCATGCCAGATTTTTTCATTGCGCAGCACTCCTATTGATAGTCAGGCTCATGACGGCGGTGACCGGATAGGCGCCAGTCTGGCCCTGCGCGCTATTAGATAACGAAACAAAGGAAATATTAGAAAATAGCGGCGAGGCCTGAAATTTATCCTTGACGCTCAAGGCGGCGTCAGTTGACTTGGCGTGAATTGTGAGCGTGGTTGGTGTGCCGAAAGTTGTCGAGCTTAAATTAAGCGTATCTAGGACCGTGCCACTCGGCATTAAGGCGGCAATACCCGTAATTACCTTGGAATACTGGACTTCATTATCAAGGATACTTTTGGCATTAGCCAGACTTGCCTTGAGCGACTGTGCTTCTGTTTCGGTTGAAGCATACGCCGAAGTCTTGGACTGATTAGTTTGAATGATTGTGTCGGCACTGGCCTTTGTGCCCATTAAAATAGTATAAACTCCGAAGCTCACGAGCCCCAAGAACCCGACGCCCGCAACTAAGACGACGATGTACTTAACTAATCTGACGTTAGTTCGGGCGGCTCTAATCTCGCGCTTGGCAGTATCTGGTAGGAGGTTGATCATTTCCAAATGCCTCCAGGAATGACACTGGCAAGTCCGGCGACGGTTATATACCTAGAGCGGAATTGTTTGGCTGGTTCGGGCAGCTTGCCAAAGTCTAATTTCTGCCAGGGGCTAGCGACGCGGGCTGGCATCACGAGGGCATTGGTAAAATATTCACCGATGCCAGGTACGTTGCTGCCGGCTCCGACAACGAGCAGTTGTTCCAGTTTACGCTCTTCGCTGAGGCGCTCGTTATAGTAGCGCATGACCTTGCGGATCTCAATCACAATTCGCTCCAAGCTGGGCTGCAGGGCGGCACTGATTTTTTCTTGTCTAGGGCCGGCACTGAGGCCATTGAGAACTTTCAGTTGGTGGGCGTTCTCGACAGCAATATTGAGCTTTTTGGCGATATCAAGCGTAAACGTATTACCGCCAATTGCCAGGCCTCCGGTTACCCTGATGGAGTTGGACTCCAGGACGGCAATATCAGTACTAGCTGGACCGATGTCGACGATGATTGTTGGCAGGTGACCATCCTCGGCAATGGTAATTAGTCGTCCGACGGCGCTGATGCCGGGTTCAACTAGGACGGGCTGTAATCCGGCGCTCTCGGTCGCGCTCACGCAGTTATCAACGATAACACGCGATACGGCGCTCATGAGAACCGTAATTTCCGCTTTGCTACGTTCAATAATCTCGTAATCAATATATAGAGTTTCGGCGGGTACTGGGATATATTGATCAACCTCAATCTCAACGGCATCTTTGAGTGTTTTTTCGGCACTTGTCGGTAGCGTAAAAGTTCGCGAGAAACTACGAGCGGTCGGCACGCCTATAATGACATGATTGCTCGATAGACTACCGACTAGTTTTTCTTTGACTAGGGCCTGGATGTTTTCGGCTAGATAGGGGCTATTACCTTCGAGAGACTCCTTAATCTTAATCGGGTCAAGATCGACCGACCCGTATCCAAGAACTAGCCATCGCTTGGTATCGACGGCCATGATTTTAACACCAGTATTGCTGATATCAAGTCCGATAATCGGTTTGTCTTTATAGAATAATTTTGCCATGATGCCCACTAGTAAATACTAAGCATAATTATAGCATGAGTGGTTTAGGATATGTAACAGTTACTTGATACTTTGGGCGAGTCCGGCAATTGGCATCATAACACTGGCGGCAATCAGACCAACCATGCTACCCATAACGACAATCATAGCCGGTTCAATAATAGAGCTCAGGCCTTCAATCGCACCATCGACTTCTTCTTCATAGAAATCGGCAACCTTCACTAGGACTGTGTCGGTTTGGCCGGTTTCTTCACCGACCGAAAGCATCTGCGCAACAATTGCCGGAAAGAGCGGATTTTGGCTGATTACGACCGATAAAGGCTTGCCGTTCTTGACCTGGACGGCGGCATCAACTAGGGCTTTTTCATAAACGACGTTACCGACAGAGCGAGAGGTAACCCGCAGACATTCGAGCACGGCCACTCCGGCGCCCATCAGCGCCGAAAAGGTACGCGCGAATCGGGCGATTGCGACTTTTTTAATAATATTATTGACTCCTGGAATCTTTAATATCAGAATATGAAACTGCTCTTTACCTTGTGGAGTTTTGATGTAGCGTAAAACTGCGTAGATGCCGCCACCGATAGCTGGGAATAGTAAGAACCAGAAGTGAGTTATAAAGCCGCTAATACCAAGCATAAATAGGGTTAGACCTGGTAGTTTGGCGTCTGGTCCACCAAGGTCGGTCAAGATTTTACCAATTTGCGGTATGACAAATAACATCAAGCCAAAGAAGGCTAGGATGGTGATGCTAATGAGGACTGTTGGATAGGCCATGGCGCTTTTGACTTTTTTACGGATGGTAGTGCTTTTTTCTTGCTGCAGGGCAAGGCGCTTGAGGATTTCGTCCAAAATACCAGCTGTCTCACCGGCGCGTACCATGTTTACGTAGACGTCATTGAAGGTGTCAGGGTATTTAGCTAAGGCGTCGCCTAGCGTCGTGCCGGCTTCGACGTCTTTGATGGCTCCAGCTAATATTTGCTTTAAAACTGGGCTTTCGGAATGATCAGCTAATGAGGTCAGGGCACGAACTAGCGGTACGCCGGCGCCAACCATAGCGCTTAGCTGCCGGGTCATCATAACTAAATGGTCGGGTTTAACCTTGTTGGGTTTGAGTAATTTATCTAATGAGAAGCCAACTGCTTTAGTTGACATCTGCCGGACGCTAACTGGTCGCAGTCCTTGCTTGCGGATAGCGGTAAGCGCGCTAGCTCGATCCGGTTGTTCGAGGCTACCCGTGACTGATTTGCGCGAGGCATCAATAGCGATGTATGAAAACTTAGTCATGGCTAATCTTTACTCACTCGCAAAACCTCTTCGATGGTTGTTTCGCCGCGTAAAGCCTTAATTAAACCGTCAGTCTGCATCGATACCATACCGTCGGCAATAGCCTGAGCTTGAATTTGGCTGCTTGTGGCGTTGCCCATAATGAGCTTTTGGATACTTTGTGTGTTAGCAAGAACTTCATAGATGCCAGTACGACCCTTGTAGCCGTTATGGGCATCATCATCATTGTCATTAGGATCGGCACGCCATAGTGTCAGGATGCCGTTTTCGTCGGTACTGAGCGGTAGGTCGGCTCCAACGCCTTCGGCAAGAGCTCGCTTTTCGAGTTCGTGGATAACACTAAAATTCTGGTCAGTGCCCAAATTAAAGACGCGCGCAAGAGCTTCCTTTTCCTCGGCTGTCGGTGTATAGCTCTGACGGGTGGTTTTGTGCAGTTGCCTAATGAGGCGTTGTCCAACGATTGCGCGCACAGTACTGGCGATCAGGAACGGCTCGATGCCCATGTCGAGTAGACGCGGCAAACATGTTGCGGCGTTATTGGTGTGTAGGGTGCTAAACACTAAGTGACCTGTTAGAGCAGACTGAACGCCCAGGTCGGCAGTTTCACCATCGCGAATCTCACCAATCATAATGATATTTGGATCTTGACGTAATAGAGCCCGCAGTCCGTTGGCAAATGTCATACCGGCTTTTTCGTTAGTCTGCGTCTGGTTGACGCCGGGAATACGGTATTCGACTGGGTCTTCGATGGTCGATATATTCACGCTCGGGGTGTTGAGGATTGACAAGACGCTGAAGAGGCTAGTCGACTTGCCACTACCGGTTGGGCCGGTGACTAGTACCATGCCATTGGGTTCAGTAATAGCAAGTTTCATAATTTCAAGCGACCGACCCCAGTAACCGAGTGATTCAAGGGTGACGGCCTGATCGGACTCGTCCAGAATACGCATAGCAATCTTTTCACCGTCAGCCACCGGTAGAGAACTAACACGGAGGGCATACTGCTTGCCGGCGACTTTAAGCTTGAAACGACCATCCTGCGGGACGCGTCGTTCGTCAATCTTGAGGTTGCTCATGATTTTGATACGACTAACGAGCGCGCCGAGTACGTTGCGGGGCAGGCGGTTAACTTCTTTTAGAACGCCATCGATGCGATAGCGTATCTGGACATATTCTTCGCGTGGTTCGATGTGAACGTCGCTGGCGTGGCTGCGAATTGCGTATTCCAGCAACAGGTTAACGGTTTGCGCGATGGGCGAATCCTCGGCGATATCTTGCTCGTTGACGGCTTGTTCGGACGTAGTATCTTCGCGTTGAATGTCGATAACTTCATTTAATTCCTGATTGACGTCGCCGCGATAGTTCTCGAGAGCCGACAGGATATTCTCGCTAGTGGCAATGTAGATACGAGTGTTAACACCGATTTCTTTTTGGATAAAGTTGACCGCTTGGATGTCGTCCGGGTCTTCCATGGCCAATTGCTGAACACCGTCGTCGCCGACCTTGAACAGCACAGCGTTATATTGTCGGGCAATGCGTTCCGGAATACGATTCAGCACGTCTGACGGAATATTACCGGGATCAAGTTCGACAAATGGGATTTGCGTATAGTCGGCAAAGGCCTGGATAAGTTGTTTGTTATTGATAATCTCACCTTCAATTGCCATGTCTTGCAAGGGACGTCTTGAATGAACACCTTCTTCTTTGAGGGCTTTGATTTGCTCTGGAGTAGCCACACCACTGCGCGTGAGCAACTTCTCGATGATTGCATCAGAAATACGCATACTGCTTACGCTCTATTGTAATTGACGGTTTAAAAAAGCGCCAGATGATATAATTAGAATAATGATTATTAATGTAAATAGTGAAGACGAGATGAAGTCGTTTGGCGCGTCATTGGGCGCGGTGTTATCTGGCGGCGAAGTGATCGAACTGGTGGGCGATGTTGGTGCTGGTAAAACGACACTAACAAAAGGTATCGCTAGCGGCCTGATGGTTGACGATGACGTTCAGAGTCCTAGCTTTACGATTAGTCGCGTTTACCCAGCCCGGGATGGCCTGACTTTGGCTCACTATGATTTTTATAGATTAGGCGAAGCTGGCATTATGGCAGACGACTTGAGCGAGACGGCTCATGACGTCAAGGCTGTCACGGTTATTGAATGGGGTGACGTCGTTGAAGGTGTTCTGCCGACCGACCGCCTGACGATTGCGATTGAGGCCGCCGCGGAATCCGCATCAGCGCGCCAATTGTCTATTCGGGCTAACGGCGAAAAGAGTCGAGCGGTTGAGGCCAGATTATGATTCTACTACTTGATACCAGTGCCTCGCTGTGTAGATTATCGCTGATTATTGATGATGTGCGTTTTGATGAACAGTGGCAGGCTGATCGCACTCTAGCCAAAAGTCTGCTCGGTTACATCGATCAAAATCTGAAGCAGCATGACAAAACCTGGTCTGATATTGATGGTATTGGTGCTTTCAGAGGCCCAGGTAGTTTTACGGGCCTACGTATTGGCTTGACGGTTATGAATACGATTGCCGACAGTCAGTCAATTCCGATTGTTGGCGGGTTAGGTGATGACTGGCAAGATGAAGTAATTCGGAAATTGCGCAGCGGCTATAATGACCAGATTGTCATGCCATTTTATGGTAGCGAAGCGCATATTACGAGCCCTAGAAAATAACTTGTGCAACCGGCCTAAAGAAACTACACTATATATAAGTCTCTAACAGGACTCCTGAATAAATTTTGACACAACCCGCTTTAGACCAGCTGAAAATTTGATACACCTACTTTTCTGTAACTCTGCATCATATCCAGAGGTCACCGCGAGGAAAGGAAAACTATGATAGAAGGTATAATAGCCGCTTTAATTGGCATTTTTGCTGGCGCCGGTGGTACCTATGCTTACGACAAGAGTCGTAGTACTGGTGGTAAGCACAAGGCCGAAAAGATCATATCTGACGCCAAAACTAAATCGAGCGACATCATCCTAAAGGCCAAAGATGAAGCCTTGCAGATGGTCAATGACGCCAAGAAGGAAGAAGCTGATCGTCGTCGTGAATGGCATAAAACCGAAACTCGTTTGGCCGACCGTGAGACGAACTTCGATCGCAAACTGGACGATTTGGATAAGCGCTCTGATGGCCTGCGCGCCCAGGAAGATGACGTTGAATCACTCAAGAATGAAATTCGCGAGATTCGCACTAAGCAACAAGACAAGTTAGAAAAGATTGCTGGACTCAAGAAGGCCGATGCGGCTGACAAGTTGATGCAAATGACCGAAAAAGACATCAAACAAGATCTTGTGGGATTGGTTAACAAGCTACAAAATGACGCCAAAGAAGATGCCGAGGAGCGTGCCCAAACGATCTTAGTTACGGCTATGGAGCGTATGTCCTCAGAGGTAACGGCTGAGCGCACGGTGACGGCGCTTAAATTAGTCGATGAGGAGATGAAGGGTCGTATCATTGGCAAAGAAGGCCGTAATATTCAGGCTTTGCAGCGCGCCACCGGAGTTGACATCCTGGTCGATGATACACCGGGTATGATCATCCTGAGTAGCTTTGATCCATTACGCCGCCAGGTGGCGCGTATGACGCTCGAGATGCTGATGAAAGACGGGCGTATTCACCCGGGACGGATTGAGGAAGTTGTTGCCAAGGCTGAAAAGGAAATCGACAAGGAAGTTACTCGAGCCGGCGAAGATGCGGCGCGCGATGTCGGTGTCGTTGGTATCCCCAAAGAAATGTTACATCTATTAGGCGAATTAAAATTCCGCACCAGCTATGGTCAAAATGTTTTGATGCACAGCACCGAAATGGCTCATTTGTCCGGATTGATTGCTGAGGAAATTGGCGCTGATGTGCGTGTCACCAAGATTGCAACCTTACTGCACGATGTTGGCAAAGCTGTGACGCACAAGATTGAAGGCAAGCACCACCACATTGGTGCTGAGTTGGCGCGAAAGTATGGTATGTCTGATGATATTGTTCATGCGATTGAAGCACATCACGATGATATTGAGGCAACCACGCCCGAAGCCCTGATTGTCCGCGTTTGTGATGCCCTGTCGGCTGCCCGTCCGGGTGCCCGTAACATTAGCGCCGAGAACTTTGTCGAGCGCATGCGCGACCTTGAGAATATTGCACTGAGCTTTAATGGTATCGAAAAAGCCTATGCGATTAGCGCTGGTCGCGAAGTGCGCATTATTGTCAGTCCCAAGGCAATTGATGATCTCAGCGCCATCAAATTAGCGCGTGATATTGCGACCAAGATTGAAAGTACGATGCAGTACCCTGGAACAATCAAAGTCAACGTGATACGCGAAACGCGTGCCATTGAATTCGCTAAGTAGATTGCAGCCTAGGTCATAAATAGCTCCCAAATTGGGAGCTATTTTAATATGATTCAGAACAACCATAATAATCAAAAAAACGTGACATACATCACAGCGCTAATGATTGAGCAAGACGTACGATATAAGTACTATTTAAAAGAGGTGCTAACCACCCCTGTTATTTAACTTGTATTTTACTAAAAACTATTGTCGGGATTCGTATATTTTACAACGTGAAATTCATTGACAACCCCACAGCTGGGAGACTATTATCAGCATTACCCGCTACATGTAGCGTACCAACAAATCAAAAAGTGCAAAATAGCCAGACGGTGAGGAGACCTGCCATGTATCAGTCAATCAAAAAACGCAATAATAAAATCGTTGCTTTTGATCCGAAAAAAATTGAATTAGCGCTTAAAAAAGCTGGCGAGGCGACTGGCGAGTACGGCGACGCGATAGCGAAACAACTACTCGAAAAGGTAATTTTGAAAGCCGAACGTACAATCAAGGACGAGGTACCGACCGTTGAGCAAATCCAAGACGTTGCCGAGACAGTCCTGCTGGCTTCACGCTACAAGCAAACCGCTAAGGCTTATATTCTGTATCGCGACCAACATGAAAAAATCCGCGAACTAACTTCTACTTCCCATATTGATCTAGTCGATAGTTATTTGAACAACCTCGACTGGCGCGTCAAAGAGAATAGCAACATGGGCTACTCGCTACAAGGCCTCAATAACTATATTTCGTCGGAGGTTAGCAAGCACTACTGGCTTGATAAGGTTTATCCAAAGTCGATTGCGCGGGCACATACGTCAGGTGATTTTCATGTTCATGACCTTAATCTACTTGCGGTTTATTGTGTTGGTTGGGATTTACTTGACTTACTGCAAGAGGGCTTTACGGGCGTGACCGGTAAGGTTGCCAGTAAACCAGCCAAGCATTTACGTTCAGCGCTTGGTCAAATCGTTAATTTCTTTTATACCTTGCAGGGTGAAGCGGCTGGCGCACAGGCTTTTAGTAATTTCGATACGCTTTTGGCGCCGTTTATTCGTTACGATGGCTTGTCGTACAAGGAAGTCAAGCAAGCGTTGCAAGAATTTGTTTTCAATGTGAACGTGCCAACGCGCGTCGGTTTCCAGACGCCCTTTACTAACATTACGCTCGATCTCAACGCACCGTCCAATCTGGCAGGTACGCCAGTTGTGATTGGCGGTGAAATGCAAGAGGAGAACTACGGCGATTTCCAGACCGAAATGGACATGTTTAACAAAGCGCTGCTGGCGGTTTTGGCTGAAGGCGATGCTAATGGTCGTGTCTTTACTTTCCCAATTCCGACCTACAATATTACAGCTGACTTCGATTGGGACAACCCAGTAATCGAGGATTTATGGGAGTCATCTGCTAAGTACGGCATTCCATACTTCTCCAACTTTATTAACAGCGATATGAAACCAGAGGATGCACGTTCCATGTGCTGTCGCCTGCGTATCGATAATCGCAAGCTTGAATATCGCGGCGGTGGGCTATTTGGCGCTAATCCAATGACTGGATCGATTGGCGTTGTGACCATTAACTTGCCACGTCTAGCACTGAAGTCGGGGACCAAAGGGGAGTTTATGCAGGGTCTCGAAGAGCTAATGAACTTAGCCAAGATGAGCCTCGAAATTAAACGTAAAACGCTCGAAAAGTTTACTGACGCTAATCTTTACCCATACACCAAATACTATCTACGCAATATCAAAAAAGGCTTTGACCAATACTGGAAAAATCACTTTTCAACTATTGGTATCGTGGGTATGAACGAGGCTCTCGTTAATTTGTTAGGCAAGGACATTGGAACGGACGAGGGTCGTGAGTTTGCTGAATCGGTTCTAGATTACATGCGTGATAAATTGATTGAGTTCCAGGAAGAAACTTCCAACAACTATAACCTCGAGGCAACGCCGGCTGAAGGTACGACATATCGCCTGGCGCAAATCGACCAGAAGGATTTCGAGAATGCTAACTTTGCTAACGGTCGGGGTAAGTCGGTTGTTGCGCCGTTCTATACCAACTCAACCCATTTGCCAGTCAACTATACTGATGATCTGTTCCAGCTGCTAGATTTGCAGGATAACTTGCAGACCAAATATACCGGTGGTACCGTTGTTCATTTCTTCCTAGGGGAGAGAATGGATGATCCCGAAGTCCTAAAGACACTAGTCAAGACGGTTTGTACTAACTACAGATTACCGTACTTTACCTTTACGCCTAGCTTTAGTATCTGTCCAAACCACGGCTATCTCAAAGGTGAACACGAGGTCTGCGAGAAGTGCGACGCATTGTGCGAAATCTACTCTCGGGTGGTTGGCTTCTTGCGCCCAACCAAACAATGGAATAATGGCAAGCAGGCCGAATTTGCCATGCGTGAAAAAGTGAATGTTGAAAAAGCTCTCAGATGAAAATCGGCGGTATTCAAAAACTTTCACTAGTTGATTACCCGGGCAAAACTTGTGCAGCGCTATTCACAATCGGTTGTAATATGCGCTGCGGTTATTGCCACAACCCCGAGTTAGTCTTGCCAGAGCGCTATACCGACACCATTCCGACTGATGATATTCTGCAGTTTTTGGCGAGTCGCGTCGGAAAACTACAGGGCGTCGTAATCAGTGGTGGCGAGCCAACGCTTCATGATGATTTGCCTGAATTGATTCGGCACATCAGATCCCTGGGTTTTTTGGTCAAACTAGATACCAATGGCACTAACCCCGAGATGTTGGAGCAATTACTACACGATCAGCTGCTCGATTATGTCGCGATGGACATCAAGGGGCCGCCCGCGAGTTATCAGACGATTGCGGCTTACCCAATCGATATGGCGGCAATTTTAGGCAGTATCGAGTTGATTAAACATGCGGGCATTGACTACGAGTTTCGAACAACGGTCGTTAAGTCGCAGATATCGTGGGATGATTTTGATACCATTGGTCGATTTATTCAAGGTTCGCCACGCTATGCTCTACAAAAGTTCATGCCAGGTCGCACACTTAATCCACAATTTCGTCACGAAACAACCTATAGCGACGACGAATTCCAGCAACTGCAACGTAAGATGGAGCGCTACGTCGATATTTGCGTAGTCCACTAACGATATGTCGATGAACTTACAAGCTCAGATAATACGGCGTGTGCGTGAAACGCCAGACGTTGTGACGCTATACTTTACAGTCGATGGTCGGCCGCTAGATCATACCGCTGGCCAATACATTACGGTTTATTTTGATGAGACCGACATCAAACAGGGCAAGGCATACAGCCTATCGAGTACACCGGGCGACCAGTATTCCAGTATTACGGTTAAGAAAATTGGCTTATTCTCGGGTAAACTACACGGCCTTAGAGTGGGGGATAGGTTAACTATCAGTCGACCGTATGGCTTTTTCTATGCCCATCAGGACATGCCAATTATTGCAATTGCAGCCGGGGTAGGGATTGCGCCGATCTGGAGTATTATCAATCACGAACTTAGGAATAAGGCTACTAATCAAACTATTAAATTATTCTACACAAACAAAACGGCCGACGATATTGTGTTTCGGGGCGCGATAGATGACTTGGCGGGTCGGTATAATAATGTGGTTAAGCAATATTTTACGACGCGTCAAATAGAGTCACCTTATATTCATCGCCGCTTAGTGGTGACATCTGACATTATCAATGCATCTGCAAATAGTGGCTTTTATGTCTGTGGATCCCAAGACTTTGTTAGTTCCATTTGGCGTCAACTAATCGAGGCTGGCGTTCATGAAGATTTAATATCGACAGAAACTTTCTTTGAGTCATGAGTCTTGAAACAGCAACTCCAGAGGTTTTAGTCGAGGCTGTCGAGACGGTCGAACGGACTTTTTCGAGTGCGCGCTGCGCTGCACTTGGTTGTGCGGCGATTCTTTGTGCCGACTGTCCACTCGTTAGGTTGCAGGCGATAATTAATGAAGCTAGTCTGCCGGACAGTTCAGAGCCGGTTGATGATAGCTTCGCCCTAGAACTCGAGTTACCGATTCTAGATATTGAGCGCCCAATAGGCGGCGCGGACGTAGATACGGGCGATATTGAAAAGACGACGACTCCCCCACCGGTTGCAGTAAAAAGCACAACATCGACATATTTGGAGAGATTGATGGATGATAGTATTAAATCGGTTGTCGCCGATAGTCTGATACAGCCCGTTAGCCAAATTAAATCAGAAATGCCCGAATCGTCGTCCGATAACTCCGAACGATTCATCGAACCGGCAGCAGTGGTGATTAGTCCCAGGGAGCGCCAACCAATTGTTAACGTCGCAAAACCCGCGGTAATACCAGACATGATGATTGTTGGCGACGCAGAACCAGACGCAGTAGCGTCGACATTTGATGAAGTTATATTTTACGACGTTACCGAGCGGCCTATCGCCTCAGACGATAATGGCGAGACTCTAGAAGTAGATATTGTGACTGATGAAGTGGATGATATTCAAGTAGATAGCACCACAATACTTGATAATAGTACTACCTTATCAGTTCGTGGCTTTCCGGAGGATGCAATGCAAATTCATGAGGTTAAGGCTATTATGCCACTAGCTACGACTGCGGAAAGCGAAACACCCTACTCCCCTACCCTGCTCGCGATTGATGAATATATTGCAACAGTTACGCATATCAATGAGCCAACGCTCGATGTTGTTACGGAAGTTGTCGATGATATGACCGATGACGCCACCGTACCGGAAATTGCTGAAATACCTCAGATATATGATCTAGCAACGTCAGATGAGCCTGACGGCGGGCTAGAGTGGTTAAACGATGAATTACCAGAGGTGAGCATTGCGATAGAGCGAAGGATTGGTGGTATCGCGGACGGTTTAACCCCGAATCAGATTATAACAGTCGAGGCCACTGCCCTACTGGACGGCAAGGATAGGCTAGATTGGGAGCGCGGTACTGGCGGGATGACGCGCACAACGCTGTTGAAGGCGACAACCGAGCTATTGCGTCAGTTAGCGATACATGCCCTACGCGCAAAGATTTATTTACCGCTCAAAGTATAAGGATTAGACAGATAGTCGCCTTGCATCGCTTCGATTTGCCAGTCGCCAATTGGGATGATTGCGCCGCTCCATGACCAGCCGGTTTGTCCTTGTGCGTTAGCTGTCGTGTATGGCAAGAACCGATTAAAGCCGGTGTTGTTGTTATGCAACCAGATTGTACAGTAGCTACCAGCGGCGACATTACAGCCACTACCTAGATTATCGCTGCTATTGTAGCTGTGTTCGCTGACGGCGCCACCAGCCTGTAATAGCGTTGGTGTGGCGGCGACGCTATTGAGTGAACTCGCGACTGTCAGGGCCTGTCCGGCATTAATAATACCTTCACCCATTTCATTCGTGTAAGGTGCGCCGTTCATGGCGGCCGGCTTGGTTGCGGTACCTAGAATAATCGCCGTAATATCATTAACTGATGAGTTCGGTCGGATTGATTTAATTAATGACACCAAACTCGCAACTTGCGGTGCGGCGAACGAGGTGCCGTATAATGAGCTGGCGTAAAGCGTCGTTGCGTTAGTTGGTGTCCAGGTTGGGGAGTTGATTGTGCCTGCGCCTGGTGCGACAACATCGAGACCCGGTCCGTAACTACTGAAACTAGCGCGTTGATCGGTGCTGGTTGTCGCGCCCACAGCAATTACATGGTTATCTAGGGCGGGGTAACTCATTGTACCGGCTGGCAGTGACGTGCAGCCTTGTTCGGTACCAGTTCCGCAGTTGCCGGCAGCGGCTACGACAACGACATTATGTGCATATGCGTAATCAGTAGCGGCCGCTAGCGCAGGGTCGTATGTTGCACTGCCCAGGCTCATACTAATAACATTAGCCCCCTTATCGACAGCATAATAAATCGCCGCTGCGATATTGCTAGTGTAGCCTGGGCCATCATCACTTAAGGCCTGCAACGGCATAATTTTAGTATTCCAGTTAATTGTTGCAATGCCGAGTCCGTTATTGCCGGCCGCCCCAACTAGACCGGCAGTTTCGGTGCCGTGCGACACCGCGACGCCATTTGGATTGGTCCGGCCGGCCATCGGGTTATTATCGCCTAGTGAAAAGTTCCAACCACGCCAGTCATCGACATAGCCATCATTATCATCATCGCAGTTATTAGTACTCTTGTCTTGTGGCGTACCAGTCCAGCACCGATCGCCAGGCTGTGTCATACCGGTTTCGCCAGGATTGATGTACCAGCTACTTTGAAGGTCCTCGTGGTTCAGGGCAAAGCCAGTGTCGATAACAGCAACAATCGTCTGGCCATTACCGGTTGATATGTTCCAGGCGGGAAGCGCATTGACGGTTTGAATCGCCCAGTCTGATGGGTAGCCCGGATCATTGGGTGTGAGCAGGGGATAATATGTATGTTCCTGGGTGACGGTTGCCCGGATGGCATTTTGCTTGGGCGCGTTCGGCGTTGGCTGCAAGGCAGGAGCGGGGGCGGTAGAACGGGGAACATTAACAGACGGTTTGGTGTTGGTGGTAGACGGGACGGGCGTCTGAACCTTAGTTTTATCAGCTAGCTGCTGATTTGTAATAGGTGTATTCACGGGGGCTTGCACCGCAACTGGCCCTAGTTGAGTGTAGCGATTCCAAGCAAAAACAGTGGTAACGGTAATGACCAGACCTATGACGATGGCGGCGAAGATTTTTTGCTGTTTCATGAAATGTTTGTTTATTGTTTTAATATAGTGATTATTATATCACCATGTAAGCTAATATAACTCATACGTGACCGTAACCCGCCTCCTTATAATTTACAGGGTTCTATTATATAACGCTTGTGCTTGCCAGAGACTAGGTGATAATATACAGGCATGTATCAACCTACAAATCGTCGTGGTTTCACCATCGTCGAGCTCCTCATAGTCATAGTCATCATCGGCATCCTCGCCACCCTAACCATCGTCGCCTACAATGGTTATCCAGGGTAAAGCCATCGCTGCCACGCTGCAGTCGGATCTAGACAGTGCTTCTAAACAAATAAAACTCTACCAAGTAGACAATAGTGCCTATCCCACAGCTAATGACTGCAGCGCTAGCCCAGCT
>JAJYBZ010000029.1 GCA_021778755.1 bacterium | reverse complement strand
GTGATTCACCTGAGCTTCACCGTTACGAGGCACTATTTGGCCGCGACTCATTGCGTGTTGCAATGGATTTATTGCCGATGTACCCCAAACTTACCAGGGTGACATTGGTTTCACTCGCCCAACTACAGGGCATCGCATATAATGCCAATCGCGAAGAAGAACCGGGTCGGATTATTCATGAATCGCGCAATCCTACCGACCCAATTGGACGGGAACTAACCCAAAAATATGGTTGGGATTGGCCTTATTACGGGTCAGTGGACGCTACGCCGGAATTTATTCGAGTCGTCAGTGCTTATTGCAAACGCTCCAGTGAAGGCAACAAATTCTTGTCTCAATCCTATACAGACCGGTCTAATTCGCCCCGTACAGTGGCCGATGCACTAACCCGGGCCGTTGAGTGGGTTCAGCATCGCATGGATAGCAATCCAGAAGGTCTCATCGAAACCATTCGAGCTAATCCTCAGGGAATCGAAAATCAAGTTTGGAAAGATTCTTGGGATTCATACTTCCATAACAGCGGCGACATGGCGAACCACAACGCCGGGGTAGCATCGATTGAAGTCCAGCGAGTCGCCTACGATGCGCTGCTAGACGCCGCTGACTTATACGAGCAGGCGCTCGACAGGCAGCCAGAAGCCGGGGACCTCAGGATGCGCGCCGATAAACTGAAGACTACTATTCTGAACCACTTTTGGACCGATGACAAGAACGGCTACTTTGTCCTAGGTACCGACAGAGATACTGACGGTAAATTGCGTCAACTCCAGGTCAGGACCTCCAATATGGGTCACCTACTGCACTCAAGACTTCTCGAGGGCGACGATCCCGAAATCGTGCTGCGCCGCGAATCAATCATTTTTAACCTATTCTCGCCAGCAATGTTGACCGGTAGCGGCATTCGCACCCTAGCCAGTGACGAGATAAGGTACCGACCAGGTGCCTATCACAACGGTAGTATTTGGCTATGGGACAATTATTTAATTGTCGAAGGACTACGTAGACACGGCTATAATCAGTTGGCAGATAACTTATCGGAACGCTTATTTAATATCGTTAATGTCACCAAAGAGTTCCCAGAGTTTATACGTGGTGACAGTCAAGACATACCGATGTTAAATAATAGAATTATCGACGTATGGGACGATGTTAACAACAGGGCCAACCGGGTCGAACAGCCGCCGCAGAAAGTGCAAGCATGGTCAGTGGCGGCCATTCTGGCCATGAAGCATTACCGGGCATTGGCCTACAATAACGCCCCGACATCGCCCAAAGATAGTTTCGAAGCATCGATTCTAGAATTAATTTAATTCACACGTTAAAGTATTGTCCTCGTCGAGCAGTGCCGCCAGAACACCGTTCGTCCAGCCAAAACCATCCTGTAATGGATACTCGCCACCCGTCCCTAAGCTACTAGTTTGCACAACATTGTATTTTTCGACTAGTCTGTGTTGTGAATCATAGACTTTTAAATTAGTGTTTGTCCAAGCCTGCTTGATCCTGTCGGCTAACTCACTATAGCCATAATTACGCAAACCTTGAATTACTACCCAGTGCAGTGGCGCCCAACCATTAGGCGCGTCCCACTGTTGCAGGCTGGTTGTGAGGGTCGTAATTAGTCCGCCCTCTTGCAAAAAATCGTGTTCGATAATTACCGCAACCGAAGCAGTTTGTTCCGGGTTGGCAATGTTGGCGTACAGCGGATAGACGCCCGCTAGACTCAAGCTGCCGGTCGCAAGATGATGATGAAAGTTATAATCGACAAAGAAACCGGCTGTTTCGTCCCAGCAATATTTCTGAATCGCCGCAGCGCGCTTATCGGCCAGTTTCTTGAACTTACGCACCAAGAGCGGTTGCTTCATAACTCGATAAGCATCGGTGATCGTCATCTCCAGTTGGTAAAGTAATGAATTCAAATCAATCGGAATAATGTCAGCTGTGTGAATTGTCTTGATGTCATGCGGATTTTCGAACCACCGCGAACTGAAATCCCAGCCGGATTCCGCCCCCGCCCTCAGGTGCAGAAATAGACGCTCGGCGTCACGGCTATCAGCCGATTCAGCCGTCAAGGTGTCTTCGGTCAATGATTCCGTCCTTGGTGCCATTTTATTATCGTAGTAGCGATTCATTAGCGAACCATCATTCATCTGCACTAACCTAGCAAAGGCGCGGTGCTCTTGTTTTGATAATTTCCAACTACCCTTCATCCAGAAGTTATATTCTTTGATCAGATGCGGTAGATATTCGACAAGTACAGATGAACCCTGGTGGTCGGCCAACAACCGCACCATGTGTGAGAAAAACGGCGGTTGCGAGCGGCTCAAGAAGTAGGTTCGGTTAGCCGTCGGAATAAACCCAAAGCGATTGAGCATATAAACGCAGTTTTTAATCATACCCTCGATAATATCCCATTTGCCATCGACCGCCAGGCCCAGCATAATAAAGTAACTATCCCAATAGAACTGCTCGTTGAACCGCCCACCTGGCACCACATACATATAAGGTAGCGATATCAGCGATCCTCGATCCAGCCGATTGCGTCGCTCCAGATGAGTCCACAGTGCACTAATATGCTCGGAAACATCCATATCTGGATTAGTTGCAAACGTCACGTCCGATTTATCGGTATCGAGTTTGTAGAAATGCCGCGAGACAAACTCGCGCAGGTCGAAATGGGGGTCTTGCTTGGCAAGCAAGTACTCTTGCTTGATTTGCCGATTGCTGAGGCGCGGCACTAGATCAGCAAAGGTCTTGCCGTCACTATAAATCCGTTCTTTTTGAACTTCACTGAATAAATCGCCCAGCGACTCATCGGGACTTTTGGCCGAATGAGCCAGACGAACAGCCGCCAGGACGAGAGAGGTTTTGATTTTGTCTTTGTTTATTATCTTTTCGATCATCGTTATGTCTAGTATAAGGCCGGCAATCGATAGGTACAATCAAAATAACCTCGTTTTTTAGGCGAGATTATTTTAAATTAGTTTTTTGCAGCACGCTTGCGCTGGTTGGGATCAAGGAATCGCTTGCGCAGACGAATGCTTTTGGGTGTCACTTCCAGTAGTTCATCGTCTTCGATAAAGTCGATTGACTGCTCTAAGCTGAGATCAGTATATGGTGTCAATTGAATCGCACCATCGCTTGACGATGTACGCATATTAGTCAGTTGCTTACCGCGACAGACGTTCAGGTCGAGGTCACCACCACGGTTATAGACACCAACGATCATACCCTGATAAACAGTTGTGCCAGGACCGACGAATAGTTCGCCACGAGCGGCGGCGGCGTCGAGCGCATAGGCAGTCGTTGAGCCAGCCTCAGTTGCAATCAAGGCGCCGTTACGAGTCTGTTGCAGCTTGGCGCCAAGTGGCTGATAGCCGTGCGGTAAACTGTTCATAATCACAGTTCCCTTAGTGGCGGTCAGTAGCAGGTTACGCAGACCAATCATTGCCCGAGTTGGAATAATGTAAGTTGAGCGTGTCGTACCGCTACTAGTTTGTTCCTGACGAATAGGCGTAGCGCGACGAATACCAAGCTCTTGACTAACTGCACCCAAGAATTCGGCTGAAACTTCAATTAATAATTCTTCGACTGGCTCTTTGGTAACACCATCTTCTTCAATCGTGACAGCCTGTGGTCGTCCAACTTCAAATTCGAAGTCTTCACGGCGCAAAGTTTCAATCAAAACCGACAAATGTAGTTCGCCACGGCCAGATACGACAAAACCAATGCCTTCATCACGAACACGTAGCGAGACGTTAGTTTCAAGCTCTTGCTTGAGGCGATCACCAATTTGACGACTAGTGTTATATTTGGCCTCACGACCCTTCAGCGGGCTGGTGTTTGGACCTAAGTACATGCTAATCGTTGGTGGTTCAATGTCAATTACCGGCAAAGCTTCTGGGTTTTCCTTGTCGGCAATCGTTTCACCAATATGAGCATCGGCAATACCAGTTAGGGCAACAATATCACCAGCACTAGCTTCATCAATTTCTTCGCGGTTAAGACCACGGTAACCAAAGACCTTATCGATCTTGGCGTTGACTAGCGTGCCGTCCCGTTTCATCAGAACGACTTGCTGCGCTTTCTTGATATTGCCGCGTGTGATACGGCCAATAGCGTATTTGCCCAGGAATGAATCGTATTGCAATGAAGTTACTAGCATCTGAAATGGCTTGTCAGTCTCGACTGTTGGCGCCGGAATGTCATTAATGATAGCCTCAAAGATTGGCGCTAGGTCAGTGTGCTCAGCTGGGTTATCTGGTAATTCGTGCCAGGCTTTGCCTTCGCGACCAATCGCATAATAGACAGGATAGTGCAGCTGGCTGTCGTCAATCGCAAGTTCCAGGAAGAGATCCGATACTTCATCAACGACTTCATCGATACGACGCGATGGCTTGTCAATCTTGTTAATAATAACAACTGGTTTTAGGCCCAGTTCTAGCGCCTTGGAAAGTACGAATTTAGTCTGTGGCATTGGGCCTTCCTGGGCGTCAACGATCAGCAAAACACCGTCAGCCATATTAAGTGTACGCTCAACTTCGCCACTAAAGTCAGCGTGCCCTGGGGTATCGATAATGTTGATCTTGTAATCGCCATGATAGATTGAAGTTTGTTTGGCGGTAATTGTAATGCCACGCTCGTGCTCTTGGTCGCCACTGTCCATGATCAAATCCTGAGCCATCTCGGCCTGGTTAGACCGGAAGGTGTGACTTTGCTTTAATAGACCATCAACCAACGTTGTCTTGCCGTGGTCGACGTGCGCGATAATAGCGATATTCCGAATAAATTTTGGGTCTTTCATAAAAATATACCCGTATTCGGGCTTCCTTATCTGTAATTATAGCAGAAATCTAAAAAGATTCAACCCACAGGCAGCTCTTAATCCAATTAAAAAACCGACGATAATACGTCGGTCCTTTAATTGGTGGGCGCTGAGGGGCTCGAACCCCCGACCCTCTGCGTGTAAAGCAGATGCTCTAGCCAACTGAGCTAAGCGCCCACAACTCAAGTATAATAACCTGACTACTGTAAGCATGTCAAGTAGGTATTGCAAAATAAAACCATACTATTTATACTGACAGTGTATACTACTTAGGGGTTTAAAAATGAAACTTGACGAAAGAAATCAGGCAATTGAACTACGGCGCAAGGGCTACGCAATCAATGCAATAGCTCAAGAAATCGGAGTTGCAAAAAGCAGCATAAGCCGTTGGGTGCGAGACATACAATTAACCGCAAAGCAATCTGATAAACTCAGGCTTGCGCCATTCACAGATAACGCAATTGAGCACCGTCGTACTGCAAGGCTTAAAAATGAACTACAGAAAAGACAAAATGTTATATCGACTGCAAAAACCGAGATTCCAGCAATAGACATAACTAATCTTTGGCTAATAGGCGTTATGCTGTACTGGGCAGAAGGCGGAAAAACACAACGTCTGGTCCGCTTCTCGAACGGAGATCCTGAGATGATTAAAATAATGATAAAGTTTTTTAAGGACGTCTGCTTAGTACCGGACAATAAGTTAAGAGGTTACATACACATTCATCAGAACCTAGATTATCAAGCAGCCGAAGTATATTGGTCGGATATATCAGGTATACCTCTGGGTCAGTTTTTCAAAACATACCGCAAGCCTAATAAAAGTAGCCAAAATAAGAAAAACACTTTACCGTACGGGGTTATGGATATATACGTCCTCGATACTACACTATTTAATAAAATATCTGGCTGGGCCACTGGGATTTTCGAAAACTCAAAACAAATTAGATAATATATAAATAATAAGCGCAGACTTGTTTGTAACCATAATAAAATAACGACCATATGGTCGTTATTTTATTATGGTGCGCGAAAGAGGACTTGAACCTCCACGTCCCGAAGGACACCAGCCCCTCAAGCTGACGCGTCTACCAATTCCGCCATCCGCGCATAAGAGCTTCTAGCAGTATAGCGATTCTATGGTGTTCTGTAAACAGTCCTTGAGTCAACCGACCAATACAGAACATCCGAGTAACGATCCAGTGACGATACAAAAACATCGTTATTACTGTAGGTTTGGTCATTAACACTATAGACATATTGCGCGACTGATTGATACAGGCCAATCGCCGGAGCGTCAGATAGCCATTGATGAGCAAACGTTAAATATTTGGCATTGCGCAGAACCGGTTCGAGACGTGATCTAGCGCTAGATAATGCGTCATCAGCAATTGGGTTGGAGTAGTTTGACAGGTTAAAGCCTAGTGAATTTGCTTGTGATGAGTGCCAGTAAGCGTAAACATCTGGATCAACTCCAATAGTCAATTCATAGATTAACACGTCGTAGTTACGCGCTTGCAGAGTTTCCTGGGCCGCGTTCTGGGTCGGATCAGTCGAATCAATCACAACCGTCGAAACATCCACTCCTAGTGAACGCCACTGACCGGCTAAGGCCTCGAGGGCACGCTCGTAATCGCCATCTTTGATCGTCACGACCGACAGTTTGAGCGGTACACCATCCTTTTGACGAACGCTACCATTCATATGCCAACCAGCAGCATCCAACATCTGGCCGGCAAGAGTTGGATTATACGCTGGGGCCTTGGGGACATCACCATTCAGCTGACCGTTAATAAACGGTAAATCTAACGCTGGCGTATTGGTTAGTAACTGCTTACGAACGGCAGCCGTGTCCGTACCGACCTGCAGCGCTTGGCGCACCGCCTTGTCTTTTAAGACACCTCGTGTCGTATTAAATAGAGCGTATACCCCACTTTTGATTGGAGTTGTTTTGACTTTGTAATGTTGCGTGTCAACCTGCTTGACATTTGACGATGACAAATCAGCTGCGGCGTTGACCTCACCGGTCGATAAAGCTTGAATAATCTGTTCTTGTGTCTTGTAAACATTCAATTGTAATAAGTCTAATTTGCTCTTGCCGCCATAATAGTCATCGTTACGTTCGAGGTGTATGACCCGCAGGCCATTGTTGATATCTACGTCCTGCAGCAAGCGTAACTTAAAAGGACCACTGCCAATCGGCGATTGGCTAAAGTTATTTTCGCGAATCGAGTTTGGTGCAATCTGTGACAGAATATGCTCTGGTACAATCGGAAAGGTCAAGGCGTATGGAAAGGCGGCGATCACCGCCGGTAGTGTAAATACCAGCGTCGTATCATCAACAGCCTTCACGGAAATTGAACTCCAATCCTCGTGATTAGAGGATCGAACCGCCGGGTTCTTCAGCAAACTGACCGTAAATGCGACGTCGCTAGCAGTTAGTTTATAGCCATCTTGCCAGACAGCATCTGGTCTGATCTTGATTGTATAAACCTTACTTGAACTGTCGACCGTCATGCTGGTTGCCAAGTCGCCACTTAGATGTCCCGTATTATCATAGGTAAACAGTCGTGAGAAAATTAATCGACTGGCTGCCCTCTCTGCGCTGGATGATGCAAACAGTGGATCGAGTGTATCAACTGGCCCCAGCACAGCTTCGGCATAGGTACCGCCTAGGGCTGCGGTTTGCGTGCGGTAGCCCTGCTGATTCCACATCACTTGCAGGCCAGTTGCGCCAATCAAAACACCCATCGTCACGACCCAAAGCGTAATCGAAC
>JAJYBZ010000006.1 GCA_021778755.1 bacterium | reverse complement strand
ACCTCGTCCTCGGTGCGCCCGGTGAATTCCACCATGAGCACAAGTTTTGGAATACCGCGCAGCAACTGCATGCCATCAGGGATCAATGTCAACAATAGATGAATAAACCGCACTGGGCCCAACATTTTGAGAAAGCTGGGCATAAATTTAATACTTAACCACAGCGTTGCATCGTCGAAGCTCTCGAACGTCGCTGGTTTATGTTTCAAAACAGTCGGAATTAGCTGACCGAGATCGTCAATATCTTTCATAAATAGGACCAGTAGCCCAGAATGCTTCGGCCTTTCGACTAATTTGAAAGTGCCTTCGGTCACAAAACCAAGTGTTCCCTGGGCGCCAATAATCGCTTGGGTTAAGTCAAAAACGCCAGTTTCGCGATCCCAGACATCCCATAGTTTATATCCCGTCGAGTTCTTGCTAACATGCGGCTTGGCGGCCTTAATCGTGTCGTAATTAGCTTCGATTAGGTCGAACAGTTGGCGATAAACCACGCCTTCGAAATCTTTTTGACCCATTTTTGCCACTAACTGAACACGGCTGAGCGGCTTGACTATGCGTTCGATACCGTCAGCAAAAACAAACTTTAGTTCGGGTACATACTTTTCGGTTTTACCAAATTCAAGTGACTTTTCGCCACCCGAGTTGTTATTGATCATACCACCGACCGTACACAAATCACGACTGGCTGGAAAGGAGGGTAGCAAAGCATTATGTTTAGCCGTCTGCTCATCGAAATCCCGAAAGAAGGCGCCAGGTTGCGTCACGGCCAATTTACTGTTCACGGATATAATCTTGTTGAGGTATTTCTTGAAATCAACGATAATCGAATCGTTAATCGCCGCGCCGCTCATATCCGTACCCGCGCTACGGGCCGTAAGGGACAAGCTGGGATGTTTTTTCTTATTATTAGCGACGTAGTCGACTACTTTACTGACGTCGGCAGCGGTTTTTGGCGCTACGACTAACTTTGGCACTATTTCAAACATTGAGGCATCATGTGAATAGGCCGATAGAGTATCGGCGGTATCGTCGAAGTCTCCGCTAAAACCTAGTTTTTTTAATTCATTTATAATTTTATCCATATCTGATAATCATAAGCTTAATAGAGTGCGCTTGCAAGACTACGAATCATAAATTACTTGTGCTTTATTGACAATTGTGGTCAAATGGTGTATAATTAAATAATCAGGCAATCGCCTGAATGCTGCTGCGCGCAGGCGAGTGCACACGAATGGAGACACTATGACCAGCCTAAGGTAGCTATGGGACATGTTCAAGAGCACCGAGGACGACCTGGCGCGCGAGCGCCTGACTAAGTTCGTCATCGGTGAGGACATTCCCTCTGGTGATCGAATAGTCATCAGTAGCGAAGGATTCACATGTCCTCCGCCGACGCTACTAGCCCCCAGGCCGACCCCACCAAATGGCGGACGCCGTGACATCTGGACGTAGTCGTCACGCCACAGCAGCACCAAAGCCCCCGCACGCCCAGACGAAAGTCGGGATGTGCGGGGGCTGCTTTACTTACTAGGCAAAATACACGATTAATGTTATACTTAGGCAATCAAACAATCAATGCTGGGAGGCCTAAACAGCCGTTATGACCACAGAAAGGGTTAACACCTATGGCCAAAAAAGCCGATTTACTAGCCGAAGCTAAAAAGCTCAAACTAGCAGTTACCGACAAGAATACTATCGCCGAGATCGAAGCCGCTATTGCTGGCGTCTCTACATCAGTCGTTACGCCTGAAGTTGTCGTCGATGAAGCACCAGTCGCAGATGTTAAACTGGCTAAAGCCGGCAAGCGTAGTGAAAAAGCACTTAAAGAAGTGGAAGAAAAAATCGCCAAAGAAGAGCGCAAAGAACATGGCGACACAACACCACAGTCGGACGACGGCGAAATCCACGCCAAGAAAGGCCCGCGCCCAGTCACTCGTCCGTTAATTGAACGCCGCGGCAAAAACTACCGCAAAGTTGCCGAACTTGTCGAGAAGGACAAAGTCTACTCATTAGCCGATGCCTTAGAACTAACAACCAAGACCAATCCAAGCAAATTTGACGCTAGCGTTGAAGCTCACGTCAAGCTAGGTGTCGACCCACGCCAGGCCGACCAGAATGTCCGTGCAACCGTCTCACTACCAAATGGTACCGGTAAGACTATCCGCGTCGCTGTCTTTGCACCAGAAGCCGATCACGCTGCCGCTAAAAAGGCCGGCGCTGATATTATCGGTGACGAAACTTTCCTAGCGCAACTTGACAAAGAAGACATTAACTTCGACATCCTAATTGCTACGCCAGCTTACATGCCACGCCTTGGTAAATACGCTCGTCTGCTTGGTCCACGCGGCCTAATGCCAAACCCAAAAAGTGGTTCGGTTGCAACCGACGTCGCCAAAGCTACCGTTGAAGCAAAAGCCGGTAAGGTTGAATACCGCGTCGACAAACAAGCGATCATTCACTTGTCAATCGGCAAGGTCAGCTTCGGCGCCACTAAACTTGCCGAGAACGCCAAAGCTTTCTTTGACAGCCTGCAAAGTCAAAAACCTGCCAGCCTAAAAGGCCAGTACGTCAAGTCAATCAGCCTCAGTACCACTCAAGGTCCTGGCATTAAAGTTGAAAACACTTCTAACTAGTCCAGCAACGGATTAAGTTGAATACCGCCCACCGCAGGGCGGTATTTTTTATCCTAAAATCGTATTTATAGAAAGAATAGTATAAAATACAGGCTAGGGTGGGTGAACATTCATAGTTGACCCCTTGATTGCTGGAGGCATCATGGCTGCAAATGCGGTACCGACACCGTACGAAGATCTGCTCCGGCACGTCCTGGAGCACGGGACTCCAAAGTCAGATCGAACTGGTACCGGAACGCGCAGCATTTTCGGACACCAGCTGCGCTACGACCTCTCAAAAGGCTTCCCGCTCGTCACGACCAAGCGAGTGCACATGAGGTCCATCGTGTACGAACTGCTATGGTTTCTGCGCGGGGACTCGAACATCCGATGGCTGCAGGAGCACGGCGTATCAATCTGGGACGAGTGGGCTGCGCCGAGCGGTGAGCTCGGTCCGGTCTACGGCGTCCAATGGCGGTCGTGGCCGACACCTGACGGTGGTCAAATCGACCAGATCTCACAGGTCATCGACCAGCTACGGACCAGCCCAGACTCGCGACGGATCATCGTCTCAGCCTGGAACGTCGCTGAGATACCGAAGATGGCGTTGCCGCCATGCCACGCGTTCTTCCAGTTCTACGTGGCGGACGGCAAGCTGTCGTGTCAGCTGTACCAGCGATCGGCGGACCTGTTCTTGGGCGTGCCGTTCAATATCGCGTCGTACGCCCTGCTGACGCACATGATGGCCCAGCAGGCCGGCCTGGAAGTCGGTGACTTCGTCTGGACCGGTGGCGACTGCCACATCTACGACAACCACGAAGAGCAAGTGAGCGCGCAACTGGCGCGGGAGCCTTTCCCGTACCCGACCCTGCGCCTGCACAAGGCGCCGTCGATCTTTGACTACACCTACGAGGATGTCGAGATCGTCGACTATCAGCACCACCCGGCCATCAAGGCGCCCATTGCCGTCTGACGACCAACTGATGAGTCAACCGCTGAGATGCAAGTACTTCTCGCGGTTGGCTCATCGGCCAACTAATATCTAGCGCCTCACTTTGATATAATTAACAAGATAGGATTTCAAGATGCCAAGCCCAGAAACCACTCAATCAACCGGAGTTTTCAGCAACATAGAAATTATTCAAGCCATCCAAGATGGTCATATTATTCAATATCCTAGCGCGCCAGAGTTGATTAATGCCAGCAGCGTTGACGTACGACTTGGCTATAACTTTTATCGAACTGACCAGTCGACAAAGCGAGCTGGACTATATAATCCATACGACGAAGAAGATGTCATGCGTTATTTTGGCGAACCGCTCGAAGCTATGCCCCTACGTGAACATGGTACGATTCGACGTAAGCTCGGTCTCGAATCCTTAAAAGGTATCGACCCAGACCAGCCAATTATCATCCTCCGTCCTGGCGAACGGATTCTTGGACACACGCATGAATTTATCGGCATTGACGAAATCGGCACCAGCAGCATGCAAGCTAAAAGTACAACCGGCAGAAACGGAATTACCGTATGTAAAGATGCCGGTTGGGGTGATCCGGGTTATTTCAATCGTTGGACAATGGAGATAGAGAACAGTAATGAGCGCGAACACGTACCACTACCTGTTGGTATGGCGATAGCGCAATTAGTTTTTTATCATATGGGACCAGTCGAAGGTAGCTATATAACCTTGAGTGGTAACTATCAAGCATCCAGCGATATTAACGAACTTATTCACAAATGGACGCCAGATCAAATGCTACCTAGAACATATCGTAAACCCGTCATCCTACCGCAACCAATTGAAGGCGTGGACTATAAATAATGACCGAGCGCGGTAAATACATAGTAATCGAAGGTAGCGACGGTACGGGTAAATCTCTACAAGCAATTGAAACCTCGCGTCATTTGACGGAGTTAGGCTATGGAACACTACTGGTATGGAATGATGAAACCAATCAAATGGAGCCCGTCCAAGAACCCGGAGGAACTCCAAGGGCGAACATAATACGCAAGAAAATTAAAGATAAGAGTATACCGCGTACACCGTGGGAAAACGTAGAATGGTTTACCGAAGCGAGACAATCAATCTGGCAAGAGGCAATTGAGCCCGCACTGACAAGTGGCCTGTGGGTCGTAACTGCACGTAGTTGGGTATCGACCGTCGCATACCAAGGCTACGGTCAGGGTGTTAATATCGATAGAATTCGCGAATATACTCGCGAAAACATCAGTGAGACATATATGAGCCCAGACTTGATCTGTATCTTAGCGCTCCAGGACGAGAGAGTACGCCGCTTGCGAATTCAAAGCCGCAGCGGATCCGAGGCAACTGATACATTTGAATCATTACCTGCAGAATTTCAGGCAAGCATGCAAAATGGCTATGTACGATTTGCAGAGGCTAACGGCATTGCAGTCATCGACGCAAGCAGGACGCCAGATAAGGTTCAAGCTGACATCTGGTCTCATGTCGTGGCGCTGCTGCATTCACATTAATACTCCTTAGCTATGACCGATAAAAACCATATCATCCTGATTCGACAGCGCACGTTTGACCGCGGGTCGCCCATAAGCTCTTTGTTCATTTTGACGCGTTTCGTATTGCTCTTCGCTCTCGACAGCCGCATATGACATAGTCGATAGCGGAATCAGAAATGAATCAAGCGTATCGTGCTGAATCTTGTCTGTTAGGAATTTGTCAAAGCCAGTTCCATGAACGAGCGCGTTTTCCCAACCTTTGACTTTACCGATGCCGCCAACACTATGTAGTGCTGAGCGCATATCAGAGTCCATGCCGCTCAGTCTATCAATTCTGATTGCAGCCGACTGACGCTCGATAACTTGAATCCTGCGACCGTCGTCTCGTGTAACATGCCCAACGTCTCGTTTGTAGGTTACAAGAAAACCACTAATACAGCCGTTAGAAAAATTCATATTTGGCTGAATGTTAATTTTACGATACGTTGCCAATACCGGTGGATAAACTACACCGTCGTTAGCCTCTATGCCCTGGCGCGTCGCAACACGAGCGCTAGATACGTGTTGCATACGATAACCATATGGATGGAAAACTCGGGTTAGCTCGCCACTATTAATGTTTGTTTGTTTAATAAAGTAGAGATTATTAGTCGGCTGAACTGTACCGAGACTAATTTCGTGATTAATAGCTTCGAGTTCGGGCGTCAGCGGCATATTCTGCGCACTCCACTCCCGATACGCTTGCGCATTCTTGATATGACGTTGGGCGCTACCCGCCAGATAATCCAGTTCGACCATATCACGTACTTCTTGTGGAATATAAGCAGGTGCGTGCTCATGAATTAGACCATAAAAACTATCGTCAACAAGTCGTTGATGTGCCGCAACCTCATGATAATATGGGTCGGGTGGAGTGGGTTCAAATGGACAGATTGGCTCACGATCAGCGGGTTCGGTAAAAGACTCCGGTAAAGGAAGCGGGATAATATCACCTGATACGCCCGTATAGCCATATTCTCGTTGTTCTACTTTCATACGGTTAATAATTATAGCACTTTTTATCTTAAATGTCTATAGTAGACTAAGTAGGTCGGTGCGTTATTGACAACGTGTGAACAAATTTGTTATACTACGCGCAGACATCACCAAAGACAGTAGCTGCATGCAAATGCTTAATTCGCTACCGAGGATCATGTAAAACATACATTTTTCGATTTTAGTCTTTGGCAGTGCGAGGTCCAAAGACTTTTTATTTGGCATTGCAACTGTCTGGAACATTCACAACTAGGGTCGAATGAAACACTAATCAAGGAGAACTTTTATGGCAATTACCCGCGATAAAAAGAACACTTTGGTTACAGAATTAGCTGATTTGTTTGCAAACTCAAAGGGTAGCGTAGGCGCAACTTACACTGGCCTAAGTGTCGCAAACATGCAAGAACTTCGAGCTTCAGCTCGCGAAGCTGGCGTCGTAATCAAGGTTGTTAAAAACCGTTTGGTGCGCGTCGCTTTGGGACAGAGCGAAAAGTTCAAAGCCGCCGACACCAGCCTGCTGACTGGACAATTAGTTTATGCTTTTTCAAGCGAAGACGAAGTTGCCCCAGCTCAGATTATGGCTGGCTTTGCAAAAAAACACCCAGAATTACAGCTGGTTGCTGGTTTTGATGGCTTGGGAGTATCGTTAGATACCGCAACCGTCAAAGCTCTCGCTGAACTTCCAACCAAGGATCAACTCCGTGGCCAGGTTGTCAGCGTTATCGCAGCACCACTTACACAATTCTTGGGCGTTGCAAATGCCGCTCAACGTGGCTTTGCGCAAGTCTTGTCACAACGTGCTGAACAAATTTAATTTTGTAACCATATTAATAAATGGAAGGTAGAAGATGGAAGGTAGAAGATAGCATAAGTCCAATACGACTAAGCTATATTCTAGATTCAAAATTCTATATTCTAACTAAGGAGAACTATCATGGCTGATACTGAAATCACCCTGACTGCTGGTCAGAAAAAAATCGTTGATGAACTCAACAAACTCTCAGCTCTAGAGCTGAGCCAAATCGTTAAGCACCTAGAAGGTGAATGGGGCGTCAGCGCTGCTGCACCTGCTGCCGCTGTTGCTGCTGCACCTGCTGGCGAAGCTGCCGCTGAAGACACTAAAACTGAATTCACCGTTACTTTGAAAGAAGCTGGTGTTCAGAAAGTTGCTGTCATCAAGGCAGTTAAAGAAATCACCGGACTTGGTCTAGGTGAAGCCAAAGCAATCGTTGACGGCGCACCTGCACCAGTCAAGGAAAAAATTGGTAAAGACGAAGCCGAAGCTGCCAAGAAACTGCTTGAAGAAGCAGGCGCAACTGTCGAACTTAGCTAATTACACCAAATACATTCGACCTAGTGAATCAATTCGCAAAATACCGCTAGTTATAGCGGTATTTTGTTTTAGGCAAAATATACAACGCTTTTTGCTTGACCCCATAAATTTGTGTGGAAAAATACGGTTATAATCAACCTTAATCCTTACTTTCCCCTCGGAAAGTAACAAACGAGCTTCTTTTGGACTACAAAAGAAGCAAAACTGCTGGGGTGGCTTCACTGATCGCGGGTTGAACTTCGTAAGCTTGTACTTGGAACTCTGCGGAAACTCGCGCCTGACATATGTTGTCAGGGCTCAGACAGTCCTCGTGTTGCCAGGTACTAGCTTACTTAATCCATCCGGACAGTTGTAGATACCCCAGACCCCATTTAGCTATGCATGATACCGGAAGCTAAGTATTTACCGAGAATACATGCATCACTGCGGGTGGCGCACGGTGGGGCCACCCCAAAATTGCTTTATGGTAATCCATAAAGAATTTTGGGGGTAAAGCGCGCGACAGGACCCGGGGGTGTAGCGGAGCACTTTGCTAGACCTGGCGCGTGAAGCGATGATATGGCGATATGAGGTTGAAGGTGGGGCGAAATATAAGGGGAGAAAATAATTACCAAATAAAAAAGCCCGATCGACCTTTTCAGGTAAATCGGGCAGGGCGCCGGGAGGACCAAGGGCCAAAGCCGCAAGGTCCTCCCGGACACCCAAGAACCAAGGTTCTAACACTCCCTGACGACAGGAGAGGACCAGCCGTCGTCGGCGTCATCCCGACGTGCGTCCAGCTGGAGCTGACCAGAGTCATCCCAGCGGTAGAGGAACGGAACGATCGACCAGACCGACTGAAGGCCAGACAGGTTCGTGTAGTAATACCGCTTCCCATCCCATGTCAGACCAGACTCCGGATTGAGCACCAGGTGCTCGAGCACTTCGATGCCAGCCAGTCGAACCTTGTCGGTTCGAGCAGCCCTCAGCGCCGCTTTGGGACTGAGTCCCGCGTAGGCGCTCGGGTCGAAGTGGACGAGACGGAGTCCACCAGACGGCTTCATGCCAGGCGCGTAGCGTAGCTCTGCGTCCTTGATGTAGTTGCGTTTGGTGTAACCGCTCGGCGGCGTGAAGGCCTCGAAGAGCTTGTTCGCGACCGCCTTGGGATTGTCGTAGCCGAAGCCACCAGTGACCAGTGGCTCATCGCTGTCGGTCACCGGTATGAAGTCATCAGCTTGCTGCAGGATGTGCTCCCACTGCTCGTAGCTGATAACGACACCGAGTGACGCCCAGCGAAAAAGCTGCTGCTCGACTTTGGTGTAGGTCGAGGGAGCGAACTGGAGTGGCTGCGGGTTGAGCGCGGCGACCATCTTGGTCGCCAGAGTAGGATCCGCGAGGATGCGCTTGACGTCCTCGTGGGTCAATCCCACCTGGTCGAAAATCCGATCAAGCTGCTCACGCTGTCCGATCGTTGTCCTGAAGTAGCTGGTCATGGCTGACCCTCTCCTTTTTACTCGGCCGCGACCATTTCTGTTATTCCACGTATTGGACGCGGCAGAACTTGTCATTGAGAACGGCGTACAATATTCATCAAAAATATAAATACTCAACGCCGTTCTCATGAGAGTGCTAAATTATTAAGGTTCTGACTTAATTATATCATAAATATACATATTTTGCAATGTGTCTACGCTATTTTAGTGTTTTTAAGATGCATATCATGAACCATTAACGTTAGTTTACGCAACGAGCCATAACAGGGCTCAAGCAAGCGCGCGGGGCTAAATATTGACAAGATTTGAATTCGTTGATATATATAAGGGTATATATCACTACAAAAATAGACAAAAGGAAATTGCGAGTTACCATGTCTGAACTACCAGAGAAACAAGTTAAGCGACTACACGCGCTTATCCAAGAAGCCGAAACCAGCCTAGCCGCCGCCAAAGAGCTGCTAATTAGTATTATTGGCGACGACGGCACAGTATTAACCCCACGCACCAGCCACGCCGAAGATGTCAGCGGCAAGGTTGTCGAAGGTGTCTTTGACGGTCAAAAGATGGCTGGACCAGACGGCAAAGAATACCCAGTGCCGGCTAACTATGCCAGCAAATCTAAACTTGTCGAAGGCGACATACTGAAGTTAACTATTGCCGACGACGGCAGCTTTATCTACAAGCAAATTGGCCCAACTGATCGCAAACAAATCATCGGAACACTTGTTCAACATGATGGTGCCTATTACGTCGAAGCTAATGGCCGCGAATACCGCATCCTGCTAGCTAGCGTCACGTACTTCCGCATTGCAGTTGGCGATCAGGTAACAATCATTATTCCGGCCGACAACCCCGAAGCTGAATGGGCCGCTGTCGAAGCAGCTCTATAATTAGAGTTTGAATGGCTAAAAGAACCGGCAAGTTGAAATTACGGTCAATGCAACCTGCTATAATATAAGTATGATACAGATAGATGATCCGATCGCTTTGACAGAATTAGTCAAGATGGCCGAGCGCATGTACGGGTCTCTCGTCAAAGCCGATGTCGATATATTAACGCGTACCTTAATTGTTGACATGGACATGCACGCCGACGGCGAAGCCTTCCTACTAGAACAACATTCCAAACAAGAAGACATCTGGGGCCTTAACCTTCATCCCGACAAGTTTGGGACAGACGATTTTGTGGAATTTGATTCTATGATTAATATTCGACCTCGCCAGAATAATCCATCGCGCGACGTACTCGACCAGGCTATCCGCGCAAAAATATACGATATTATCAAAGCCAAAGTTCATGAATAACCACTTTGATAAAGTAAAGTGGTTGAACCTAACTTTTTACGAACAGATGGGCAATATCGGCAGCGAAGTCGGACGTACGATGAATGCTATCAAGCGTAATGATCCTTTAGCTCTTGAAGGTGCTTATTTTCGAGGTCTCGACCTAATTGACGCCACGGCCGATAACATAACATCGCTCGCCAGGCGAAGAGAACTGCTGCGCGCCCGAGAACTTTTCTCGAAATCAGTAGAATCAAAAATTATCGATCAAAAGCTCGACGATTACTTCATGGTATTCGCCGTCCTGGCGAGATCATAATTTCATGATAAATACCGAGTAATATCTGATACATCCCGTAGTCGTATTGCGTCTACAAATCACAAGCGGTATAGTAATATCATCACAGAGGCGAAAACAAACAGGTGCAATATAGCGGTTCTTACCGTATCGAAGGCTAGGCTGAGCATTGGCCTAAAACACAACAATAATACCAACATAATAAGCGTATACTAAAAAGAAATTGAGGGGAAACAAACAATGTCAAAAGCATTGTATCGCAAATATCGGAGCAAATCGCTAGATGAGGTTATTGGTCAACGCCATGTTACTGACATTCTAGGACAAGCCGTAAAACAGGGGCGAATATCCCACGCCTACCTACTAACAGGTCCGCGCGGCGTCGGTAAAACTTCGATTGCGCGTATCCTGGCGCACGAGATTAACCATTTGCCATATGATGACGACGACACCACTAATTTAGACATCATCGAGATTGATGCCGCTAGTAATAACGGCGTCGAGGACGTCCGCGCATTACGCGACAAAGTTCAAATCGCACCAGTTGCGGCTAGCAAGAAAATCTACATTATCGACGAAGTACACATGCTATCAAAAGCCGCCTTTAATGCACTACTCAAAACCCTCGAAGAACCACCAGAGCACGTCGTCTTTATTCTGGCAACAACTGATGTCGATAAATTACCGGCGACGATTATTAGTCGTGCGCAACGCTTTAGCTTTCGCTCAATTACAACCGCCGATGCCGTTAAGCATTTACGATATATTGCCGATAACGAAGGCATCAAAGTTAGTGACGAAGCACTAGAACTGATTGCTGAACGCGGCGATGGAAGCTTTCGCGATAGCATTAGCCTACTAGACCAACTCGCCAGCTTGGTTGATAGCGCCGAAGGCATCACCGCCGGTTTAATCGAAGCTTCCCTGGGCATAGCGCCCAAAGACACGGTAGACCAAATACTCTCAACCGTCGACGAACATAGCATCGCCAAATTAGTGACACTTCTAGATCAAGCTTACGACCAGGGCATCAACGGAATTATCTTGTCACAACAGCTAACCAAGCGAGTCCGCGAACTAATCGTCGACAAGCCGCAGTTATTACCACTGCTCGATACACTACTTGACGTCGCCAAGCACCCACAGCCAAATCTTAAGCTTTTGAGCGTCCTAGGCACAGCTGCAACCCCTAAACAGGCGACCAAAACCGTCGCCCTAGCAGTGCCAGCACCTGGCGTCACGGCGACAATCGCTGAACTAGAAAAGCAGGCCACACAGGACGTAGTCAGTATTAGTTCGAAAGTAGTAGATAGCCAGCTTGCCGATCATAAAACATTAGAAAAATCTAATATCAGTGACGCAGTACCAGTAGCCGAAGCCGCGTTTGACTGGGAAAAGTTGATCGAAAACACCCGCCAAAAGTACGTCGCGGTCTATAGCGTTCTATCTAAATGTAATTACGTACTAGAAGGCAACCAGCTAACTTTATATACCGGCAATAAGTTTTATAAGAAAAAGCTCGATGACGTCAAATACGGCTCGCTGCTCTATAAAAGCCTGGCAGAGGTCGGCGTTTATGGACTGGATATCCACACGATACCCACAGCGCCGCCGCCAAAGGATAGCCAAGCGGCCGCCGTTGCTGCTATTATGGGCGGAGGAGAAGAGGTCGTCGTAGAGGATAATGCCAGCTAAAGAAGTACCGGTAGGTAAAATACCACCCCAGAACATTGATGCCGAAAAGAGTCTTTTGGGTGCTGTTCTGATTGACGAAGAAACCTTAGCCGACATTTCCGAACACGTCACCGCCAAAGACTTTTACGAAAAGCGTCACGCCATTATTTATGCCGGCATGATGCGTCTATACGAGAAACATAGCCCAGTCGATTTATTGACGCTCACAGATGAACTAAAGCGCAAAAACGAGATCGAAATCATTGGCGGTTCGGCTTATCTAACCGAGCTGACTAATTATGTACCAACGTCCGCTCATGCCGAAGCTTATGCTGAATTAGTTGCCCAAAAAGCTGTCCGTCGTCGCCTAATCAAAGCCAGCGGCGAGATCTCAGAATTGGGCTATAACGAAGATACAACCACCCAAGAATTACTTGAAAAAGCCGAAACCGAATTATTCTCCGTTAGCGACCAATCCTTAAAGCAAGACTTAGTCAGTATCGAAAGTATTCTAACCGAAAGTTTCGACCGTATGGAAGAGCTACACCGCAACAAAGGTACATTACGCGGCATCCGCACTGGCTACCGCGACCTAGACAACATGACCGCCGGTCTGCAACGTAGCGACTTAATTATCTTAGCCGCCCGTCCAGCTATGGGTAAAACGACCCTCGTGACCAACTTAGCCTATAACGTCGCAACTGTCGCTAAACAACCGGTATTATTCTTTAGCCTCGAGATGAGTAAAGAGCAGCTAGTTGACCGTATGTTGGCTGACGCCGCCGGGGTTGATGCTTGGAATATTCGTACTGGTAATTTATCGGATGATGACTTTAGTAAATTATCGGATGCGATGGGTGAGATGGCCGAAGCGCCAATCTTTATCGATGACACGCCAGGCGTTAGTGTGCTAGAGATGCGCACCAAGGCACGCCGCGCCGCCCACGAACAACCATTAGGCCTCATTATTGTTGACTACTTGCAGCTAATGCAAGGTAGTGGCCGCAGCGACGGTAACCGAGTTCAAGAGGTGAGCGAAATTAGTCGTGGCCTCAAGCTAATCGCTCGTGAACTTAACGTACCAGTTATCGCCCTGTCACAGTTATCGCGTTCGGTGGAATCGCGCAGTCCACAAATCCCTCAACTAGCTGACCTACGTGAGTCTGGATCAATCGAGCAAGATGCCGATATCGTCATGTTCATCTACCGCGAAGCGTATTATAACCCCGAGACCGAGCGCGAGAATATTACCGATTTGATTATCGCTAAACACCGTAACGGACCAACCGGTAAAGTCGAGTTGTACTTCCATCCAGAGCGCCTACGTTTCATGTCGCTTGACCGTAAGCACGACAGCTAGACGTGTTATAATCTAATGTAATATATGGGTATTGATGTCACATCATTTTACGTCTATCGCTGGCGTTACCAAATAGGCTACGGTCTAATCGGCCTGCTGCTAATTGGAGTGTTACTATTTGCCGGCCTCTATGTGCCAAATGGCATCTCAAATGATGAAATACATGCAGTTATCAAAAGCTCAACTATATCGCTAGCTGATATCAACAGCTACGCCGTCACGAATCTACCGTTTCATTTATTACAACAATTAAGCATCAACCTGTTCGGTGTAAGTAACTTTAGTATCAAGTTGCCGTCTCTGATTCTGGCATTTATGTCAGCTGTCGGTTTGATTCTGCTACTTAGCCGGTGGTTCAAGCGTAATATTGCCGTCCTAGGATCAATTATCGCTATCACGACCGGTCAGTTCCTGTTCATTGCCCAAAGTGGTACACCAGATATTTTGTATATCTTTTGGTCGGTCATGTTACTACTACTAGGCACGCTTATAGCCCGACGCGAACAGCCGCGCATGTTATGGAAATTGTTGTTTTTTGTCGTCATAGCCCTAAGCCTATATACGCCACTCAGCATCTACGCCATCATTGCGCTAGGACTAGCAGCGGTTCTGCACCCACATTTGCGCTATATCATCAGACAGCTGTCGCGCGTACGACTACTTATCGGTTTCATTCTAGGTGTTATATTAGTAATCCCGTTAATATACGGTATCTACCAAACACCCAGTCTGCTACTAACCATCCTGGGTATACCAAATACCTGGCCTGACTTAACGGTTAATATGCCAATCTTATTTCAACAATATCTGGGCTTTGCCGCCCCGAGTTCGACCTTGCTAATGACGCCGGTTTTTGGGTTAGGCTCGGCGCTATTAATAGCTTTTGGGGCCTACCGTCTGATTAGAACCAGGCAGAGTACCCAAAGTTATTTAATAATCACTTGGATCATCTGTCTGATTCCAATTATTGTCATTAATCCGCTCTTTACGAGCATCACGTTCCTACCGCTTGTTTTACTACTGAGCACGGGACTGGGTAGCCTGCTGGGTAATTGGTATGGGCTATTTCCGCGTAATCCTTACGCCCGCTTAGCTGGACTTATTCCTCTGGTTATCTTAGTTGGAGCACTGGTATTATCTGGCCTGGAACGCTACGCCTATGGCTACCATTACAGTCCTCAAACTGTCTCGAACTTCTCGCAAGATTTATCACTACTACCTAAGGATACCAAGCAGCTAGTTGTCGCTAGTGATCAACTACCGTTTTATTCAGTCGTCGCCAAGCACGACAAACAATTAACCGTCAGTCTGACGCCGAGTGGTAATAGCTTTACGGCGACCCGCCAGGCAAAAGGTGACTATGCTGGCTATATTATTGAGCGTATCGTGACGTCACCGCGCGCCACTAATGCCGATCGTTTTTACGTCTACAAAAAGTAGGCTCGGTAAAGTATACTAGAACGTAATACTATACCAGAGGGAGCAATTATATGGCATTCGATCAAGTAAAGATGTTGAATCAACTGCGCAAGGCGCAAAACGACCTGAAAAAGGAAATTATTGAAGTTGAGTCAGGTGACGGTGCTGTGGTTGTTCAAGTTACCGGTGAATTGAAGGTTAAAAGTATCAAAATCGACCCAGCACAGGTTGATCTGGATGATATCGCCGAACTAGAGCACTGGTTGGAGATAGCAATTCGCGATGGGCTTGCTAAGGCGCAAGAAGTTGCCGCTGAAAAGATGAAACCACTCATGGGCGGCCTAGGTAACCTGGGACTATAAGGCTCATACCTTGGCACAGCTTTTACCATCAGCACTCGTTGAAGCGATCGACGAGCTAGGACGACTGCCGGGCGTTGGGGCGCGTACCGCCGAGCGATATGCTTCGTATTTACTGCGTGCCGACCCTCATCTGAGCGATAAATTAGCTGCCGCTATATTACAACTCCACACGGGTGTCAAAAGCTGTCCAATAACATTTGCTCTGATTGATTCCAGCGATGACGTTTCGAGCCTGTATAGCGACCCAGGTCGTAATAAACAACTAATTGCCGTCGTCGAAGAACCGCTCGATATTATATCGTTAGAACGCACCGGACAATTCAACGGTACTTATCACGTACTAGGCGGAGCGATTAGTCCAATTGATGGGGTCGGACCAGAACAACTTCACATCCCAGAACTTCTCAAACGACTCGTTGACGACAATGTCGAAGAGGTAATCATAGCCACCAATGCTAGTGTCGAGGGGGAATCAACCGCCCTCTACCTACAACGACACATCCTAGATGCCGGTATTAGCATTAAGCTGACCAGGCTAGCCCGCGGCATTCCGGTCGGTGTCGACCTGGAGTATGCTGATCAAATCACCCTAACACATGCCCTAGAAGGCCGCCGCGACCTGTAATTAATGGGGCATCTATTTGATTAGTTTGTTCTGCTTATGTTAAGATGTTAATAACTATGCATCAACATATCAACCTTAGCTATCGAGAGAGAGAGAGAGAGAGAGAGAGGAAGTAACTTAGTCTCATCTGCCGGTTTTACTATTGTCGAACTTTTAATAGTCATCGTTGTAATTGGAATTCTAGCTGCAATTACCATTGTGGTGTATAACGGAGTGCAAGACCGAGCATATAATACGGCGGTGATTGCCACCGTGCGCAATACGGTTGAATTAGTTGACGGTTACATTGCAGCTAACGATAGCTACCCCTATCGTAATCCTGGTGGGTCTGCCACATATTGTGCGACCAATGACGACACGTGTCAATTTTGGGGATGGTTCATAGGTGGTCGAAGCACGGCGTTACTGAGCAACTTGGCGACGATCGGTACTCCGCCTAGCGCCCCTAGTGGCAAAACAGATGTAGGGAATTACGGTGTTGGCTATGAATATGACCCAAGCGCAACCTGGAATGGTCAGCCTCAACCGGTGACTATTGTCTACTCCCTAAAAGGTACGGGTACGGATTGCGGTTTACCAAATAGTAATATAGGTACCGTGAACAACGGTACAATTCAATGCACTATGCACATTGATGGTCCGTCTACCTAGCTATGAACCAATGGGTCACGATATTAACACATTTGTCTTGAGTTATCGTACTCTACGAGATCGAGGTTCGCGTTCGTTCACGTATGTCATTGATTAAATACCGCTTGTACTTCATAATTCAATTTAATAATGCAGGGCAACATATCTAAAAAACAAAACAAAATGAACCATAGTCACTCTGGTTTCACTATCGTCGAACTCCTCATAGTCATCGTCGTTATCGGTATCCTAGCTGCAATTACCATCGTGGCCTATAACGGCATCCAACAACGAGCCCAAACTGCCGCCTTACAGTCAGACCTGGAAGGTGCCGCTAAACAACTAGCTATGGATCAAGTAACTAATAGCGCTTATCCAGCTACAGTAGCTGCTGCTAATAATGGTGCAGGGCTAAAGGCTAGTCCTGGTACTAGCTATAGCTATATAGTTAATAACTCTATTACACCAGTCTATTACTGTCTTGCAGAAACCAATACTGCTTCAAGCCTGACATACTTTGTAAACAGTACTACCAATACTCCACAAGTGGGTGGTTGTAGTGTGACGAATTTAGTTCTAAGTCCAATAGCTTCAAGTACATATCAGTACGCGCAGGAGTGGGGTAATGGCGCAGAGACATCGTCATGGCCGGCTAGCGGCGGCCCAACCAATGGAGGGTACCAACGGTTAACATTTACGACGGCCGTCACTTCAGGGCCAATCGTGCAGGGGATATACTATTCGACAGTTCCCCTTCAGACCAATCTTGCCTACACCTGGTCGATTTATGTACGATCTACGGTTGCACTAACTCTTACGCCGATGATATTTACCAATCCCGGACCAACTCCCTATAGCGCTAGTCAAGTGACTCTTGTGCCCAATACTTGGACACGGGTTAGTGCCACCGTAACACCTACAACTACTGCTACTGCATTTTACGGTCAAGCCCGTATTGATGCGGCTGCTAGCGGCAATCAAATGCCCGTCGGAGCAACATTTGATGCAACGATGGCCATGATGACGCAAGGTCCAGTCCTGTATAATTATGCCGATGGTAGTAGCCCGAACTGGACCTGGACCGGTACGCCGAATGCCTCAACTTCAACCGGGTCACCGTTGTAGTCTGGTATACTGGTATCAATGTTTGAATCTGCCAAAAAACTTATCGAAAGCGCCAACAATATCCTTATTATCCAAGCTGAAAATCCTGACGGTGACTCGCTGGGAAGCGCATTGGCATTAGAAGAGATATTAGGTGATTTAGGTAAAAAAATCAGTTTGTATTGCGACGTCGAGATGCCTAAATATTTGCATTATTTATCAGGCTGGGACCGCGTGACGCAAGATTTTGACATGTCGGCCGATTTGGCAATTATTGTTGATACCTCGAGCGATACGCTCATCAGTAAAGCCTTGCAGATTCCAGGCGCGCGTCATTTCCTAGATAATCACCCAGTACTAGTGATCGACCACCATATTGAGACCGCTGCAACACTGAGTTTCGAACACGAAATGGTCATTGAAGAAGCCGTATCCTCCAGCCAAGTGATATACAATATGGCCTCGAGCTTAGGATGGACAATTAACCAACAGGCGGCCGAGAACATGTTAGCTGCTATGTTATCGGATAGCCTGGGTCTCAGTACCCAGAACGTAGGTGAAGCCGCCTACACAGTTGCCGCCAAACTAGCGGCGCTAGGTGCCTCGCCAGCGACCATCGAAGAACGTCGTCGTGAATTTATGAAAAAGTCGGCCGAGATACTTAAATATAAGGGAATCTTGATTGAACGTATCGAATACCTCTTAGACGGTAAGTTGGCCCTTATTCGCATTCCCTGGGAAGAAATTCAGCAATATAGTGATCAATATAACCCCAGCGTCCTGGTATTAGACGAGATGCGCCTAGTCGAGGGTGTTGAAATTGGTATTGCAATCAAAACTTATCCTGACGGTAAATTAACGGCTAAAATACGCAGCAACCTACCGGTCTCGGCTACAATTGCCGGGTTCTTCGGTGGCGGGGGACACGCCTATGCCGCCGGCTTCCGTGTTTATGAACCAATTGATACAATACTACCAGAATTACTAACAGCAACCGACAAGGCCTTAAAAGGACTAGATGATGGCACTCAGGCTTCATAATACGTTAACCGGTAATAATGACGAGTTTATCTCGCAAACACCAAATTTGGTCAAACTTTATACTTGTGGACCGACCGTTTATAACTATCTACACATTGGTAATTGGTTTGGTTATATCGCCTGGGATATCTTGGTTCGGGTTTTAATGGCCAATGACTACACCGTTGAGCGCGTCATGAATATCACTGACGTCGGGCATTTAACCGGTGAGAACGAAGGTGATGCTAATAACGGAGAAGATAAACTAGCAAAGGGCGCCCGGCGCGAGGGCAAAACCGCCTGGGAAGTCGCTCAGTTCTATGGGTTGGATTTCGTAAACAAGATTGATCAATTGGGTTTAATCAAGCCGCAACACATCGCCAAAGCAACCGACTACATCCCGCAACAACTCGAGTTAGTTCGCAAGCTTAAGAACAAAGGCTTTACATATCAAATTGATGACGGTATCTACTTCGATACCAGTAAATTCCCGCGCTACGCTGATTTTGCGCACCTAGACCTGATGGCACTTCGAGCTGGAGCGCGCGTTGAAATGAACCCTCAAAAGCATAATGCAAGCGATTTTGCTCTCTGGAAATTCTCGCCAAATGACGAAAAGCGCGATATGGAGTGGGAAACACCTGATGATTTATTAGAAGACAGCAGCAAGAATACAGAAGACCGTAAGCTGATCATGGGCTTCCCCGGATGGCATCTAGAGTGTTCGGCGATGGCCATGACGTTACTTGGCGAGACACTCGACATTCATACTGGCGGCATCGACCACATCCCAGTCCACCACACAAATGAAATCGCTCAGTCCGAAGCTGTCACCGATAAGCCCCTTAGCAACTTCTGGCTACATAATAACCACTTGAAGGTTAATGGCACAAAAATCAGTAAGTCGCTCGGTAATGGCTATACAATCGACGATCTAACAGCTCGCGGTTATACACCAAACGATTATCGCATGTTTGTCCTGCAGACCCATTACCGAAGCGAAGGTAACTTTACGTTCGAGAATTTGACAGCTGCCCAGAACCGCCTGCGTAATTGGCGTAATATAGCGGCGATGCGTCACCAAACACATGATACCTTGCGCGACGACGATGACAAAAGTACCGATAAGGGCACAATTTCACTCTATGCCACCTCACAAGCACTTCTCGAAGTACTGAACAATGACCTAGACACACCAGCAGCATTAGTGATCGTCGACGAAGCTTTTTCGCGACTAACGCACGCCCCGCTAGCAGATATTCATCAACATGCATTCATTGAGCTGCTGGACACGATCGACCAAACACTTGGCTTGCAGTTACTGACAACGACACCCGATGTATCTGACGACATCAAGCGTCTAATTCTGAAGCGTCAACAGGCGCGTAGTAGCCAAGATTGGAAGACATCTGATAAATTACGTCAGGAAATTGAGAAAAGCGGCGTCACAATACGCGACACCGCTCATGGGCCAGTCTGGGAATATCTAGGCTAGTCTTCAACTTTGACTAATTTGACCGCGCCAAGACCGCGCTTATGTTTTTTGCTTTTTTGACGACTAATGTATTCTTCGACAAAAATCTTGATTGAACCGGCGATCGGTATCGAGATAATACCACCAGCAATACCAAAGATGTAAATACCGATAATCACCGATATCAAGATCGCCAGGGCTGATAGCTCCAGTTTACGCGACTGAATCTTTGGTACGATGTAATTATTCTCAACTTGCATATAAATTACATAAAATACCACGAACGCAATCGCCGCCGAAAAATCGTTAAACGCCAAGATTAAACCGATCAGAATCACGCCAATCATCTCACCGAACATCGGAATCAAGGACAAAATAAAGATAATCGCCGCCGCTGGAATCGCAAAGTTTGCCGGCACATTAAATATCAAACTTAACACGAACACCGTGCTGCTAGCCACCACACCGGCAAGTGCTGATACGGTCAGCTGGCCAGTAATATAACTAGTGACGACCGAGTACATCCGATGTAATAGCAAACGGTGGTAATTCATGCGGTCCTCATCGGTGTACAAACTCCATAGCCGACCTAGCCACATCGGGCCTTCAACCAGCATAAAGAACGACAAGCCTAGCACCATGATGACGGTCGCGATACCATAAAATAACGAGCCGATGCCAGATACTAGGTTAGACCCAACCGTACCCGCCAGCGATGACGCGCTGTTTTTGATCGAATTCAGCATACTGTCAACCTGTGGCTGCAGATTGTAATGTTGAATAAACGAGTTTAAACCCTGGTATTGTTCAGTGGCGGTACGCACTAGGCCGGGAATTGTTTCGCCAACCTTAGCAGTCTGCTGCACAATCGGCGGTACAACCAAGAACATGAAGGCGCTCAGTGTTAAAACAACGGCAACATAGGCTAGCGCCGTGCCGGCAACGCGACTTTTACCGGGCATAAATTTAGCCAAGCGGCTGACCGGAGGGTTTAGAGCTAATGCCAAAAAGGCGGCTGCAGCCACGATAATAAGAGCCGTCCTGGCGCTATAAATCACTGCTGCCGCGGCTCCAAAGCCAATTACAACTAACCAAAACCGCACAAACGTTCTTGTATCTATTTCAAGTTTTACTTTCATATTGCGTATTATACACTGTTAGTCAAACCTTTGACACTTCAGGGCTAGAATCCGATTTTGACAACATTCGCTACATAATGTATAGTAATTGATATATGGAAGCACTAAAAACGTCTGTCGGCTGCGTCAAAGCCGCAACCGAGATACTAGGTGACAAGTGGACACCGCTATTGCTGCGGTTCTTTATCAACGAAAACAAAGTCAGGTTCTGCCAATTGCAAGATTCAGCAGACGGTATTAACCCTCGTACGCTTTCGGCCAGATTAGACCGATTAGAGCAAGAAGGTATTATACTCAAAACGACCACGACTGGTTCTTCCAGGTGTGAATATAGCCTGACTGCCAAGGGCAGGGATCTGTTGCCGATTATTATCGACATGGAGTCGTGGAGTAGTAAATATAAGAAAGTGAATGCTTAGAAACTAAGGTAGCTCTCAGTTTCAAGATATAAGATAGGCCTATGAGAATACTAGTTATCGAAGACGATCACAAAATTGCGAATGCCCTCAAGAAGGCCCTAGAACAAGAACGCTACGCCGTTGACGTATCATACGACGGTGATGATGGCTATGCCATGGCTACGACCGAACCCTACGATGCGGCGATTATTGATCGCATGATACCGGGTGAATATAACGGATTAGAGATTGTCCAAGCAATGCGTCAAGCCAAGATTCATACCCCAGTAATTTTATTGACAGCTCTCGGTAGCGTACGTGACCGCACCAAAGGCCTTGATGGCGGCGCCGATGATTACTTAGTCAAACCGTTCGCCCTCGAGGAGCTACTAGCCCGTGTGCGCGCCCTAATTCGACGCCCCACCGAACAGCAAGCCTCAGTATTAACCGTCGAAGATTTATCACTGGACACGAATAATTTCGTCGTGAAACGTGACAATAAAACGATTAACTTGACCAGTCGCGAGTTTGCGCTTCTAGAATACCTCATGCGCAACCCCGACCGCACGCTCAGCAAGGACGCTATTATTAGCCATGTCTGGAACTACGATGCCGATATTTTACCTAATACGGTTGAGGTTTATGTCAAATACCTACGCAACAAGATAGATGAGCCGTTTAAAACCAACCTAATTCACACCGTTCGAGGATTTGGGTACAAGCTAGGAAACAACTAGATGTTCCAGTCGGCCACTCTGAAGTTGACTGGCTGGTATCTGTTAATATTGATGGTCATCAGTATCCTGTTCAGCGTAGCGATTTATCAGACCACCTCACACGAAGTTGATGTCAGGTTGACCAAACTACAGAGTAATTTACGCATTACTGGCGGCATGGCGCCCGATCCCAACAACCTATTTAGAACCACCGAATTAGGCGAAGCGTCCAGTCATATCGTGATAGAGCTAATTTATGCCAATGTTATTATTCTGGTCAGTGGCGGTGTCATCAGTTTCTTGCTGGCTCGGCGCACACTCAGACCGATCGAGGAGGCCCACGACGCCCAGACACGCTTCACGAGCGACGCCAGTCATGAACTACGCACGCCACTAGCCGCCATGAAGACCGAGCTAGAGGTCGCTCTGCGCGACAAAGACTCGACCAAGCAGGACCTGGAAAAGATCTTATATAGCAACCTGGAAGAGGTTGATAAACTAACCGGCCTGTCTGAGATGCTACTAAATCTGTCCCGGCTAGATCACGATAAACTTGAGCGAACAGCTGTCGATATACAAGATATCACTAGGGAGGTGATAGATCTATACGATGAACCAGGTGGGCGTGTCGTCGTCAAAACCTCATCCCATCCACTAGTAGAAGGTAACGAGACTGCGCTAACCGAGTTAGTATCAGTTCTTATCGATAATGCCCTGAAATATAGCCCTAGCGGTTCACCGGTGAATGTAACTATCTCCTCTAGCAATAAACAATTAGCTTTTACAGTCAAAAACACTGGTCCAGGCATCGACGCCGAGATCTTGCCACATATTTTTGATCGCTTTTATCGCGCCGATAACTCACGTACCAAACAAGACAATAAAGGTTACGGCCTAGGGCTGTCACTGGCCAAAAAAATCGTCGAACTACATAATGGTGAATTGAGCGTCACGAGTACGCCAGGCAAGTCGACTATCTTTAAAGTCATGCTGCCTACAATTCAAAAAAGCCCAAGCAAAATCTAAGTCGCGCTAACTATACTCCGCCTATAAATACCTAATCAAGGAGAGTATTAGAATCATGAATGTTATATCAAGGGGCGTCAAAAACTCCATGCGCAGCCCACTACGCAGCGGCGCTATCGTCCTAATGCTAGCAATTAGCATTGGCTTAATTCTGAGCATGTTAGTAGCCCGCAGTAGTGTCAATGCCAAAATCGCCGACGTTAAAAGTAGTGCCGGCACACTCGTAACAATCAATCCAGCTGGTATTAATGGTTTCGCCGGTGGCGGTACGCCGTTCACGAGCGACCAATTAGCTACGATTAAGGCAACTCCGCACATCAGTAGCACCACTGCAACGCTGAGCGATCAGCTAGGCTCAACCGATACCAATCTAACGTCATCGCTAGAACTAGGTAGTTTTGGCGAGCGTCAGCAACGCTTTGACAGCCCAGCGGCATCCAGCAGCACCAGTCCTACGGCTGATAGTACCAGTGCAGCCACACGGCCAGCTTTTACGCCACGTACAGCCGTCACAGGAACTACTAATCCTGATTCAGTCGCCACCAACGGTGGCAGCCTGACAATTAGCAGTGGCTCAACGATTAACGGATCGGGTAGCGACCTAGTCGCCTTGGTCGGAACAACACTTGCCACGAAAAACAGTCTAACGCCCGGCAGTACATTCACGGCCTATGGCAAAACGATTACAGTTAGCGGTATCTTCACAACCGGTAACACCTTCCAAGACAGCGGTATCATTATGCCTCTGGCCACCCTGCAAACCCTCACCAGCCAACCCGGGGACGTTACGCACGTCATCGCCAAGGTCGATAGCAGCGACAACGTCAATGCTGTCGTAAGCGCGCTCAAGACTTCGTTCGGCGATAAGGCCGACATTACCAGTGAAGCCGAGCAAGCCGCAACAAGCGTCGCCTCGCTATCGAATATCGCTAACTTAGCCCTAGCCGGTGTTATCGGCGCAACAATCGCCGGTGCGGTCATCGTGCTACTAGCGATGGTTATGATCGTGCGTGAACGCCGACGCGAGATAGGTGTCATCAAGGCGATCGGCGGCACCAGCCAGAAGGTAGTGGCTCAATTCGTCGCCGAAGCCCTGACTCTGACTATTATTGGCGCTATCGTTGGACTCGGACTAGGTGTACTAGTTAGCGGTCCAATGACCAGTTCACTCGTCACTAGTAGTCAATCGTCAACAACCGCCACAACTGGTACCAATAGAGGACCCGGTCGCGCCTTTGAACGTGGCCTGGGCCAAATTGGCACCAATCTTACCCAAGTCACCAGCAGTATTACACCACAGGTATTCGCTTCTGCCATCGGCATCACCCTGTTGATTGCGATTATCGGTAGTGCCGTACCAGCTTGGTTTATATCAAGAATTCGCCCCGCCGAAGTATTAAGGTCCGAATAGGAGTATTATCATGTTATCTGTCAAAAACCTCACCAAATCATTCAATAGCCCCAGCGGGACTGTCAAAGCCCTAGAAGATGTCAGTCTAGATGTCGACACCGGACAGTTCGTCAGTATTATTGGTAAATCAGGTAGCGGCAAGAGTACACTACTGAGCATGCTAGGCGCACTTGATACACCAACTAGCGGCAATATTCATGTCGATGACGTCGATATCGCCAAACTATCAAGCGCCAAGCAGACTGCTTATCGCGCACGTAAAATCGGCTTTGTCTTTCAGCAATACAATCTGATCCCTAACCTAACAGCGCTCGAAAACGTCATGCTAGCGCTTGAATTCGGTGGTGTTAAATCCCGAGAACGCAAAGCGCGTGCCGAAAAGTTATTGAGCGATGTCGGCATTAAAGCTGACCAACAACTCCGTAAGCCATCGCGGCTGAGCGGGGGACAGCAACAACGCGTCAGTATTGCCAGGGCATTAGCTAATCGACCAGCTATCATTCTAGCCGATGAGCCAACTGGTAACCTAGATAGCGAAACCGGCCAAAAGATATTTGAGTTATTACATAATTTGTCACGTAGCGAGAACACGACAATTATTGCCGTCACCCACGATCTGGACATCGCCGGCAAGACCGACCGAACATTTAGCCTCAAGGATGGTAAATTAACCAAACTTTCCAAATCCTAAGCTTTGACTCAGCAAGATGAGCGACAATAGCATTACACTCAACAAAATAAAATAAATGGAGGGTAAGATATGAAATCAGCTATCAGTACACCACGACGAATCTTAAGCAAAAAAGGCATGCGAGAATTAAAAAAATCAATCAGCAGCCTCGAACATGATATTAAAATGGCCCGGCTCAGCCTACATGAACTCGACAAGACATCTGGACACGATGAGCTATTCGATCGAGTTGAAAAGCTAGCGACCCTTGAAATGCTCGAGGAGTCGTTAGAGAATAAACGACAGATCTTGGCTTCATCGGTATTATTACCGTCGAAACGAGCCCGTCTACAGGTAGCGATTGGTTCAATCGTTGACCTCATCGACCAACAAGGCCGACTATTCCGCTACACGCTAGTCGATAGCATCGAAGCTAATCCGAGCGATGGTCGCATTTCGGTCGCTAGCCCGTTAGGTAGAACCCTAATTGGTAAAACCGTGCAAGATATCGTTGAGTGGAGTAATGGTATTACCGCTAACAAACTACAACTAGTTCGTATCGCCTAGCTTACTGCTGGCAGGTAGCGCAGACCTCATCGGTCTCGCTACCTGAGCGCCAGATTGTGAGGGCTTTTTTTATTGGCAGAAAAGTAATATATAGTCGCAAATCAGCCAGTCGCCTCAGGGCCCAACCAGAATAGCCATAAAAGCGCATCTTGCCCCACAGGACTGCCGCCCAACGATGACCAGCTGGTATAGCGTAAATCGGGTGCTTGGGCTGATAGGCGACCTTTGTTTGGTGTCGCAGCTGACGTTTTAGGTTTGACGTCACAAAGTTAGCGTCACTAATCGCCGTCTGCGCCAAGCCACTGTACTGCGTAGCGGCGCTGTCGCCCACGATATAGATACCAGGCAGGGCTTCGAGGTATTCGTTGACCGCGACCTTGTCACCCTTGCCGGTCGTAAATAGATTAGGGTATTTGTCAAAAAAAGGATTATTCGTCAGCCCAGCCGACCACACTACGGTGTGCGATTTGATTGAACCGCGCGGCAATTGAATCGCTGCTGCGTCTTCGGCTTTAACAGCGGTATTGAAATACATTTTAACACCTAGGCGCTTGAGGCGACGGTTAATTCTATCTGTAAAAGACGTCGGTAAGCTTGATAATAATCCAGGGCTAGCCTCAATTAAATCAACATTAAACTTGGTCTTGATACCGTGCTGACGCCTAACTTTTTTCAGATAACTCGTAAATTCACCGGCTAGTTCTACGCCCGTAGCACCACCGCCAACCACGACGTAATTACGTTCAGTGGCGTGACCGGCGACCAAGTCGTCATGAAGGTGCTTTTTAAGTGCCAAGGCATCGTTGACGGTACGGACACTATATGACAGCTCACTGAGTCCAGCGATCCCAAAGTAATTCACAACTGATCCAATCGCAAAGATTAACGCATCATAATGATATGGCTCGCCAGACCGTCCGGTCACGACCCGGGCATCATTATCGATATCGACAATTTCGTCCTGGATAAGTTTAATATTCCGATCATTGACGAAAAAGTCGTCTAGCGGTATGGCCGCCTCGTTTTGCGACCGTCCGGTGGCGAAGCGATATAGTGCCGCTGTGTATTCAAAGTAGGGTAATTTTGAGATTAAACTAACTTCAAATCCTGGTTTATTGGCTAAATTAAGCGCAGCTCTAATACCACCGAAACCGCCACCAATAATAACGACTCGCATCTATGCTCGCTTGGCCTTTATAAAACCGACGAATGTCAAGAATAGGACGAGGCCAGCTGCTAGCAAGGCGACGATGACGGCGTAGCCGGCGATAACACCAAATACCGAGAACGCATAGGCTGTTAGCAGGCTAGATCGCAACATGTCACCCTGAAACAAAGTTGACTTCAAACCGGCCAATGTCGTGTTGGCTGGGTTGGCTTTGGCGGCACTGCTAACTTCGGCGTACGTTTTACCACCCGAAGCTTTCATCATATGGTGCCAAATGTAATCATCGGCGTAAGCCTTGGCCTTAACGCCATTATTAACAGGCTGACCCGCATATTGTTGCAGAGTGGGGTATTCACTAGCATCAAATCCGACTGAGCCAGCGGCTGGAAACGAAATTTTCTCTTGAGATAATTGACTGCCAACTTGATTCGTAGCGAACGTATAACCCGCCCAGGCACCAATGGTCGCCAGAACTAGAACCACAGTGAGCACCAGTCCGAAACCAGTTAATAACCCATAAAGTTGTTTTTGTGACACGTTTTTTGATGCTTTTGGCATAGTAATTGTCCTTTGTTGTTTATTTTTATCCTATATATCAACAACTATACCTTATAGCCAGATTTTTACAAATACCGTAAGCGTATTATTCGGTAGCGCCGCCCGCGTGCACCCAGCCACTTAAGCCGCCCAGGTTTTCGACACTGTAACCGTGTTGTTGCAATATCCTCTGCGCCGCACTAGCCCTAGCACCTGATGCACAGTACAGGTATACCTTAACCTCTGTATTTTTGACCGGGACGTCACCGCGCATAATGTTATCGACCGCCAGATGCATGGCGCCGGCCGCATGACCATAATTCCATTCATCATCACGGCGTACGTCGACCAAGACGGCTGCGCCACTTTTTAATTCTGCGTTAATTTTATCAACATCAATTTTAGGACCAAATCCAAACATTATATTTTCCTTTTATTAGTTACTGAGCGCTTTACGCTGCTTAATTGATTAATATTGAGGTCAGCTTCGCTTTATCAAAGCCCAACACCTTATCGACTTGACCGTCGTCCTGTTCAATCGTCGTGAACGGCACACCCATCTGGCCGCTCAAGCTCACCATATAATTAGCGGCAATTGGGTTGCGATCGACTTGGTATTCCGTATAGTCGATTTGGTTATCAGATAGCCAACGCTTGAGCGCATAGCAATATCCACAAGTAGCAGTTGAATAAACTGTTATTTTCATTTATAGATTCCTCTCCTTACAACGTTAATAGTTTACTAAAGTCAATTATTAACCTATTATAGACAAATGAGACGAACTATTCAAGCTACAACTATCATTGAGGAGCTAGATAAATTAAAACACGCTACTAATGCTCAGCTATGGGAGCGCGTCAAACTACGCCTACCTGACGTCACGCTGCCATCAGTCCATCGTACAACCGCTAGACTAGCTAGAGACAATACCATTGGGGGCAGCCTAACCAACCATGGTCAAGTGATCCTGGACTGTCGACCCTCAGCGCATAGTCATTTTATTTGCGCAACTTGCGACAAAGTAAAAGACCTTGATTTGCATCAAGATCTTATTAGCCATATCCAGAACCAGATAGGGGACAGTATCGTACCGACCAGTATAGTTATCCGCGGCTCGTGTAACCGCTGCTCACACCTGGCCAATTAGCCTGTAATGCTTAGCAGCGTCCAGCTGTAACCGCGGTTGTCGCTGCGCAGGCGAAAATCCGCGCTGCCATCGGTTAATGTCAAGATTTCGGCGATACGGCCGCCGTGGCGCACCAGACAGCGCAGCCCGGCATCAATAAAGTCGTAGGTTAAGCCTTGATATTCGATGCGACGAGGGTAGACGGCCAAATCGCGCTTGAATCCCATGGCGGTGACGATAACTTGTTCGTTGATGTCTCTTTTGTTCATAGTTGTTTACTCCAAGAAATTTAATTTAAATGCAAATAAGCTGACAACTTGGTTTCTGGTCAGCGAACGGGTTTTGGAGTAAGTAATCCGGATAGGAACAACGCGCCGTTCGAGCGTGTTCTGTTGACCGTTTTTACCTTTAAACTGTGGCGGACAGCAGTGGCTTCCTGAGAGTAAATGACTACCAGTAGGCTTGCCGGCGCAAGATGACTTCTCGCATAAGTCTGTGGGTGGAAAGTTGATAAATCACCAGTACTCACATGACTAAATATAATTATATACCCGCTACCACATGAGCGTCTAGGTCCTAGTGCGACGAATTATAAAATTTCGCTAACGGCTAATCAATAAGCTAAAAGGTTGCAGTTTCGGGGTTGGGACCGACCCGATTGTCAGCTGCAAGTCCGTTAATTAATTCCACGTCGGCGGCTGAAAGTTCAAAATCGAAAACATCAATATTCTGCTGAATGCGCTCGGCGTGCGACGATTTAGGTATTACCACCAGACCGTTCTGAATATGCCAGCGAATCACGACCTGGGCAGGGGATTTACCGTATCGTTGGCCGATAGTTGCGAGGACCGGCTGGTCCAGCAACGAACCGCCACCACCGCCAAGCGGACTCCATGATTCGACTATAATGCCTAGTTTTTGACAGTACGCACGCAGTTCTAATTGAGGTAGATCGGGATGAAGTTCGATTTGGTTGACGGCAGGCGTAATCGTCGCACTCTCTAGCAACGTGTCGAGGTGCGGCTGGTGGAAATTACTAACACCAATCGCCTTGGCACGACCTTGGCGATATATTTCTTCAAAGGCCCGCCAAGTCTCAACATACAAGCCGCGCTTCGGTGACGGCCAATGAATTAAATATAAATCAACATAATCCATATCCAGCTTTTTCAAACTTACATCAAAGGCGGCCAGAGCCGCGTCATAACCTTGATCGTCATTCCATAATTTAGTAGTTACAAATATTTCCTGACGGGGGATGCCGCTGGCTTTGATGGCTCGGCCAACACCAATTTCATTACCATACAGAGAGGCAGTATCAATCAAACGATAGCCGGATTGGAGCGCGGCCAGAACTGCTGCTTCGACTTCGTCACCATCCTTGACCTGATACACACCAAGACCCAATTGCGGCATGATTATACCGTTGTTCAAAGTTACTGCGCTGATATTAGCCATCGTACCCCCTAGTCAATAATTACCTCTATTAATTATAGCAGCTTCTGCCTGGCAATAGATATTACCGCGCATGAACATAAGTGGTATGATGTTAATATCAAACTATTAACAGGTCGCTCTAATATGCCACAAACAATCAAACAAATCTTGCAACCACTGATGATCCAAAAGGCACCGTCGTATGCCAATAAATTCTTTTACTCGCTAGGATTTTTGTCGGCAACCTCATTATTGCTCTTAATTGTCACCGGGGTATTCCTCGGCATTAATGGACCTAGCTGGTGGCTGACTAATCCAACAGGGGAGTACTTCCGTAGTATTCACATGTGGTCAACTCAGGCCTTCGTACTCTTTATATCGATGCATTTACTAATCGTTTTTTTGACCTCGGCTTTTAAAAAACCGCGTCGCTTGACCTGGGTGCTGGGCGTCCTCATGTTGCTGTTCGTCGTCCTCGAGGCGGAGTTCGGCTTCGTACTGAGAGGTGACTTTTCATCACAATGGCGCAGTTTGCAAGGTGCCGACTTCTACAACGGCAGTGGCCTCGGCTATTGGTTAAATACCTTAAACTACCAACAAATCTACGGCATCCACATTGCCGCAATTCCATTATTAATTCTAGCTCTATTATTCGGTCACTACTTACTAGTTAGGGTCCGCGGTATTGCCAAACCATACAAGAAAGAGATTGTAGTTAAGACAGTTCCAGCTAACCATACGCTACTATTTGCCCGTGGCGGCGTTTTAATTGTCCTAGTCCTGGCGCTAGCTTTCATCTTCCCGTCACCATACATTAAACCGATTACAATCCAAGAAGTCGCCACAGGGGACCCAGGCGCTGTCGCCACGACGCTTCTCAAGGAATTCGACGGTACATCTGATACCGCCGGTTACGTCGATAATATCGCCCCCTACACATACAGCACGCGTCAAGTATATATCTATGCGCCATACGAACATCTAGCGCAATTAAATAATCAAGCCAACTCAACCAACCAGGTGACCGTCTTTCAAGCTGAGACAACCGACGCCCAGAACCAGCAGCTCAGTGATGCCACCGCATTCCTGAGCAAGTGGGACGGCAAGAGCCAGATTAAAAGCACGAATACAGTCGTGATGATTATTAGCCAATTAGTCGGCATGGCCCAGGCTGGATTGTACGAACCAGTCGTGGCCGCCTCTAATGCCCAGGCAAGCCCCGGTAATACAACTACCTATGTTACCCGTTTCTTGTCTGACAGCGGCGTTCTAGCTGATACAGCCGCTAGTCTAAGCCTAACAACTGATCAGTATGGCATGCTACACGAAGAAGCCGGTTCGGCACCAGGCGCCTGGTGGTTGGCGCCAATAGGTATCTTGAACCACACTATTCTAGCTGGCGACAGTAATGGCGATCGTGATGCAGCACTTATCTTTGGAAGCTTTTTTATGTTAATGATTGCCTTTCCATTTATCCCCATACTGAATCAAATACCCGACAAGCTCAAGATTTATAAGCTTATCTGGCGCGACAAGAAATCGCCCAAATAAGCTATCTTTAAGACGTTAATTAGTATAATCAAGCGTTGACAGACATCAATCTAATCGGCATACTAGGATAAGCTTTTTATGAAATCAAACAACTATCCAAGTATCGATGGTTTTGTGCACAAACGGCGCCAAGCGGCCGCGCGCACAGAAGACACTGCTCCAATTCCTGAGCGTTTCTTAGTCGACAACCATGAACAACCTAGTGAAACAATAGTCTTGCCGACAGAACCGCTTGCTCCAATGCCACCGACTAGACCCACTATGCCTAAATTACTACCAATCACCAAGCCGCAGAAATTATTAAAGCCCAGACGTCGCCTTACTAAAAAGAAGGTAATATGGACAATTGCCATTCTACTGATTCTTGTCCTTAGCGCCCTAGGATACATAGGTGCTAAAGCCTTTATCGTGTCTGGTAAGGTTTTTAACGGTGGTAATATCCTGAGTTTAATCGCACCGGGTACGCCGCTCAAGACCGATAGTCAGGGTAGAACCAATATCTTGCTGTTTGGTACATCACAAGATGATAGCGCCCACCAAAACGCCTCCGGTGGCGGTGGCCTATGGCTAACTGATTCAATTGAGTTAGCTAGTATCGACCAAAAGAATCAAACAGTCAAACTCGTTGGCATTCCGCGCGACCTCTGGGTCAAGCTTGATAACTGCGACGTCGGCAACTATGCCAAGATTAATGCCGTCTACGAGTGTGGCGCAAACCTCTTCGACTCGGCAGCCACACCAGGACCTAATTATGCCCAGCAGGATGCCGCGGGCGCTAAACAATTAATGGCAACTGTCGCGTCAGTCACCGGCATTACGCCGCAATATTACGTTCACGCCGACTACAGCGTACTCAAACAGGCAGTCGACGCAGTTGGTGGCATTGATGTCAATATTGTAGGCGACGGTGCTAGTGGCATCTATGACACCAACTTTGACTGGGACTGTCCAAAAGGACCATACACCTGTAAAAACGTCTATTATCCCAAGGATGGTACCTATCACCTGGATGGTACACAGGCCCTGTTCCTATCGCGCGCCAGGTCTGACAGCGGAGCCTATTCCTACAAGAATTTTGGGCTGAACCGTGGTGACTTCGACCGTCAAGCCAACCAACAAAAGATTCTGATTGCCCTACAAAAGAAAGTCACAACAGCCAGCGTCCTGGCTAATCCAATCGCCCTCAATAGTCTGCTAGACGCTTTTGGCAACAATATTTCGACCAATTTGAGCGGCGGCGAGATCAAGACTATGCTGACTTTTGCAAAAGCTTTACCGAATACCTCCATCACACAGGTCAGCCTCGTGGCTACCGGGAACACGGTCGTCACAACCGGTATGGTCGAGGGCCAAAGTGTCGTCCTGCCAACCTCGGGAACATATGACTTTAGCAGTATTATTAACTACTTATCGAAACAGTTATCGACCAACCCAGCCGTCGCCGAGAACGCTACGGTTGCTATCTATAACGCTTCCGGCAAAGCTGGTGCTGCCAAGACCGAACAAACCGCCCTGCAACAGTTAGGCCTAAACGTCGATACGATTGGCGATGCCAGTAGTAAAGATATCGGACAGGGGGCGTACACTTTGTACGATCAAAGCCAGGGCAAAAAGCCAAAAACACTGGCTCAATTACAATCAACACTCGGTGTCACGGCAATAACCTCAGCACTACCGAACGACATCAAATCAACTGACGACTTCGTAATTATCATCAATCAATAGATTAATTACACCGGTGCCGTAGTATAATGGCAGGACCAACGTACTATGAAAAGATTAGCTAATTACTCACAATACTTTCTGCGCAATCCAGCGCTTATTAAGGAATTAATCGGCCATAGCAATATCAAACCTGGCGATACAGTCTACGACATAGGAGCGGGGAGCGGCACGATATCATCAGTCCTGGCCGGACGCTGTAAATCAGTGGTTGCCATCGAGCTAGAACCGCGCATCGCCACAAAGCTCCGCGAAAATATGGCCGACTACCCCAATGTGACCGTGCGGGAAGGTGACTTTCTGACAATGTCTCTGCCGAACACGCCGTACAAGATATTCTCGAATATTCCATTCCACCTCAGTTCACCAATCATCCACAAAATAACTGAAGCCGCCAACCCCCCAGTGGCGACCTATTTAATCGTTCAAAAGCAGTTCGCCAATAAGCTCCTGCCTGATTCCGACCGCTTTACTGGCCAATTAGGTATGCTGATTGGCCCAGAATTTGCCGTGCGCATTCGCAAACCATTAAAGCGGACCGACTACTGGCCACATCCAAATGTCGACACCGTCCTAATTGAAATTTTACATCGCCCAGAGCCACTAATTGAACGTAGCAGAATACCGGCCTACCGTAAATTCATCATCGGCTGTTTTTCCGACCCCAAGATCTTTGCCAAAGCTCCAAGAGATGCAATTAATCTACCTGCCAACATCAAACCTTCACAAATGAAGCTTGCGCAGTGGATGGCACTATTTGCGGCTAGCGGCAAGTAGGCCATAGGGGGCTGGGATGGAGGGATTCGGTCACGTTCCGCGTCACCCATATTTATCTTCGATAAATTGGTCGACTCCGTCTCGGTCGGTGACGTTCGTCATCCGGCTTCTGGCCTTGCGCATTACCGACATGGCAATTCTCACTCCTAAAGTTCACGATTAACAATAAATCATCATCGGAACGTCGCTCTCAAAATGATAAGCAAGGTAAGAAGGACAGACCTTCTAGTCAAAGTCTGTATCCCTCCAGGATAGTACTTCGGTCGCTCGGACATACCCGCCGGCTGGCATTTCACTCGACTCCCTCGCACCATCACCGAGAGACGCGGAACCCGATGTTGACGTACGCGGTGCTAGACGAATAGTTTAAACCGAGCGCCCAAACACCCGCAAAGCCGCCGTCGTACCAGTCATTGCCGCGATAGAAGCCGCGGACACCCAAGTCATCACTCGCTGAATACAGTTGTCCAATACCTTGAGAAGACGTCCAGCCGCTGGCGGCTGGCATTCCATACGATGGAAATGGATTGGGCGTTAAGGTGCCCGTACCAGGAACACTGTTCCACTCTCGCCAGCCAAACCCAGGATTGCCAGGCTGTCCACCCGTGGTCGTGCCACTAGTCCACTGCCAGACGTTACCAGCGAGGTCCCAAATAACGTTGCCGTTAGTCAAAGTGAGGGTGCGGCGCTGGTTGCCACCGGTGTTGGTTTCACCGGCGTAGCCGTTAGCGTCATTAGTGTCAGCCGCCAGGGTATTCCCTGGGGCATTGTCGTTATGTCCAGAATAAAGATAGCCGCTACCCACAGAACCACCACTCCAGTTGCTAGCCACACTCGCAACGTTCTGAGCGATGGTTAACCATTCGGCTTCGGTGATGAGGTGACAGCCAGAACAGGCTGCAGCAGCAGTGGAGATAGCAGAATTTTGAGAGATACTCACCCAAGGTAGACCAGCGGCGGTTGAAACGGCGTTACCGCTGCCGTCATTTTTAGCATCATATTTCATGACGCAGAAAGCCTTTGTTCCATAGAGGGAACTGCCTGGGACAACAATGTAACCGGCTGGACATGACGAGCCATCTGCCAAGGTTTTTGGAGCCGTACCGGTGTGACCTGGGCAGGGGCCAGCCGTCGGGGTGCCGCCAGTGGCGATGTTCATCGAGACACCGTTAGTTGTGGCGGTCAGGCAATACGTTTGGGGGTTGACGGTGGCGTTCGGTGTGTACTGGTAGCTAGTGCTACTAGAGTTGACGAGGCCGGCGGTAGCGAGATCTGGGGGAACTTGGTCACTATTAGTGGTAGTGTAGATGGCTATTTTCTTACCTGCCTGGTCAGCAGCAGACTGCGCTGAGGCAATGTTGGCTCTCGCAGTAATACCGTTGTAAGCAACAATTGTAATAGCGGCGAGAATACCAATGACAACAATGACGATTAACAGCTCAACGATAGTGAAGCCAGGTTGTTTACTGCGCTTCGGTGAATGTCCTCGCAGTGAAGCGTAGCCCTTGAGGATGAGGTTCACAACAGCCATGAGAGAGAGAGAGAGAGAGAGAGAGAGAGGTGCTATTTTTATGAAGCGTTGTGTAATTAGTGAAATGTCCACTGTTTTTACTAAAATTCATACGATCGTACTTTCTTCTCTAGCTATGTTAAATGATATCTAGAGGTAGTATACCATAAGCGAAATATAGCATACAAGATATCCAACCAACGGACGAGAAATCGGTGGGAGTTCGGCTTTAATCCAGGGAGTGCCCCTGGATAAATCGAGTGATATTATAAAGGTATGAATATTTTAGCGACTATTGGTCAAGTAGATGCATCAATACAATACACGGATAGACCAACCGTGAAGGTTGTAATTAAAAAAGATAATCAACTTTTAATCCTCAATAAAGGTTTATTACCTGGCGGCGGAATTGAACCAGGCGAATCAGATCACGATGCAATTACCCGAGAGCTGCAAGAAGAACTAGGCTTCACTGTAAAAAATATTCAAACAATCGGAACGATTGTGCAGTATCGCAACCTACTCGACAAAAAATACCTCGTTAACGGATATACTGCAACGCTTGACACTACAGGGGGAGTAGCCAACCCACAGGACGAAGGTGAGGCCCAGTTTACTATACAATGGCTTACTCTCGAGGAGGCAACGACGTATGTTTCGGAGTCGATCGAGGAAGCGAAACTTAAGCCAATGGGCAATGATACCAATCAAGGTAAACTCTATAATTTGATGACCACATACGATTTTCTAAAGAGACTCGGTTAGTCATTCAAATCAAGCTCAATCGCCCCGGACTGACCTAGAATTTTAACTTAAATTCATATTTAAAATATAGGTAACTAAGCTTGTCAAAATGACTATCGCCTACCGAAGACAGGCTTCTGTTAATTGGTTTAATACCTAGCTCTCTAGCAAAATGCAACCCATATGGGTCTCATTTGAAAGTGTCACATTTGGCTGGGATGGAGGGATTCGGTCACAGATAATTTGCTTTGCAAATTTCCACGACCCCGCCTCAGTCGGAGACATTCGTCATCCGGCTTCCGGCCTTGCGAACTGCCGTCATGGCAGTTCTCACCCCTAAAGGGGTCCGAATCCCGACAGCCAGGTTATAAAAAACGACCCACCAAAAGGTGAGTCGATTTTTATGGCTGG
>JAJYBZ010000028.1 GCA_021778755.1 bacterium | reverse complement strand
GGTAGTTATTAGTGGTCTGCTGGGTATTTTAGGTGCGACTTGGTGGGTGGCGACCCTGTTCTTGCTACCGGTCGTGATGATTGTCGGGTTCCTAGTGACTTGGAAATTGCGCCATTTCTGGATGGTCGGGCTATATATGTTTGTCAGTGTGTCGCTGGCGGTCTTGATGGCCAAGCTGGCTCATCACGACCTAGGTGATGCGGTGAAGACCGTGATTATATCGGGACCGATGGTCTTTGCGGGAACAATTATGCTAACCGAGCCACTCACATCACCGACTACCAGGCGCTCGCAGACGATTTATGCCTTGTTGGTTGCTGGTCTGGGTGGCTTGCAACTAGGTTGGCTGTCAAAACCAGACGTAGCGATCTCAATCGGCAATTTGTTTTCATTCATGCTTGGGGCCCGTCGCGTAGTGAAGTTGAAGTTTGTTAGTGCGCGTCAGATTGCGCCGACTGTTTATGAAGTCTTATTAAAACCGAACCACCAATACAAGTTCAAACCAGGTCAGTACATCGAGCTAACCTTGCCGCATGATGAGACCGATGATCGTGGCGCGCGTCGAGTCTTCTCGATTGCATCACGTCCGGGTGCTGAGCATATGCGTCTGGGGCTGGTCGTGCCAGAGTCGCCGAGTACGTTTAAGCGTAAGCTACTGAGCTTGGGTGAAGGTACGCATATCCATGCAACACAGATCGGCGGTAGTTTTGTCTTGCCGAGAAATACCGACAGGCCACTGGTGCTGATTGCCGGCGGTATTGGCATAACGCCGTTTCGATCGATGCTGGATCAGATGATCGAAAATGGAGACAATCGGCAAGTTACTTTGTTTTATGCCATCAAGCGTCAAGATATGGCAGTTTATGCCGATGTGATTGAGCAAGCGCGTCAGACTGTCGGACTGCGTGCGGTTTTTGTCATTACCGAACCGACTGGTAATTGGCAGGGTGAGCGCGGTCGACTAAGTGTCGATATGATGAAGCGCTATGTAAGCAATTTGACCGATAGTAAAATCTATATATCTGGTCCTAATGCTATGGTAGAGGACTTCCGCTCAGAACTACAAATGAGTGGTGTAATGCCGTTTGATATCGTGACAGACTATTTCTCTGGCTATTAATGCCAACGACGCCTATATTATTAACATGGCAAATGTAGAATTATCTGAATCATATATTAACGATACAATGAGTCGCTTTGAGAGAGACGCTAGGCTAGACAAGGTTAAGACTGGCGTTCGTAGGGCGCTGGTTCTAATCTTCTCGGCATATGGCTTCGATGCCGCCACCTGTCGGTTGGTGAGCGACGAGTTTGAGGGTCATAACAGCAATCAATAAAACGCTAATGGTATACTTATAAACATGCAACAAGATCCAGTCCAGCCAAGCGTTCAACCGGCTCCGCAAATTGTAGCCGCGCCCCCTTTGCAACCGCCTTTATCACCGGTTGTCAGTCCTGTGCCAGCTGGCCGGCATTTCTTGGCCGTCTTTTTCTTTAGTTTTGCGTGGGGTGTGTTTGGCGCCGATCGGTTTTATTTAGGCAAGATATGGACTGGAGTTTTGAAACTATTAACCTTCGGCGGCTTCGGCATATGGGTGGTGACCGATTTGTCGCAAATCATGTCAGGTGCGATGCGTGACAAACAGGATCGGCCGATGCTAGAGTATGACCGTTACAAAAAGTTTGCCCGTAGGACCGTGATGATCTTTTCGATTATTGTTGCGATTATGATAGTGGCTACTGGTGTATCTTTGTATTTTGCGATATCTAGCCTTGTGAATCAATATCTACAGGGCGGTAGTGGCGGACTGAACAATTTGATACCCGGCGGGACGCAAATCCCGAACCTCAACCAGCTAATGAACCTCTAAGTTCGTCATAGGATTGACCAAATGGCCCCTAACGTTAGATAATAGTAAGACATGTTCAGACTAAAGCAACTTATTATTGGAATCGGCTTAGCCATTGTCGTCTCTGGCGTGATTGTCGGTATTGTCTCGGCCGAGTCGCAACCGATGACTGATGCTCAAATCAGCCAAATTAAAAGTAGTTGCGTGACCGCCAAGAACACCATAGCTCGACTACACGCTAACGATGCACTGTTGCGTGTTAATCGCGGTCAGATGTATGAATCGATAACAACTAAGTTGATGGCTCACTTTAACGCTCGAGTCGACAGTAATCATCTTGACTCCAAGGACCTCGAGACTGTGACGCAAAATTACAACACGGCGCTCACGACTTTTCGCACAGACTACCAGACTTACGAAGAAAGTCTCTCTAATGCCTTGAATATCGACTGTACGAACGAGCCGGTTACTTTTTATGATGCAGTTGCCGATGCCCGCACTAAGCGGTCGCAGGTGCATGCCGATGTTGTTAAGCTGAACCAGTATATCGATGATTATAGCGCCGCCTTCAACGCTTTTACGACAAACTTTTATAAGTTGAGCGGAGGAGGTAATTAATGGAAGAGCCTGTCGTAGTGGCCGCCGAAGCAGAATTATCATTCTGGGACCAACATCGCTATATATTGCTGATTGGTATTAGTATTGGCATCGCCATTTTCCTGGTGGTGATTAGTATGGCGCTGTATGAATCGAGCGGGGCGGCGCAATTAGATTTGAGTCGTCCCGGCTATAGCTCGGTGACTAGTCAGGCAGTCAAGAACGATGGTGACTTTCAGGCCTATCCAACGTCAGGTGCGCTTGATAAATCGGCGCTTGATCAATTTAAGGGGCTGTATGATACACAAGCTGCCCAGGCCAGGGCGGTCGATGCCTTTAATGGTGATCCACTCAGTCCTGATGTACTTGAGCTCAGTGCACCACCACCAAGTCAATAAATAATATAATTAATATATTCTTGACTAATAAATAATTAATACCTTCTAGGTATTTCAAGTGTAAATATAGTGTTATGGTGTGTTATTATGACAATGTAGCAACAATTATTTGAGTCAAATATGACTAAAACTATTTTAATTAAACACGTCATACAGCAACATATTATTAATCTGCTTTCCGAGCGAGAGACTGCTCGGTTTAGTGACCTGCGACCACCAAGTACCGAAACTAATTTATTTGCTTATCACTTACAGGTCCTGGTGCGCCGTGGCCTAGTTGCAAAAGTGAACGATGGCTACAAGCTGAACCTAGAGGGACTACGCTATGCGCGCGCGACTAGTTCGGACAATGCGCCGCATAGCTCTCAACCGGACGTTATGAGCGTGTTGGTTGTTCAAAATAGCAACGGTGATCTGCTGCTGCAAAGACGTGATCGTCAGCCTTACATTAACACCTGGACACTACCAGGCGATCGTTTATATAGCGATGACCAGACGGCCGCAGCGCCAATCAGGCGCATCGTGGAGGATCAATTCCAACTCGCGGCCATCAATCTGCGCCATGCTGGCGAAGCCTACGTGCGCGTCTATGGACCGAGCGACCTCATAACGTCCACATTAACTCATGTTTACCGCCTAGAGAGTGATGATGTGAGATTAGACGATAATTTGGTTTGGGTACAGCCACACAGATTAGGTGCATATCGGTTGGCGCCGGGTACGGAGTCGATCGTAACGCGCAGCTTCTTTAACGATGACTGTTTCTTTGAAGAATATGACGAACAGTGGGGCTAGTTGAGCTGATTGCGTAGCCAGCTATCAATCGAGCCAGCGCCCATGCCGATGACTAATTTGCCATCACGACGCGCTTGGTCGATAATTGACCACAGCGATTGGTCAAGCTCGGCAATATGAACGCGCACCTTGTTGGTTAGGCCGGATGTCAGTTGTTCGGGCGTCAGGATTGGCAAATTGGGGTCTTCGCGTGACAAGTAAGTCGGCAGCCAATAGATGTCGTCAGCCAACTCGAACTGGTCTTTGTACTGGCCGATGATTTCATGTTGGCGCGTGTTCTGATGCGGTTGATAGACTAGTACGACGTGATCTGATAGCTCGCGCGCCATTTGCAGGGTGGCCGCAATTTCGACTGGGTGGTGACCATAGTCGCTATATAGGTTATCAGCTAATTTCTCGAAACGTCGATCGGTGCCGGGAAAACTAGATAATATATCAGTGGTATCCTGTGTTACACCGAGACGTCGGAGGGCAATCTGAACCAAGGTCGCATTGCGACGATTATGCAAGCCGCCTAGTCGTAGCTGCTGATTAACTTGGGCTGGTTCAATTAAACTGATATGGTTTTGGCCATCATATATTTCGGGGTGTTGATCGTCCCAGGCAAAAGCTTGCTTGCTACCGGCGGCAAACTGACTAAAGGCCTCCAGATATTCATGCTCGCTTGGATAAGTGTCGGGATGATCATAATCAACGGATGTGATAATCGACAAGAATGGTTTGAAGTGTAAGAAATTGCGATCAAACTCGTCACACTCATATACGAAGTATTTGCTCGCCGGATCAAACTTACCACTTGGCCCGAAGCTAATTGTTGTGCCGATTGAGTAGCTGACGGGTACACCCAATTGTTGCAAAGTCCAGACCATCATGCCGGTTGTGGTGGTTTTGCCGTGCGTACCGGCAATAGCGATTAATTGTAGATTCTTGTCGGTTATGATGTGTGCCAATAACTCATCACGTTTGGCCGTGCGGATCCCTAATCGCCTGGCCAGTACTAGCTCGGGGTGATTGTCGCTCAGAGCGGCAGTATAAATGAACCAATCGAGGGGTGATTTGTCATGCACGGCTTGCAAATAGGTGCCATCTTGAGCACTTATATCAATCTGAATACCGCGCGCTAAGAGGCGGTCCGTTACGAGGCTCTTGCTGCGATCCGACCCGGTAACGTGGTAGCCGGCATCATGCGCAATCTCGGCCAGTGGACCGATGCCGACGCCACCTATACCAGAGAAATATATATTCATACGACCAGTATATCACTTGCAGTAGGAGTGTTCGGTATGGTCTAATAAGGGTAGTAATAAAAGTAAAATCAAAAATGTTTAAACGAACTATTTATAAGCTATTAGAGAAGCGACATTTCTGGAGATATGTTAGCTTTTCTGAGGTTGCTGAACTATATACTTCACGCACCTTACGCATCATTGGACTTAATATTGCTTCAGGGTTCGCATCGGTGTATCTCTATCAGACCGGCTATTCACTCAAGGTAATTATGTTGTTTTGGATATGTTACTATATCTCGAATGCCGTCATGAACTATGTGTCGGCCTATATAATCGCCTATTTTGGGCCCAAGCATGGTACCTTATTTAGCAATCTGATTTATATACCAGCCATGGTCGCCCTGGGGTTGGTGCCGAATTATGGCTTGAGCGCAATTATTATTTGGGGCGTGCTCGCTTCATTATCGTCGGCATTATACGGCCTGAGTTATTTGGTGGAATTCTCTAAGGTTAAGAGCATCGATCACGCCGGTCAGGAAATTGGCTTTATGAATATTCTAGAGAAAATTTCAATTGGTATGAGCCCTGTTGTTGGTGGAGCAGTCGCATTATTGCTGGGGGCACAAGCAGTGATGATGGTGGGTGCAATAATTTTTGCCTTATCGGCGATACCGCTATTTAGGACCGTTGAGCAGACTAGGGTCCGCCAGCACGTCAAGTTTCGTGACCTGTCGTATCGTACATTTCATCGGAGCCTAACCTCACAGCTAGGTGTCGGCGTTGATATAGTGGCGACCGGAATAGTATGGAGCTTGTTCATTGCTGCCGTTGTGTTTCCTCATCTGTCTAATGAGATTTATGTTAGCTTGGGTGCGCTATCTTCTGTAACGATATTAGCTGCGATTGGCGTATCGTACGCCTACGGCCGGTTGATCGATCGTCATAGAGGCGGTGATTTATTAAGAATTACCGTCGTTGTTAATGCCTTAGTCCACGCCTCGCGGCCATTTGCTAATGGGGTCGCTTCCGTGGTCGGTACGAACGTGACCAATGAAATCGCGACTACTGGCATTACGATGTCGTATATGCGCGGTATGTTTGATACTGCTGATCTATCAGGTAATCGAATTGTATATCTATCGGTGTCACAAGTGTTCTCTAGTATTGGGGCGATTATTGCTTGTACGATTCTGTTTATGTGTTTAAATATTTTCGGTGACGCCCAGGGCCTTAGGACATTCTTCTTTATAGCAGCAATATGTGTGCTACTGACTGGTACTGCACATTTTCACCTCTATCGAAAGTAGTCCCTATGTTATACTAAGCTTAGTATTGATGGTGGGGTTGAGGTGGCTGACAAACGGCGAATACAACGAGATTTGAAGCGATTGCAGCGCGTTAAGACGTGGCAGTTAGTTATTTTATTGATTTTAGCGGTGTTTGTGGCGGCAACTTTTTTGAGGCTTAACAATATCGGCATGGTCGAGCGGCGCAGCGCTGTCATCGCGGCTGATGATACCGGGGACGCTAACGTAACCGCTAGTAGATTGTATGATTTACAACGGTACGTATCAGCGCATATGAACACCGATATGGGGAACGGTGTCTATTTAGAGGGGAGCTACAAGCGCGACCTGCAAGCCGCCCAGGACAAGGCCGCGCAAGACAGTAATCCTAACGGTAATATCTATAAAAAAGCACAAGAAGTATGCGCTCCGCAGTTCACGCGCTACACGTATGCTTATTTGCAGTGTACCATCGGTGAACTGGCGAAATATCCAGCTGAAAATAACTTAATTACGTCGATCAAAGCACCGTCGCAGGATTTATATAAACACATGTTCGTATCACCCGTCTGGTCGCCTGATTTCGCTGGTTGGTCGGTGGCTGTTTGCCTGGTAATTGCGACCATGATTCTTGCCCGGCTTGTGTCACTAGTGGTACTACGTAGTATCCTCCATCGGCATTATAAAAGCATCTAAATCTTGACACCACGACGCGCAAGCTGTAATCTAACTCTCGTATAGCACTAATAGGAGGTTATAAGAACAATGGCTTACAGTCACACAAACTCAAAGGGCGTCACATATTACCTACACAGCACAGAAGTAACACTGCGTGGTGGTAAACCACAAACTATCTTCTTCTTCGCCAAGGTAGAGAAGAATGCTAAGGGACAACCAGTTGACCTTCCAGCAGACCGCGTTGTTAAAGAAAACCCACGCAACGGTTTCTTGACAGTTTCTAAGAAAAAATAGTCTAATAAAGGCTTGCACCATAAGCGCGTTTGGTAGTATGATTATAACCAAACAAACAGGTGCCAAAAGGCTCTCCAAAAGGAGGGCCTTTTTTGTGGTCAAGAATTATTAACTATAGTAAACTATAAGCATATGGCTAGCATGATTGAAGTTCATGGTCTAAAGAAGCGCTACGGCGACAAACAAGCCGTCGATGGCATTAGTTTTTCGGTTAAAAAAGGCGAGATTTTCGGCATTCTGGGCCCTAATGGGGCTGGCAAAACTACCACGCTTGAGATGATGGAAACTTTACGTGAGATCGATAGCGGTACGGTTATAATCGGCGGTATTGATGTTGCCAAGGATCCAGAGAAAATTAAATACATGATTGGCGTGCAACCTCAGACGCCAGCATTCCAGGACAAGACCAAACTAACCGAAGTTATTCAAATGTTTGCGGCCGCTTATGGCGAACGAGTGGATCCGATGGAGTTTTTGCGTGACGTTGAACTAGAAGAGAAGGCCGATAGCTACGTCGAAAGTTTATCTGGTGGCCAAAAGCAACGCCTGAGTATTACGACCGCCCTAGTACACGGCCCCAAAGTCTTTTTCTTGGATGAACCGACCACTGGTCTCGATCCGCAAGCGCGCCGTCACTTGTGGGAGTTAATCAAGCAAGTGCGCGCCAAAGGTATTAGTGTGATTATGACCACGCACTATATGGACGAAGCCGAGGTACTGTGTGATCGAATTGCCGTCATGGACAATGGCAAGATTGTCGCTATTGATACCCCTAAGAATCTGATTAAGCAGTTGCTAGCGCGTGGTTTTAGTAAATCGCAACATGTCGAGCAGGCGAATCTGGAAGACGTCTTTATTGACTTAACCGGCAAAGACCTCGAGGACAATGCCTAATGAAACGTTCGATGTATACCGTTCTGACATTTGTGCGTATTAACACCAAGCGCTTTTTTCGTGATCGCCTGGCACTATTCTTTTCAATCGGTTTCCCGCTAATCTTTTTGTTCGTTTTTGGTAGTTTAAACAGCGGTAGCGGCAGTGTTTCTTTCAAGGTAGCCGTCATTAACCAGTCTAATACTAGTTTTTCACAGGCCTTCGTCAAACAACTCGACAATAGTAGTGTGCTAAAGGTCAGCCAGGATATTACAACGATTGAAGCCGCCAAGGCCAAGATGAGCCAGTCGCAACTAGACGCCGCCATCGTGCTGCCAAGTGGCTTTGGAGCCGTCGCAGCGGGCATCCAGTACCCTTCTGGCGAGGCACGGGTCTTATACACGCAGAATAACCAACAGTCCGCTGTCGCGCTTACATCTATCCTAGACGCGCAGTTCAAGGCTATTAATGCCAAATTTGTCCAAACCATCACGCCGCTGACGGTCACGAGTGAGCAAATTAACGAACGTAGTCTGTCCGCCTTTGACTATACCTTCGCAGGCCTATTAGGCTTTGCAATTATCGGTATGGGTATCTTTGGTCCGGTCAATGTCTTTCCGGAACTCAAAAAAATGGGAATTTTGCGCCGTCTCAGCACGACGCCGCTCAAAGTTTGGCAATATTTCCTGGCGACAATGATTGGCCAGGCCTTCATCGGGCTAATTAGCCTGGCGATTATGTTTATCGTGGCAATTACCGTCTTTCATCTAGAGGTAGTGGGCAATTGGTTAGAGTTGGCGGTGTTCTTGGTGCTGGGCATTGTGATGATTCTAGGTATCGGTTTGGCGCTGGGCGGTTGGGCCAAGAATGAGCGTCAAGTGGCGCCGCTGGCGAATATTATAGTCTTTCCGATGATGTTTTTGTCAGGCACCTTCTTTCCGCGCTTCTTGATGCCAGAATGGTTGCAGAATGTGTCTGGCTTTTTGCCGCTCACCCCAGTGATTGACGGCATTCGTTTAATCGCAACTGAGGGCAAGCATTTAATTGATATTTTGCCTCAAATCGGTCTAATCGGCCTCTGGATGGTGGTGATCTATTTCATCGCTTTCAAGGTTTTCCGCTGGGAGTAGA
>JAJYBZ010000027.1:7542-9227 GCA_021778755.1 bacterium | reverse complement strand
GTATTAATCTTTTCCTGAACTTCCCATTTGCTGGTGTGGTTGGGGTGACCGTGATCCTGCATTTCTAGATAATAACGATCACCAAACACTGATTTGTACCATAACGCCGCTTTTTTTGCCTCTTCGACGTTATCAACCCGTAAGTTCTCGCCAACTTCACCACTGGCACAGCCCGACATAATAATCAAACCTTCGTTATATTTCTCCAGTAGTTCGCGGTCCATGCGCGGTTTGTAATACATGCCCTCTAGGTTAGCCGCCGTACTGAGTTTCATCAAGTTTTTATAACCAATGTCGTTCATGGCTAGAATCGTTAAATGATAGCGTGCTTTATCTTTTTGCGGATCACGGTCAAACCTCGAGCGTGTCGCGACGTAGGCTTCGATACCAATAATTGGCTTGATGCCCTTATCGCGGGCAGCCTTATAAAACTCAACAACCCCGGACATCGTGCCATGATCAGTAATAGCAGCGGCATCCATACCCATCTCTTTGACGAGCGCTACCAAATCGGGTATCTTTGTTAAACCATCCAGTAGACTGTGGTGTGTGTGATTATGCAAATGCACATAATCAGATGGCTTTAATGTTACCCCCATAACTGTATCTAGTATAGACAACCTATAGCTGTTTTGTCTGTAGTAAAATCAACCAAACGCATTACTTACGCTGGACGACATCGACCACGTATTGAATAAAGCTGCCGACACCACCGGGCAAGTCGACTAATCGTGTCAGTAGCCACACCAACAAGGCGACAACAATCGTGCCACCGACTACACTGCCGACGCCAAAAAAGACGCCGCGAATAAAGTTCATTTTATAGACTTGGTGACGATTTTTATGAAAATCGTAGAATAAATCCTCCAGAATGGCTTTTCTGGAACCGTTTTCATTGTCTAGCTTAATTTTCGTGACTATCTTTTTCATTGCAATACTCGCTTTTATATAAATGGCACACTATACGGACCAGTGTGCCATTTATATATTACTTATTCAAGTTATTTAGACGACTTAAAGCCTTCTTTTGCGCCTTCGACCGCATTTTCGGTACGCTTCTTGAGGTCATTTGTGGCTGATTTGACATCGGTGACAACTGCCGATGTCTTGTCGAGTAGTTCGTCGGTTTTCTTCGTAGCGACATCTTTAATCTCATCGGCCCTTTTAGTGGCGGTATCTTTCAGCTCGTCGGCCTTTAACTTTAGGTCAGCTCTGGTTTCTTTGCCGCTCTTTGGCGCCGTCAAAATACCAGCAACAAGGCCCGCGATAGCTCCGACAATTGTTCCTAAAGCGAATTTACCCTTTGACATAATTATTCTCCCTTTTTACCTTTTTTAAACTTTTTCAGATATTTGTTTATTAACTCAGCCATGAATAACGGAGAGGTCAGCTTGGCCGCTCCCGACACAACCGACTCAATCGTGCCGACAGTTCGTCCGGCTGCCTGAGTGACATTACGAATCTCGCGCGTTAATTTAATCAGATAGATAGTCAGCATAACGCCCAGAATTAGGAAGAAAGCCAAAAAAACAGACAAGATAATAACTAGTACTTCTGCGGCTGTGCTCATTTGAATACTCCTTTTTTTATTTTTAAAAACTTATGTTTCTTTTATTACTATACCACCAAATTTAGAGTATCACAATATTAGCCTAAGCGTTTTATAAGGTAATCCTTGAAGTCAG
>JAJYBZ010000027.1:0-7442 GCA_021778755.1 bacterium | reverse complement strand
GGCTGTGCTCATTTGAATACTCCTTTTTTTATTTTTAAAAACTTATGTTTCTTTTATTACTATACCACCAAATTTAGAGTATCACAATATTAGCCTAAGCGTTTTATAAGGTAATCCTTGAAGTCAGTGCCATATTCTTCGCTTTCGAGACCCAGATCAACTACGGCCTGCAGATATTTTAGGTGGTCCCCAGTATCATGCCACACGCCATCAATAAAACAGCCGTACACCAGGTCTTGATTGGCAAGTTCATTAATACTATCGGCGAGAGTAATCTCGCCACCAACACCAACTTTTTCCTCGGCTAGAATTGGTATAATTGCGGGCGTCAATAGAAAGCTGCCGACTGATGCAAAATTCGACGGTGCGTTCACAGCGCCTGGCTTTTCAATCAGACCATCGAGTTTAAATAGTCGCTCAGAAACCTGATCGCCAATAATCGCCATGCCATATTTATCGGCATCCTTTTTATCAACATTAATTAGTGAAATGACAGACTTACCGGTCTGATTATAAGCCTCTTTGAGCTGCAGCGGCCAAGCTACGTCCGAGCGAAAGAAGTCATCCGCAAAGAATACAAAGAATGGTTCATCATCATTAATCAAGTGCTGGGCATTGAGAATCGGTCGCGCCGTACCTTTCGGCGAACCCTTCTGGCGTATATAGACAAAGTTAGCCAGATTGGCGATGGCCTCGATCTCGTCTGCCTTGTCGTTTTTGCCTCGCTCGCGCAGCTCGCGCTCTAGTTCATCACTACGATCGAAATGGTCTTCTATGGCGCGCTTGGTACTACCCGTCACGATGATGATATCGGTTACGCCAGCAGCTACAGCTTGCTCGACAATTAATTGAATGACTGGTTTATCGATAATCGGTAACATTTCTTTGGGCATCGCTTTAGTCTGTGGTAAGAAGCGTGTTCCCAGACCAGCAGCACAAATGATAGCTTTGGTTGGTTGTCGCATATTAGATGACCTTCTTTCTAATTAGCTCTTGAGCAAGTCCCGGGTTGGCCTTGCCCTGAGATCGCTTCATAACCTGACCCACCAAATAGCCGATGACTTTATCATTGCCAGCCTTGAGGTCAGCGACGGCTTGCTGGCTAGCTGGGTCGGCTAGGACCTCATCAACTACATCGGCGATCGCACCTTCGTCACTGACCTGTAATAGATTGAGTCGTTCGGCAATTGTCACCGGCGCCTCTGAGGTCTTGGTCATTTCAAGAAAGACCGCATCGCCAGCATTAGAATTGAGCTTGCCGTCCTGGACCATCGTCGCTAGATCAATGAAGTATTCGTCCGGTATTGGTTGAAGGTTAGTCTGAACCGCATTGTCGCCGTCTAATGCCTGCGTGACAGCTTTTAGAAACCAGAAGCCAACTTTTTTCGCGACCGTCGAGTTAGATTTGCCGCGAATCCGTTCAACCAATTCAGCCGAAGTCTGCGACAATAGCAAGGCGTCAATAATATCCTTGTTAAAGCCCGCTTCCGTCCATACCTGACGATAATACGACGGTAAGTTTGGGACAGTAGCTTGCACCCGAGTGATTTCTGCGTCGTTTAGAACAATGGGCGGAATATCGGCATCTGGCATATAGCGATAATCTTGGGCGTCTTCCTTACTACGCTGGCTGGACGTCTTTTGTTTGGCGTCGTCCCAACCACGAGTTTCCTGAACAATGCGCTCGCCCTTTTCCAGTAGCTCAACCTGGCGTCGATATTCATACTCGGCCGCTCGTTCGACACTCTTGAACGAATTGAGGTTTTTGACCTCGGCGCGCTTACCTAGTTCAGTTGCGCCCTTCGGAGCGATTGAGATATTGACGTCAAAGCGCATGTTGCCGTGATACAAATCACCGCGCGTCACGCCAGCATAAGTCATCAAACGGTATAATTCGGTGGCATAAGCCTTGGCCTCGGCTGCGCTATGCATGTCGGGCTCGGACACAATTTCAATCAGTGGCGTACCGGCACGATTCAAATCTACGAGGCTATATTCGCCATTATGGGTTAATTTGCCAGCGTCCTCTTCGATATGCGCATGATGAATGCGCACTTTCACGAATGAGCCGTCTTCTAGCGGCGCTTCGACTAGACCACCGATAATAATTGGGTGATACATCTGAGTCGTCTGGTAGCCTTTGGGTAGATCTGGATAGAAATAATGCTTGCGGTCAAATCGACTAATATGTGCAATTTCGCTACCTAGTGCCTTGCCGGCTTTAATGGCGAGGTTAATCACCTGATGATTGAGCACTGGCAACATGCCGGGCAGACCAAAGTCGATTGGATTGACGACCGTGTTCGGTGCTTTGTCGCGGGCGTCATTATCGGCACCACTAAACAACTTGGTGTCGGTCGCCAACTGGACATGACACTCTATACCGATCGTCATATCGTATTTTTTCAACATTTCATCATTTAGCATTAGATTGCTCCTATATCTTTTAGGGCTTGCTTGAATCCTGCCAAGGCCGAACGCGCACTATCGTAAGTCACATGAACGTCCGTCTCATGTGCAATTTGGTTACGCAATTTGTGTGCTGACCAAACAGCATTGCGGTTGCTAAACTGCTTGACCGCACTCTTTAAGCGATCGGCCATCGTTTGACCCCTAAAACCGGCTTGCGTCAGAGCGCTGTCTAATAACTTATCTGCGTTTAAGACCGATAAGTGAAAACTACTTGGTTCATCTCGTTTAAGTTGCTGCTCAATCTCTAGCCATTTCACCCGATAATGCTCAACGTTAATGCGCCGGCTACTGTTTTTTGACAGTCCGATCGCAGCAATCATCAAGCCGCCAACAATCACAACCGCTGCAAACATAAAAATAATTGATTGATCCATTACGCTTCCTCCACAGACTGAGCTAGCGCTAGTAGCATGGCATCACTGCGACGCTGACCGACTAACTGTACGCCAATCGGCAGACCCGCAGCACTCTTGCCGGCTGGGACGCTAATGGCTGGCAATCCCGCAAGTGAAGCTGGGACGGTCATAATATCAGCCAAGTACATCTTGATAGGGTCGGCCGTATTTTCACCCAAACCAAAGGCCGGCGTTGGTGTTGTTGGACCGATTAACACGTCGTAATCAGCAAATAATTTATTAAATTCATTAACCAGCAACGTACGCGCCTTTTGAGCTTGCAAATAATAAGCGTCAAAAAAACCACTCGACAGCACATAACTACCAATCATAATACGGCGTTTGTTTTCAGTCACAAAGCCTTCGTCGCGGCTCTTGCCATACAGTTCGGCTAAATTAGCTACACCTTCGGCCCGATGGCCATAACGGATGCCATCATAGCGGGCCAGGTTACTACTTACCTCAGCCGGAACGATAATGTAGTACATCGCCAAAGCGTACTGAACAATCGGCAATGTCACTTCGGTAACGGTATGACCAGCAGACTTTAAACGTTCAACGTATGCCAATGTGGCTTGTTGGACCTCGAGATCAACATCATCAGTCATCGTCTCCGTAATCAAACCGATTTTTAGGCCAGACTTCGCAGCGGTCGGCTTAAAGAAGTCGGGCAAAGTCGTCATATCTTTGTCGTCTTTGCCGGCCATAATATCCATAATCAACTCGGCATCATACGCATCAGTCGTAAAAACGCCAATCGTATCGGTGCTACTAGCCATCGCCACCACACCATAACGACTGACTGTGCCGTACGTTGGCTTGACGCCAACCACACCGTTAAAACTAGCCGGTTGACGAATCGAGCCACCAGTGTCACTACCCAGCGCAAACGGTACGATATCGAGTGCCGTCACAACCGCTGAACCGCCACTACTGCCACCGGCAACCTTGGTTTTATCATATGCATTTAGGGTCGGACCAAAAGCTGAGTTTTCGGTACTACCACCGTGTGCAAAGGCATCCAAGTTAGCTTTGCCAATACAAATCGCACCTTCGGCCTCTAATTTCTCAACTGCCGTGGCCTGTAATGGAGCTTTAAAGCCTTCAAGCATGCGGCTTGCCGCCGTAGTTGGTGCGCCAAATGCTAAAAAGTTGTCCTTGACGACAAATGGTACGCCAGCTAGGCGACCGGTAATTTCACCGCGGTCAACCGCATCGGCCCGCTCGAGGGCGCGCTCTTCGGTCAAACTAAGCAGTGCGTGATACTCACTATTGTCATTGGCCCGCTTAATGGCCTCGACAACGTTCTGGCGGGCATTCTTCGAAATATAATCAGCAATTTTAGTCATTTACAAAACCTTTGGTACTTTAATTTGTCCATCTTTTGACTCTGGCGCCAGGGCTAGCAAGTCGTCGCGGCCGAGCCCATAATCATCAATTTTATCTTCGCGCCAGACGTTTTCTAGGTCTGTTACTTGATAGGTTGGCTCGATGCCAGTTGTGTCGAGCTCACTGAGCTGATTCACGTAGCCCAAAATATTGCCAATATCAATTCTTAAATTATCAATTTCCTGGTCACTAAGGGCCAAACTACTTAGTTGTGCCAAATGTAGCACATCGTCACGAGATATCTGTGTCATATTGACTATTATACCTCAGCAACCGCATGATTTGTAGCCTATAACGGTGGCCCGGTTGAAGTTGAGGCATTCGGCGTACCGGTCCAGGTCCAGTTCGGACTGTTACCGTCAGCGTAGTTATACAGGACTGGACCTTGCGTCATCATCACACCGTCAATATCATAGGACTCGCCAGTACCTGGGCCTATGTAATCTAGCAGGAATTCTACTGTTGAGTTATCAGCAGTCCAAGTAAGAGAATACTTGGTCCATTGCGCCGTGGGTACAATCGTCGATCCCTGGAGGCCAACCGGGTTTGGACCACCAATCCATTTATCCTGTATAACTGCCCAGTAAGATGGATATCCGGTACCTGTCATTCGCGTCCAAAACGATACCGCGTACTGCGCGCCTATCGTTAACCCCGTTGCTTGATAAGCTACAAATGCATTCCCTGCGACCGCCCCATTGTTATGTGTCACAATTGCGCTTTTTGCGCCAAAATATATCTGCCCAGCCCAGCTAGACATGCTCGCGTTAGGACCAATAGCCCAACCTGTAGTGTCAATTTCAAAACTTGGATTAGCTACTAAATTCGTCACACTACACCCACCCACTTGTGGAGTATTGGTAGTACTGTTTACAAAGTATGTAAGGCTTGAAGCAGTGTTGGTTTCTGCAAGACAGTAATAGACTGGTGTAATAGAGTTATTAACTATATAGCTATAGCTAGTACCAGGACTAGCCTTTAGCCCTGCACCATTATTAGCAGCAGCTACTGTAGCTGGATAAGCGCTATTAGTTACTTGATCCATAGCTAGTTGTTTAGCGGCACCTTCCAGGTCTGACTGTAAGGCGGCAGTTTGGGCTCGTTGTTGGATGCCGTTATAGGCCACGATGGTAATTGCAGCTAGGATACCGATAACGACGATGACTATGAGGAGTTCGACGATAGTGAAACCTGATTGTTTGTTTTTAGCCCACATAGATAGGGCTAAGTATACGCTAGATGAAAGGGTGTGTCAAAAACATAGATACAAAAATCACCAAGGCGCAGTGCCTTGGTGAAATCTATTCATCGCTATAAACTTAGCTTAGCGCTGGATGTCGATAAAGGTATGAGCTTTACCGCTGGCGCCAGCACGACCAGTACGGCCGATACGGTGAATGTAATCTTCGTAGTTCTGAGGGGTATCGAAGTTGATGACGTGTGAGACATTGGGAATATCCAAACCGCGGGCAGCCACATCGGTCGCAACCATCACGCGGACGCGCTCATCTTTGAATTGCTTCAAAGCACGCTGACGCTGTGATTGGTTCTTGTTACCGTGAATGGCAACTGACGGAATCCCACTGTTGTCCAGATGATCGCTCAGGCGTTGAACACCGAACTTAGTTTCACCAAAGACAAGAACCTTCTCGTAATCTGCGCCACGTAGCATCTCGGTCAGCAGCTCAACCTTGTGATTTTTGTCACGGGCCTCAATAACTGTTTGTTCGATGTGCTCGTTGGTTTCACTAGTGCGCACCGATACCGTGACTGGGTCTTTGAGGAAAGTATTAACCAGCATCTGGATCTCGGGTGTGATTGTCGCGCTGAAAAATAGCGTCTGACGATCGGACGGCATTTCATTTACAATAGCGCGAATGTCAGGCAAGAATCCCATGTCAAGCATGCGATCAGCTTCGTCAAGCACCAATGTATTCATACTATCAAGACGAATTAGGCGACGATTCATCAAATCCTTCAGACGACCCGGCGTACCAATAATAAAGTGCGGACGACGCTTGAGGTCACGAATCTGACGATCAACGCTCACGCCACCAACAATCAGAGCAGAATACAAGTCAAGTCCCTGGGCAAAGGCCCGGAACTCTTCATCAATTTGCTGTGCTAGTTCGCGGGTTGGCGCAATAATCAGCACGCTTGGTCGCAGATTGACACCAGTCTGGCGCTCGATAATTGGCAACAGAAATGCCGCCGTCTTGCCAGTACCGGTGTTAGCTAGACCAATTACGTCCTTGCCATCAATAATGTGCGGAATCGCTTGATCCTGAATAGCACTTGGTACTTCATAGCCTTTTTTAGCAATGTTGCTGTGTAGTTGATTACCGAATGGAAAGTCAGCGAACTTGTTCTTGGACTCATAGACCACTTCGTCAGCTTTGGAAGTTGCTTTATTAATAAATTTACTGGGGTGGATGTACTTCTTGGCTGGTCCACGTGAACCGCCGCTACGGCGTCCGCCGCCAAATGAACCGCCACGACTGCCGCCGGGACGTGAATTACTAGAACCGCCGAAGCGTCGTTGTTGATATGCCATAAAAAATAGGCCTTTCGTTTAATTTGCTGTTTTGCAGTCGTATAGCTCACCAAACAAGCGAGGCAGAACAGCGAGGGGATATTTCAGTGGAAGCGCATTTTTATTTTTCACCTGGCGCTAAATCTTCGAAAAAGACTCGACATTCATTGAATGCAATGTTCTAATAATAGCACACAATCTATAATTTTGCAATGGCTACGTACATATCAGCGCACTATGTCACACTTACGAAGATTGGGGTTTGACTAGCTTTTGCTTAATCTCGGCTATTTGATCACGCAATTCAGCGGCTTTTTCAAACTCTAGGTTGGCGCTGGCGAATTCCATCTGCCCGGTTAGTTCCTTGATAAGCGACGGGTATTCATCACGTGGAATCTTTTTCAGGTTCAGTTTGCGGCTATCGTCAGCTTTCTTTGGAATAATCGAGCGCAGGCCTTCATCGATCTCTTTGGCAATTCCCTCTGGGGTGATGCCGTGCTCGGTATTGTAAGTAGTCTGAATACTGCGGCGTCGATTAGTCTCATCAATCGCCTTTTGCATCGAGTCAGTGATCCGATCAGCGTACATATACACACAACCTTCAATATGACGGGCCGCTCGGCCTATGGTCTGGATTAAGGCGTTAGCGCTAC
>JAJYBZ010000005.1 GCA_021778755.1 bacterium | reverse complement strand
AAGGTTCGTTTAATTAGTTCTCGTTTTCTTGAAGGACGGCGATACATAATCTTTATAACATTATAGCAAGTTGCATACATTTTTTGATCAAAACCTTGCATAATTAGCTTAAGCTTTCTAATATAGTGTTAACGCTTTGCAATATGAAGACAAATACCATAGTGGAGCTGCGAGGATACTACAGATGAACCAAAATAAAATCGTTACCATCAATGGGCAGCGCTATGATGCTCAGACCGGGCTACCGATAACGCCGTCGCCAGTGGCACAACTAGCTAAGAAGGCTAGTGCATCATCGTCTATTCACACATCAACTCAAAAGTCGCAAACCTTACTACGACGCGCCACTAAAAAACCGGCTGGCCACTCGGTGCCACGCCCGCTCAAGACAGTCGGTCACACAATGGACATTGCTCGTAGTAGCAAAATAACCCGCTTCGCTCCTCGAACGACTGAAGCGCCAAAAAAGCCCAATACCCACCAGGCCAATACCGACATTCCCGCCTCGACTCATCCTATTGTTAGTCGGGCCTTAGCGAGTATCGCACCAACCCCTGCGCCAGTCCAAAAGGGTGCCAAAGATATCAAAAACGACGCCATTGCCGCCGCGCTAGCCAAACCGAGCGCCAAGCACCGCAAAAAGAACTTCATCAGCAAGCACCCCCGCGGTATTAGTATCGTGGGTATTAGTATTCTAATTGTGCTGATTGGCGGCTATATTACCTACATTAATATGCCGAATCTATCTGTTAGTATCGCTTCCGCCCAGGCTGGTATTAGCGCTAAATACCCAGACTATCACCCTGATGGCTATAGTCTCGACGGACCAGTCACTTTTAGCGATGGACAGGTGACAATCAAGTTCAAAGCCAATACCGGCAGCGACAATTTTACACTCAAGCAGACCAAAAGCTCATGGGACTCCTCGGCCGTACTCGATAATATCGTACGCAAGGCCGCCGGTGAGCAGTATTTAACCAGTCAGCAACACGGTATTACAATTTACACCTATAACGGCAACGCCGCTTGGGTCAATGGGGGTATATTGTACACGATCAACGGTAATGCACCGCTATCAAGTGATCAAATCAGTCGCATCGCTATTAGCATGTAGGCTTAGCTATTAGAATATAGAATGTAGAAGATTGCACAGTCACTAATCTGATATAATAATAGTCAATGCCAGATTCTACCAACCAGATTGCACCAACTAACGTTCGTACGCGCTTCGCACCCAGTCCAACCGGCCTTATGCATGTCGGCGGAGTACGTACGGCTCTTTTCGCATGGCTAGTGGCTCGTCAAGCAAAAGGTCAATTCATCTTGCGCCTCGAAGACACCGATAAAAAGCGCGAAGTTGCAGGCTCAGCCGAGCATCTAATGAATAGTTTAAAAGCCCTTAACCTCAACTATGACGAAGGGCCAGACATAGGTGGGCCATTTGGACCATATCGACAAAGTGATCGTTTAGACATCTACCGCTCCTGGGCTCAGAGGTTAATTGACAGCGGTCGAGCCTACGCCGATCCTTACACGGCTGATGAACTGCAAGATTTTCGCAATCAAGCCAAGGCTGACAAACAGGCATTCTTATATCGCAATCACAGGCCGCAAAACCCACCAGTCTGGGACGGCACAACGCCATTGCGCTTCAAGTCCGACCCACATGCCTACGCTTGGCATGACGCCGTAATGGGTAGTTTGTCGTCAGGCCCTGAAGTTATCGATGACTTCATCTTGATTAAATCCGATGGCTACCCAACTTATAATTTCGCCCACATTGTTGATGATGCCGAAATGAAGATAACTCACGTCATCCGCGGACAAGAGTTTATCGCTAGCCAGCCAAATTATCTAAATCTATATGACGCGCTCGGACTAACATACCCGGTCTTTGCCACGATGCCGCATATTATGGGGGAGTCCGGCACTAAAAAGCTCGGCAAACGCGACGGCGCCAAGGATGTCCTCGACTATATCCACGATGGCTATATTCCAGAAGCCCTCATTAACTTTATTGCCAGTCTCGGCTGGAACGACGGTACCGAACAGGAAGTCTTTACGATTAATGAGCTAGTCGAAAAGTTTAGTCTAGCAAGAGTTCAGCGTAGCGGGGCCAGGTTTGACGAACAGCGCTTACTTTGGCTCAATGGCCAACAGATTCGCCTGCTTAACATTGACGATTTAGAAAAACGTGTCGCAAACTTTTGGCCAGAAGTGGCAAAATCAGCCGACAATGCTTACCGACGCCGAGTTCTAGAGCTAGCCCAGGATCGCCTCAAAACTCTCGCTGATCTGCCCGCGCTAACTAGTTATTTCTTTAGCGAACCGACCGTTAATCGAGAGTTAATTACCACTAATAAACAGCTGGCCAAGCTCAGCTCCGAAGAGGTGAGTCAGCTACTCGGTGCCACAGCCGACAAACTTAACACCTTAGCTGACTGGAATCCAGAGTCCATCCAACAGGCCCTGAACGCGTTGCTAGATCAAACTGGCACCAAACCAGGCATATTATTTAGCTTAGTTCGCATCGCTACAACCTGGGCACCATTCAGCCCGCAACTCAATGACACTTTAGCACTCCTAGGGCGCGAACTTACCCTTAGCCGCCTCAACTTAGCCAACCAGCAATCGCTCCAATAGCGCGTACTCGAGCAAGTACCGCTTCAGCCGCCGCCACGGCTTGTTCGGATTCAGCCAGGACCCTGTCAATCTCAGCGTCAACTATACCCTCAAGCTGCTCGGTATGCGCCGTGCTCGTGGCATACGGTAAACACTTTCTAACTGCCTCAACCTTGCTATCCATATTCTTATCATAATACCTAGACGTTAGTTGCAAAGCTTAACCGCTTTGCTATAATAACAACCAAGCTATGGAAACAGATGAAAAGCCAAAGTTAAGAGCTCGCCTAACCAAGTGGGCACGTCAACATCGAACCATTTTGCTCATTATCGGCGGCTTCCTTTTAGTTGCCGGCGCTACGGTGGCTGTTTTTATGATATTTTTCCAAAAGCCAGTCGCCACTAAACAGCCGACCGCTACAGCGACCATCGCAAAAGTCACGCCGCCGGCGCCAGTTAAATATTATTCACCCTTAACCGGTGAATTAGTTGCTAACGAGGCTGCGACAACACAGCCAGTCACGGCTGTCATGATCGAGAATAGCCCCGATGCCCGCCCGCAATCTGGACTTAAAAACAGCGGTGTCGTCTTTGAGGCTATCGCCGAAGCTGGCATCACCCGCTTTTTGGTGCTTTATCAGCAGGAAAAGCCTCAACTGATCGGTCCAGTCCGCAGTATTCGCTTGTACGACGCCGAATGGGTTGCCGCCTTTAATGCTAGTATTGCCCACGTCGGCGGTAGCGCAGGTGGCTTAGCCGAGGTGCGCGACGGTAGTTATCGTGATATTGATCAGTTCTTTAATGGTAATAGCTACTGGCGCTCAACTGACCGCTATGCGCCGCACAACGTTTACACTAGCTTTGCCAAATTAGATGCCCTCAACGCCGCTAAGGGTTATACAACCTCCAACTTTACCGGTTTTAGCCGCGTTGACGCCAACCCAAGCGCTACCCCAACCGCCACCAAGATTGACGTCACAATCAGTAGTCCTCTGTACAATAGTTCGTATACATACGACAAAGCCACCAATACCTACATCCGTTATCAGGCCGGGGCACCACACCTGGACCGTGAAGACGGTCAAATTGCGCCAACAGTTGTCGTTACTATGAAAGTTGACGAAAGTACTGTTATGCAAGACGGCTACCGCGAAGTCATTACAACTATCGGTAGCGGTGATGCCACAATCTTCCAAAACGGCACTGCGCAAGCCGTCACCTGGCATAAAACCAGCAAAACCGGTCAAATAACCTTTACCGACGCGACAGGCAAAGACGTTCCACTAGTACGGGGGCAGACCTGGATCGCAGCCGTTCCAAACGGAAGCGGCAGTGTGACATGGCAGTAAAGGCCGACTCTAGGCTAATCCGAGATTTCCTGCCCAAGCTCCGGCAGACCGCTGTACTGCGCGTGATTGCCTGGCAGCTGCTTATTGCTATCTTGCTATCAGCAGGACTGATCCTGACATCAACGCTACCAATCGGATCGATCACCTTATGGTCGATTATTGGAGCTGTTTTTGTCATCAGCGCCTCGCTAAATATCACGACAGTCATTTACACCACTCGTCCTGCTCGGGACCTCCTGGCGGCTATTATTAACGTTGCAGGCGAACCAACCACCTCCACGCCACCCAATCCCAACGACAAACGTTTCGCGCGCTCTGGTCTCAACCGCGCCCTGCAAACCATCTACGAGTTAGCTGGTCGCGAAGACGGCCAACAGCCAGCCATAGTCGATGATACCGCAGTCGATCAAGCCCGCGACAACTCCGACCCGCTCAAATCCGCCCTCGATGACTCAACTTGTGGCTTTGTTGTCCTAGGGCATGACCGCTCGATATCGTATCACAACAAACCCGCCCCAGTGCGCACCAACCAAGACAACATTCAGACACTTAGTCTATTGTTTAATGGCGCCGACACCATCGATGCTTGGCTAGACGAGTGCGAACAACACGCCGTTCACGCCGAGCGCATCTGGACGCGCATTCCTGACCGGCTACCAGACGAAGAAGGCCGACGATTCTTTGATGTCATTGCGTCGTATGACAAAGGCTCAGCCCACGAAACCGTTTTGACGCTCGTTGACCGCACATCCGTCTATGAAGTAGGCGAGCAAGAGCTTGACTTCATTGCTTTCGCCGCCCATGAACTACGCGGTCCAATCACCGTCATTCGAGGCTACTTAGACGTCTTAGAGGACGAATTAGGTAGTACTCTGCAAGACGATCAGCGCGAGTTATTCCGCCGCTTAACAGTCTCGGCTAACCGTCTATCGGGCTATATTAATAATATTCTCAACACTTCTCGTTATGATCGTCGTCATTTAAAAGTCCACCTCAATGAAGATACGCTGTCTGGCATTTACGAAACAATTCGTGACGATATGGAGCTACGCGCCAGTTCTCAGAACCGCATATTATCCGTTAGTCTACCGACCGATTTGCCGACCATCGCCGCTGATCGCGCCAGCATCAGTGAGGTGCTGGGCAATTTGATCGATAACGCCATCAAATACAGCAACGAAGGTGGTGCGATTAACGTCACTGCCGCCGTCAAGGGTGACTTTGTTGAGGTTTCAGTCCAAGATTTCGGTATCGGCATGCCAGGCAACGTCGTTAGTAACTTGTTCCAGAAATTCTACCGCTCACATCGGTCCCGCGAAACCGTCGCTGGAACTGGTATCGGCCTCTATATTAGCAAGGGAATTATCGAATCACACGGTGGCACAATCAGTGTCCGCAGCGAAGAGGGCAGGGGCTCGACCTTCACGGCCGCCTTACCAATCTATTCCACAGTTGCGGCCAAGCTGCAATCGGGCGATAATAGTAACGAAGGCCTAATCGAACATGGCAACGGCTGGATCAAAAATCACTCAATGTATAGAGGTTAGTAGGTAGAATATGGTATATAGTAGGTGGAATATGGCAAAGTACAACGCGTCACACAACCGAGGCGATGGTTTTGCCTTACATATATGGGATGTCCCCGTCAGGGCGAGCCAAACGCCACAGGCGCGCATCGCGCCCTGTAGAGTGACCCGTATAGGTGAGGTAAATCCAGCGCCGATCGAGGAAGAAGGATTATTATGGCAATAAACTCAATTCTATGTATCGAAGATGACCGATTTATCGGCGAGATGTACGTTCGTAGCCTGCACAAAGCCGGTTATGTAGTCGATTGGGTGGTTGATGGTAATGACGGGCTAATCGCTGCCCGTAATAAACCCTACGACCTAATCCTACTCGATGTTATGTTGCCAGAGCGTCGCGGGACCGAAATTCTAGACTCACTCCGCGGTGGGTCTGAGGATCTGATTCCTAACACCAAGGTTATTGTTCTAACTAACTTCGAACAAGATGATGAATCGCGCACCGCTATGCAACAACATGCCGATGCCTATCTGATTAAAGCCGAGATAACCCCCCGCAAGCTTATCGAAGTCATCCAGCAGCTCGACACAGTATAAATCGGCCACGTCTGCGTAATTATTGCATTCTTGATGTGTATGTGCTATAATAGTCTTATCAAGACGAAGAGAGTTCCGAACGGCTAATTACCCAAGGAGCTCTTTTCTTTTTAGGCACAGCGACATAGCCAACTAAATCTTTTTGACGTCAAGATGGTCACTAGACATCACTAGGGTTATTTGATAGAGTAGGACAGTCCGGTCCCGTCGTCTAACGGTTAGGACACCAGGTTCTCATCCTGGCAATAGGAGTTCGATTCTCCTCGGGATCACCACGACAGCAGCTCACCCAACAAGGTGGGCTGTTTTCGTGGTGACACTTACGCGGTGAATTGTATCCGAACTGCCAAGATACTACGGGCAAGAACCGCCCGCACTCAAACCTCTTATGGTAAGATAAAGACACTAATAAGCGGAGTCAAAGACTAGCATGGCAACTAAAAAACCAATAACCGATACCTCTCAGAAAAAAATAACCATCATTTTCGGCTATAGCCTGTTCGTCGTGGCTATTATTGCCATGATCGTATCGACCGTCATACCATGGTCAATGCTGCTGCTTAACGCGACTGTCAATCACCTTAACATCATAATGATACTGCTGTCATTTATCGCCGCTTCAATGGTACCGTTCTTGGTCGCCTATGTCATTGGTGACAAGATAACTCGTACCAAGAATAAAGTCACACACCACTACAATGGCGTCTTATTTGGCGTTCTGGCGTACTGGTTATCAATGTTTTTCAGCTATGCCAGCTCGTCAACCGTCATGGCAATCAGGAAGGCAGTTCCCCAAGTGTGGCTATCTGAAATCATCATTTCGTGGCCAATCCTTGCAACGATTGCAATCATTACGATTATTGCCGTACGCTATCATGCCCGCACCCAAAAGGCAGGGGAGTCGGTTATAAACTATAAGCCATATCAAGTACTCCTCCTGGCATCTGTTGTTGCACTGCTTGCCCTGACGCAGCTATCTGCAAGTGATGGCTATCAATTGTATGCCGCGTTGTATACTGGCGTTTTTGCCCTTTTTATTGGCGTCTCGTATCTGGTCTTCAAGAAAGTCTATCCGCTAAAGTCCGTTCGCTTGACCAATGCCATTGTCGCCTTTAGCTTTGGTAGTATCGCAATGGGATTTGTCGGACAGCTCATCTCGGTCGTTGGGTATAACATCCTTGGCACACTCGCAATCACAGGTATCGGTATAGCCGTGTGGGCATTGTATTTATGTCTCGTCGTGCGTTCGGCTAAAAAAGCAAAATAGTCAGAATAACCAGTATCCGCACACTAGACTTGACCCAAGCAAAATATAGTGATTATATACTCATATAATTTCAGGCGTCCCAGGAATCTTTCTTGGACTGAAATTAAACAGGGAGTAGCATGGACATAGAGCCGCACATCTTGGATGTCACGTTCTTCCGTAACTATCGAGGCCCGTTCGCACACACTCGCGCCCGCCTAGACTTCGTACTCCTCACGAGTAGTACGTCTGGATTTATAGTCGCCTGGGAAAGGTTCGAGCTCCTCAGCCCGAGCACGTGGTTCCGTTCGCGTATCGAGATATGCCCCGTCGATGACGACAGAGGCATCGGGCATGTGAAGGAAGTCCCGACTGCAGTCCTCGAGGACCAATTGCGACACTGGTACTACACCTGGCCAATACGTCAATCGACCACACCGGCCTGAGACGTACCCTCAACTTTACACCCTCACAAAAGGAGAGCAGCCGCATATGGAAGCCCCTCGCGTTGAGGGTGCTTCCATATGTAGGGATGTTTAACAGATTAAACACTCGCATAACTAGTAGTCTGCCCCGTAAGTTTCCCACATGCATATTCTTTCATTAATCTATACCTAGACCCATGAATCAAATACGCTAGTTCTGGCGTATAGACGCTACATATAGCGTCTATACGCACAACAAAATGCTATTTTATCAAACATTTGACCACAGCAGTCAATGGGCGTATAACTACGTACTAAGCACCGACGAGAGAAAGGCCTCTCGTCTTTGGCGTATGCCGTGCTTGAGCGAAGGGTGTTAACGATGACATCTGCTGCAGTAGTTGAATCGACTGCCGACGAGGCAGTGCTCGCACAACCGCACACCGACCTTCGGCCCCCGGTCGTCTTTGGCGAACTTGTCGTCATCAGCAACCAAGCGCGGCAGAGCGTCCATCGCAGTACCTGGCGCGAAGGCACCTACATCCCCGAGCGCTAGCCGCGACCCATGATCCGCCGATGGGGTGCGTGAGAACGAGTAGAGGCGACCCCTCACAATACTCAGACTCCGCACCTCATCGGTGCTCTACAACTTGAACTTAATTTATTAGCGCCTTAGTACTCTTGCATAAATCAACCATGATCGTCATAATAACCTCTAGAACAACGCCATAAAGTAGGGGGCAATATACAACCAGTCGCGTTAACTCGTTTTTGGCACCGTCGCATCTGTGAAGCGACTCTTTTCGTGGCAACTTGTATTATCGTCCTGTACTTCCTGCCTTTTTTTAGTAGCCAACCAATCAGCCAATCGGTGATTGTCACACAACCAATCTTGATTCTTGCCAGCCTGACTGCAGTACTAAGCGTCATTTCATATATTTGGTTGCCCAAAAAGCAGTCAACTTTTCCATCATCATTAATTATTTATTTGCTGTTAACAGCCTGTGTCTCGGGCTTAATCGTCACGACTGGTAGCGCTAGCTCGCCGTTTATCGCCCTCTGGATGCTAGTCGCTGTTTTTGCCGGCCTATTCGGTGTCTGGGGGCTACTACCAATGCTAGCCGGAATAGGCGCCTTTGTCGGCGCCGAGTATTTGCGCGGTAATTTCACGCCAGAGTTAATCGTTCTCGTTAGTTTCGTCGGCCTATTACCGCTAATCGCCAGTTTCATCATCTGGCACAGCAAATCCGGCAAATCTGATGATGGTAGCGACCGCGCCTACAAAGACTTGGCACACGAACTATCGCAAGTTGCTACCCAATCAGAGGTCGTCATTAACGCTATCGGTGACGGCGTTATGGCGGTTGACGGCAAGGGTACGATTCAGCTAATCAACCCGGCGGCGCAACGTATCCTTGGCTGGGGCAAGCAAGACGCCCTGGCGCTCAGTTATAAGTCAGTCTTACAATTAGTTGACCATACCGGCAAAGAGCTCGACCCATTAGCCGACCCAGTTCAACAGGTGCTCAATAATAACCAACAAGTCCGCAATAACGACCTCAACATCGCCTCTAAAACCGGTAAAAAAATGATGACATCACTCGTGGTTTCACCGGTGGGCGAGATGGGATCGGGCGTCATTATCGTCTTTCGCGATATCACCAAGGAAAAAGCCGAGGAGCGTGAACAAGCCGAATTTATCAGTACCGCTAGCCACGAAATGCGCACACCAGTGGCCTCTATTGAAGGTTATTTGGGACTAGCGCTGAATCCGCAAACAGCTCAAATTGACGACAAGGCACGTGATTTCATCCTCAAAGCCCACGAAGCCGCTCAACACTTAGGCCGCCTGTTCCAGGACTTACTAGACGTCTCCAAGGCCGACGACAGGCGACTCGCTAATAACCCTAAAGTGATCGATATGGTGGCTTTTACTCACGATATCGTTCAGGGCTTTCAACAAAAAGCCACCGACAAGGGTCTGCGTTTAACTTTCAAACCCAACCCCGATGACGGTGTCCGTCACGTCGCCCCCGTCTATAATGTCAATCTGGACAACGACCATATCCGTGAAATTATCGATAACTTGACCGAAAATGCCATCAAATACACGCCAAAAGGTGATGTCATCGTCGATGTAACTGGCACAGAAGATAAAGTTATTGTCAGTATCAAAGACAGCGGTATCGGCATCCCGAACGAAGATATGCCTCATCTATTCCAGAAGTTCTACCGAGTCGATAACGTCGACACCCGCGAAATCGGCGGCACTGGCCTTGGTCTATATTTATGTCGGCGCCTGGCCGAAACCATGGGCGGGCGCATCTGGGCTGAAAGCGAATATAAAAAAGGTAGTACTTTCTTTGTCGAAATACCGCGCATCAGTTCACAAGAAGCCGCCCAATTGGTTGAACAACAGAACCTAGCCGCTCAAACAGCCGCTAATCAAGTAGCCACACAGCCAACTGGACCAGCCACTTTTGATCCTAATCAACCGCCCGTTATGCCACCGCTTACACCAGGTGCGTCTGAGCCACCTGCGGCATCGACTGCGCAACCAGCTACAACTGTCCCGCGCGGTGAAAGCCTAACGCCCGAGCAAATTGCCGCTCACGTAGCACAACTAAAAGCCATGATCAAAGAACAACAGGCGACTACGTCGCCAGCGCCCGTCGAAACTCCGCCATCAGCTGCCGTACCGGTGGCGCCGGTGGCGACGCTACGACCTGCATCAGTGTCGATTCCAGCGCGAGATCCGGCTCAACCACCCCAATAAGCACAAGAAGTATAGTATTTTTAACAGCCCTCGGGTACAATAAAGGTAATTATGACAAAAATCCTGTTAGTAGAAGATGACAAAAGCTTACGCGAAATTTACGGCGTCAGACTCTTAGCCGAAGGTTACGATATCGTATCAGCCGGCGACGGTGAAGAAGCCCTAGCGATGGCCATCAAAGAACGTCCGCAGTTAATCGTCAGTGACGTCATGATGCCTAAAATCAGCGGCTTTGACATGCTCGACATTCTACGTAGTACCAGTGAGACCAAAGATATTAAAGTCATCATGATGACCGCCCTATCGAGCGAAGATCAACGCGCCCGTGGTGAGTCACTCGGCGCCGATCGTTACTTGGTTAAGTCACAGGTCGGAATCGAGGACGTCGTTCGAACCGTACACGACGTCCTAGGTGATAGCTTAGCACCAGCTCCAACACCCGCTCAAACGTTTGGCACACCGTCGCCTTCAGCAATCGCACGACCCACCATGCCAGTACCAGCTCGACCGGCCGACCAGGCGCCAGCCCCGGCACCAGTTGCCGCGCCAGCTCCAGTGGCTGCACCATACCAACCAGCGCCAGCACCGGTCTATAACCCACCGGTTAGTGCTCCTACCGTGCCTACACAGCCCCAGGTCGCCCCGCAGCCACAACCAGTCATCAATACACCTCCAGTCGAAGCAATGGCCCCTCAGCCGATGCAGCCCGTCGCTAATCCCTTACCGCAGCCCACTGCGCCATTTGGTTCCCAGCGACCAGCTTCGCTAGGTGATAGGGTAATTCACCCTCTAACTGATCAGCCACCAATTGTCGATGTTGGTAGCCTGATGAACCAAGAGCTTAATGCCGCTACTCAGCCGGTAGCTCCAATAATTCCACAGCCACCAGTACCGCTCACACCATCTGACTATCAAACGCCGCCGCTGCAACAGCCCTAATTAACACCTTTGCTGTTATACTATTAATCAATGTCATCCGAAGCTTTACTACGACTCAACAAACACCTAGCCCTACAACTGGGTATTTCGCGTCGCGAAGCCGACAATCTAATAGACAAACGAATTGTGACAATTAACGGCCAAACGGCTACATTAGGCGCCCGCTTTAACGAAGGTGATGCTATCGTGGTTGACGGTAAACTACTGGAGGGCACTACAGCCTACGAATATCTGGCCTTCAATAAACCAGTCGGCTATGTCTGCTCGCGTCGCCAGCAAGGTGATAATCCGACGATTTACGACCTGATACCAGCCAAATACCACCACCTCAAACCCGTTGGGCGCCTAGACCGCGATAGCAGCGGACTAATTCTACTAAGTAATGACGGTAACTTTGCGTTTGCTATGACCCATCCAAAGTTTGCCAAGACCAAAATCTATGAGGTGCGCCTCGAGAGCGATCTAGCACCAATCCATCAACAAATGATCAGCGATCACGGCATTACCCTAGACGATGGCACCAGTCAATTACAGCTAGAGCGCATGAATGATACCGACCGCAAGAACTGGATTGTGACTATGAAAGAGGGGCGCAACCGCCAAATTCGTCGCACCTTTGGTGCCTTGGGATATACAGTAACAGATCTACATCGCACCAACTTTGGTAATTATGCACTAGGTGATATAAAGTCCGGCGAACTAAAAGTCGTCGATATGCAGTAGGCGATATATTCCCAAATCAGCACCGGGTGGTCCGAACGACAGGACCCGGCGAACCCTAACCCAGAATCGCTTATGCTCGTAAAGTTTGCCTGCCTCTGTTATAATTACCTCTAGTTATGGCTTCAAAACTCCCAACAGTTGCGATCATTGGTCAAGCGAACGTCGGTAAGAGTTCGCTTTTTAATCGTCTCGTACGCTCCCAACAGGCCGTTGTTGCCCGTGAAGCCGGCACGACTCGCGACAATGTGCTGGGCCGCGTCGAGCACAAACATCACCAATTCTGGTTGGTTGATACCGCCGGACTAAAAGACCCGAATGACGAATTCGAAGCCTCAATCCAAGAGCAAATTACAGAGGCTGCTGAAGCTGCCGACGTCATCCTAGTGATGGTGGATAGCAGCCAATACGTCAGCGACCAAGACCGCACAGTTGCCAAAAAAGCCCTGCGCAGCAAAAAGCCAGTCCTCTTAATCGCCAACAAATCTGACCTCAAAGACAGCCTGCCGAGCGACGAATTTAAACGCCTTGGTATCAAAGAAATCATTCGGACCAGTGCCGAACACAATCAGGGCGTCACTGACGTCCTAGACATGATCGTCGAGCTAATTCCGGCTAAAAGTGAAGAGATTCCTGACGATATCCTGCGCGTTTCACTCATCGGCCGACCAAACGTTGGTAAAAGCTTCTTGTTTAATACACTCGCCGGCAAGCAGCAGGCGATTGTCGCTAACATTGCCGGCACAACCCGCGACGTTAACCGCGTATCGGTGCGTTATGGCGCCCGCGACATCGAAATCCTTGACACCGCTGGTATGCGCAAACCCGGCAAGCAAGAGGTCGGTATCGAGAAATTTAGCGTACTACGCACCCTACAAGCCATCGAAGAGAGTGATGTTTGTTTCCTACTTATGGACGTTAATGAGCTAAACACTCAGCTCGATCAGCGCCTGGCGGGCATTATCGATGAGGCCGGTAAGGGGATGGTCATCGTGATTAGTAAATGGGACAGCGTACAGGATAAAGACGCCTATACGCGCGATGCACTTGCGCCAAAGATTTCCAATACTTTCAAATTTACCCCATGGGCACCACTTATCTTTACCAGTAGTGTCACTGGTCAAAACGTCACAAAATTATTCGACCTCGCCCTCGACATCGACGCCAGGCGCAAGCAAGAGTTAAAGACGCGTCAATTAAATGATTTATTGCAAAAGCTTATACAGCGCCACCCGCCAGCCGGACTCAAAAACACCCATCCCAAGCTTCGCTATATCGTTCAGACCGACGTCTCGCCACCGTGGTTCGTTATTTATGGCAGCAACCTGAAATATATCCACTGGAGCTATAAACGCTACTTAGAACGCCACGTACGCGAGGCTTTCAACTTTGCCGGCACGCCAATTCGCTTTAGCTTCCGCGACGAAAAGCAAATCAAAGCCAACAAAGAACGCATCGCTCAAGGCAAAGAGCCCGTCACCAAGAAGTACAAGGCCGACAAAGAAGCCTCTAAAACGTTCGACAAGCCAGTCTAGATATAACTGCATAACAGATTATGAAGAATATCGACCGTTAATGGTTTAGAATAATAGTATATGAAACTTGTTTTGGCTCAAGGCAACCCCGGATCAGACTACGACCGCACTAGACATAATGTTGGCTTTAATGTCCTTGATAAATTTGCCGAAACGCAAAATTTGACTTGGTCCGAAAAGTCGAAATTTAAAGCCTTGATAGCAGAGGCAACTTTACAGGGTGAGAAGGTGATCCTGGTTAAACCAACAACCTTCTATAACGAGACCGGCCAGAGCGCCCGCCAGCTAATTGACTTTTATCATCTCAACCCAGCCGAGGACCTGTTAGTAATTCATGACGACCTAGCCTTGCCATTTGGCACCATCCGGACGCGCCGACAGGGGAGCGATGGCGGTAATAATGGCATTAAATCACTCAATAGCCACCTCGGACCAGATTATCACCGCATGCGTATCGGTATTGGGAATGAGTTGCGCGACCGCATAGATGACGCCGACTTTGTCCTCGGTCGCTTTAGCGCCGACGAATCGAAAATATTAGACGACATTATCAATAAAGCCACCGATATTATCGATAGCTTTATTGCTGGCTCTATAGACCTGACGACTACGAATTAGAGTTATAATTCCAATAAAAAAGCGCTCACAGTAAGGGTGGGCATCACTGTGAGCGCCATTTTACCCTTTAACCCACCCGAGGGGCAAGCGTAACTGTCTCGACAAAAGCGCAGACGTTCGCTGGTTAAAGGGATTAGTATACACGCAATGTTTAATGTTACCGAAGTGGAGGGTAGTTACTTGAGGTAACGCATTGCATGTAACCTAACGTGTGCGGTCAGAATATTGAATATTACTGGTCCGCTGTTAGAATAGGGGGTATAAGGTGCTTTTGGTTAATCTCGCAATGTAACCAATCGTTCCTGATATTAGCACGTGTTTGACATAATGTCAATAGGTTTTGACACAAATTATATGAAAATCAAGAGCGTATCACCCCTTAAGCATAAGTACCTACAGATTATCGATACTATTGCCAATAAACCAGAAAGATTGTACTTTCGCGGCGAACTACCTAACGAACGCGTTGTATCTGTTGCTATCGTTGGATCACGCAAACCGACTCCTTACGGGCGCGAGGTTACCTATCAACTAAGCTATGATCTAGCGCACTTCGGTGTAGTGATTATTAGCGGGCTGGCGCTTGGCATTGACGGGATAGCGCATCGCGGCGCGCTCGACGCCGGTGGTCGAACCCTAGCGGTTATGGCTAATAGTGTCGAAACGGTTTATCCAGCGACTCATCAGGGTTTAGCTGATGAGATTATCGCTCGCCACGGGGCACTACTTAGCGAATATGGACCAGGCGTCCGGGCCCGTGATTTCCAATTCTTAGCACGCAATCGCATTGTCAGTGGCTTGGCCGATGCTGTTATTGTCACTGAAGCGACAACCCGTAGCGGGACGATGTCAACAGTCGCATCGGCGCTTGAGCAGGGTAGGGAAGTGTTTGTTGTGCCCGGCAATATCACCAGTCCACTGTCGGCTGGCTGCAATGCCCTAATTAAACAAGGTGCTCAACCGATCACCTGCGCCGAAGATGTCCTTGAGGTCCTGGCGCCTAACATGTTACGGCCTCAACAAAGCTTGACACTAGGCAATACGCCGACTGAGACGCAAATCATAGAGTTAATTAAATCAGGTATTAGAAACGGCGATGAATTACTGACGCTATCGGGGCTATCGGCTAGCGAATTCGCGCAAACTCTAACAATTATGGAGATCGCCGGTATAATCCGGGCACTTGGCGGTAATCAGTGGACGCTAAGGTAGAAGTTAGTAGATAGTAGATGGTAGATAGAATATAGGTGGTAGGATATAGCTGATAGCAAATTTGGGTTTACAAATAATCAAAAGTTGCGTATAACTAAGCCTTGTGTTTAGCTAACAAGCAAGCACAACCAATATATGAAGAATCTAGTAATCGTCGAGTCACCAGCCAAGGCCAAAACTATCGAGAAGTATCTCGGCAGTGATTTTAAGGTGTTATCTAGCGTCGGTCATATTCGCTCTATCGTCAAGAAGACCAAGGACGGTACACCGCCAATTGATGTCAAAAATGGCTTCAAGACGACTTATGAAATTGATAGTGAAAAGAAAAAGACCGTTGCTGAACTGCGGAAAGCCGTCAAAGCCGCCGAAACAGTCTGGCTAGCAACCGACGAAGACCGCGAGGGAGAGGCGATCGCCTGGCACCTGTGTGAGGTCCTCAAGCTCGATCCTGAGCAAACGAAACGCATCGTCTTTCACGAAATTACCAAAGACGCCATCACCGAGGCCGTGAAACACCCACGGACTGTCGATATGAACCTAGTTCAAGCTCAACAAGCCCGTCAAATTTTAGACCGAATTGTTGGTTTTGAACTTTCGCCAGTTGTCTGGCAAAAAGTCCCCGGCGGCAAGTCAGCCGGCCGCGTGCAGTCACCAGCCGTCCGCCTATTAGTCGAACGTGAACGTGAAATCGAAGAATTTGCAGGCTCGGCCGACTTTAAAGTTAGCGCCGAGTTTCACGCAGCTGATATGTCGATGAAAGCCGAGTTACCAAAGCGTTTTCCGACTGAATCAGAAGCAACCAAATTCTTGGAATCTTTGATCGGCGCCAGCTTCAAAGTTAGCAAGATCGTCACCAGCCCTAGCACGCGTAATCCAGGGCCACCATTTACCACCAGCACCCTGCAGCAAGAAGCCAATAGCCGACTCGGTTTTAGCGCTCGCGCCACGATGTCATCCGCCCAGAAGCTTTACCAAGAGGGTAAAATCACTTATATGCGTACCGATTCGGTCAATTTGAGCGGCCAGGCTTTGTCACAAATGAGTCAATATATAAAGAGTGAGTATGGCGATAACTATCACCAAGTCCGGACCTTTAAGACCAAATCTAGTAGCGCCCAGGAGGCTCACGAGGCCATCCGTCCCACTAACGTCGGCCTAGAGCACGGCAGCAGTAACGAATACGACCAAAAGCTCTATGACCTTATTCGCCGTCGTACTCTAGCCAGCCAAATGGCGCCCGCCAAGCTAGAAAAAACGGTCGTTACAATCGAGATTTCGACTTCCACCGAAAAATTTGAGACCAAGGGTGAAGTCGTGATCTTTGACGGCTTCTTGAAAGTCTATGGCGGTAGCAAAAAGGACGCCGAAATCTTGCCGGCCGTCAGCTCGGGCGATATTTTACCGCTCATATCAGCCGGCGCCCGCCAAATCTTTGCGCGTCCGCCTAGTCGCTACAGCGAAGGCAGCCTGGTCAAAAAGCTCGAGGACCTCGGTATTGGCCGCCCCTCAACTTATGCCACAATTATTAATACCGTGCAGGTCAGAGGTTATGCCGAAAAGGGCGAGGGCGAAGGTACTCCGCGCGATGTTATCGTGCTAGCGCTCCACAATGACGCCGTGACACGCGAACTTATCCAAGAAAAAACCGGTTCAGATCGCGGCAAACTAGTATCGACACCGAGCGGAGAAGTTGTTAGCGATTTCCTAACCAAGAACTTCACTCAAGTTGTCGATTATGACTTTACCGCCCATGTCGAGGAAGAATTTGACCTGATTGCAAGCAGTAAACTAGGGCGCAACGATATGTTGCAAGAATTCTACACACCGTTCCATCAGTTGATCGAACAGTCGGGTGAAATTAAGCGATCTGATACCGCTAAAGTACGCGAACTGGGTACTGACCCCAAATCTGGCAAACCGGTCTTTGCGCGCTTTGGCCGCTTTGGCCCGATGTTACAGCTCGGTTCAAATGAAGAAAAAGAGGACAAGCCGCAGTTTGCGCCAATGACAGCGGGCAAAAAGATCGAAACCGTCACTCTCGAAGAAGCCTTGCATGCCTTTAAATTACCACGGGTAGTTGGACAAACCGCTGAAGGCGTCGATATCAAGGCCAACGTTGGCCGTTTCGGACCATATATTCAAATCGACAAGACCTTTGTCAGTATCAAACCGCTCGATCCACACACCGTCAGCCTTGACGAAGCACTCGAATTATATGCAGCTAAGCTTAAAAGTGACGCCGAAAAGAACATTGCGGACTTCGGTGATGGCCTTAAGGTCCTACGCGGCCGCTTCGGTCCATACGTCACCGACGGCGCCAAAAACGCCAAGGTACCCAAAGACACCGATCCAACTGCAATTACTCATGATCAAGCCAAAGAGATGATCGCAGCCGCTCCGGCCGCCAAGCGGCGCCCTGGCGGTAGGAAAACCACTCGCAAAGCCCCTGCAAAAAAGCGTTCAGCTCCAAAAAAGTAATATCTATCAGATGTAAAATGTGATTTTAATCACTATGCAACATCATGGCCATATATAAAGTCTCACAACACTGTTTACAAGGCATGTCTATTTCATGCTATAATGATTTTAAGTAGATAAAGTGTTGACATTATATATAATATCTTATATAATCACATGCAGATACGTTATAAAATAATTCTAAATCTGAGGTGTGGCCGAGAGGAAAAAGCTGATAATGAGCGGAAAAATTGACGGAGAAGCAACAATAGACCTAAAAGCTGGCGTAAACGAAATTTTATCGATTATCGACCAGGAGCGCGAGCGTGAAATCATCACACGTCGCTTTGGTCTATATGACCGTCGCGAGACACTTGAACAGATTGGTGAACTACTTGGCATTACAAGAGAGCGTGTTCGTCAACTTGAAAAAGCAATCATTATCCGCCTCAAAATCGCCGCCGATGACAACAAAATCGAGTCAGTGACCAGTTTCGAAAAAATCTTTATCCGCAACCTAACCGAGCTAGGCCGGATTGCACGCGTCCAAGACTTAACCGACCATCTACTAGGTAGGGCTACCGACCAGCGCGAACGCGCCCATGTGGCCTTTATTGCCGAAATGGCCCCAGGCCTGACGGTGATTAGCGAAAATGATAATTACTTCCACTCAATCGGCATTGCCGAGTATGGCGACGAGAAGAAAATCCGCGCCGGAGTTGATGAAATCGTTAAAGTCATCAAGAAGAACAGTGAACCAATGACAATTGAGCAAATTCACGATCAACTATCGTACGAACACCCATCACACATCCGCGCCCTCGCAAGTGTCAGCAAGCTGCTAGCACACCTCAAGGACAACTGGGGCTTAGTTAAATGGCCAACCGTTAACCCCAAGAATATCCGTGACAAAATCTATGTTATCTTGGCCGAGAACGGCAAACCAATGCACTTTTCGGAAATTTCTGGATCAATCAAAGATAGTAGTTTCAAGCGTAAAGACGTTACAACCCAAGCAATTCACAACGAACTAATTAAAGACAAGCGCTTCGTACTAATCGGACGCGGTATTTACGCCCTTGACAGTTGGGGATTTAGCAAAGGTACGGTCTCGGATATTATCGTCGATGTTCTCAGCAAATCCGACACACCACTTCACCGTGACGAAATTGTCAAACGCGTCCTCAAAAGCCGCCAGGTCAAAGAGACGACTATCCTCCTGAACCTGCAGAGCAAACCACAGTTTAAACGTGTCGCCAAAGCGACTTATTCGCTCGCCGATAAATAACACGAGCGTTGCCAAGTCGCCTCAGAGGTGAGACAATACAAGGGTATATATGGGCGTTATCTCAGAAATAATTATTTTCTTAATACAATGGTACGTTTCGCTACCGATCGTACTCGTTCTTGGGTACTTAACGTGGCGCAATTATAGACGCGCCGACGTCACGCGTGTCACCGTCGACAGCGATTTGCTTATTCTAGAAATCCCGAAAGCCAACGACAAGAGCGAGCTAGCGGCTGAACAATTATTTGCTAGCCTGCATGGTATCTTTCGCGACAAAGACGAGTTACGTCTCAATAACGGCATCCAAGAACATTTAAGCTTCGAAATCGCATCGGTCAACGGCCAAATCCGTTTCTATGCCTGGGTACCACGTACGCTACGCAGCTTTGTCGAAGGACAGATCTATTCACAATATCCAACTGTCCAAATCCATGAAGCCGAAGAAGATTATGTCGCCCACGAAGGTCAACACAGTGTTGTCTATAGTTCCGAAATCACGCTAACAGATAACGAGATGCTACCGATTAAAACCTTCCAAAGCTTCGAGGTCGACCCCCTGGCTGGTATTACTGGCACCCTCGCCAAGCTGGAAACTACCGGTGAAGAAGTCTGGATCCAGATTCTAGCTCGGCCAATTGCCGATGATTGGCACGAACGGTCTGACAAATGGGTTTCAGGTATCAAGAAGGGTAAATCGACCTCAATTATCGGCAGTAGTGGCCTTAACTTTTCATGGCTCACTGGACTACTGGAAGCTCTCTGGAAACCACCCGAAGAAGGGAAGGGGAGTGCCGGTGGTGTCGTCGAATTATCCGACCGCGATAAAACACGCCTCGCTGAAGCTGAAAAAAAAGCCACCAAACTGGGCTACGAGGTCAAGATTCGCTTGGCATACCTGGGGGATAGTACCTCAAACGCGCGCCTCCGCATGCAGGCAATTGTCGGAACATTCAAGCAATATAACAGCACTAACCTCAACGGCTTCAAGATGTCGGCGGGGAGCTTTAATAAGGAAGATTTGGTACGATACCGCAACCGTACCTTTAACGACCATGGTTTTATCTTAAACATCGAAGAACTAGCCAGTGTCTTTCATTTACCACACACCAACGTCGAAACGCCAAATATTGTTTGGGCCAGCAGCAAAACAGCCGAGCCGCCCGCTAAATTACCGCTGATTACTGGCAATAATGCGATTGACGAGAACATCAGCGCTTTTGGCCTGACTAATTTCCGTGGCATCAACCATCAGTTCGGTATGTTACGCTCTGATCGTTCACGCCATGTCTATATCATCGGTCAAACCGGTGCCGGCAAAACTGGTACGCTCGAACTCTTTGCGTTAAGCGATATATTCCATGGACACGGTTACGCTATTATTGACCCGCACGGTGACTTTGCGGTTGATAATATGCGTTTTATACCAGGTAGCCGCCTGCAGGATGTTGTCTACTTCAACCCGGCCGACACCGCCTTTCCCCTCGGCTTTAACCCCCTTGAAGTAACTAACCCTAACCAAAAAACCAACATCAGCTCCGAAGTTATCGGGGTCTTAAAACGTATGTTTGGCGAAAGCTGGGGACCACGCCTGGAATACATTCTCCGTTACACCATCCTAGCGCTACTCGATCGTCCAACCACGACAATGCTTGATATTACGCGCATGCTAACAGATAAGAAATTCCGCCAGGACACTCTAAGCTACTGTCAAGACACGGTCGTTTTGAACTTCTGGAAAGTTGAATTTGCCAGCTGGAATGACAAATTTGTCTCGGAGGCAATTGCACCTGTTCTGAATAAAGTCGGCGCCTTTACGGCCAACCCAATCATCCGTAATATTATCGGCCAACCCAAATCAACCTTTAATATCAGGCAGATTATGGATGAAGGCAAGATCTTGATCGTCAACCTGTCCAAGGGCCTCATCGGCGAAGACAACGCTGCTATTCTGGGTGCTTTCCTGGTCACCAAAATTCAGCTAGCTGCTATGAGTCGTAGTGATATCGAACACATCGAAGACCGTCGGCCTTTTTATCTATATGTTGACGAGTTTCAGAACTTTGCCACTGATTCGTTCGCTACCATCCTGTCCGAAGCGCGTAAGTATGGGCTCAACTTAACCGTCGCCAACCAATACATTAGCCAGATGACTGACACGGTCCGCGATGCCGTCTTTGGCAATGTCGGCACAATGATATCGTTCCGTGTCTCAGCCGATGATGCGCCCATCCTCGCCAAGCAGTTCGAACCGCAATTCGAGCCAAACGACTTACTGCAAATGCATAACCGGCACTTTATTATTAATATGGTCATTGCTGGCGAGAAAGCACCTGCCTTTAGCGCTACGACTTTGATGTTACCGCCGCCCCAGATAGATAACACTGGTCGAATTATCGAAAACACCAGGCGCCTCTATAGCCGGCCGCGCGCTGACGTCGAACAAGAGATCAGTCTAGCTATACAACCACCAGAACACCTCCAGAAGGCCCCACAGTCGAACGCTCAGGCCAAACAGTGGCCACCGCACGCCGGAACGCAGCTGGCTACCACTGCTATCGATACCAGCCCACCCCAGACCGTGCAGTCATTGGCGCCCACAGAAGAGCAGGGGAGCGATGCGCCGACTAAACGCAAGCGTACACGTTCCCGTAAGCGTAAGCCCGCAGAAACCTCAACCGAGGCCACTAATCATGATACTGACATCAATCGTACTGGCACCGACAGCTCCAGCCAGCACGCCCCAACCGCAGCAGACGACCAGACTACCTTACGTCTTCGCTAAAAGTTACTTTTACGCCGATTAACGTTTAATGAGTATGGAACATAATTAGAACACTTAAATAAACGTCAAATTATAGTCAGAGCGCACGAGCTGCAGTCAATTATGGCACAGCCAATGCTGGCGCCAATGCCAACCAAATCATTCAATATGTAGTCATAAGCAACCAGTAAGAGTCAGTGTATAGACAGCGTAGTAAACACCAAATAGCGTAGCGCGGAAAATAATTAATGCGCACAAAGTCGCAGTATGTGTATGCGTAAATTGCTATATAGATTATGGGTCCTCAAATGTATATTTTACGACATTAGATATTAATGTTAAAGTCGATTGCTTATGCCTCTCATATATAGTCAAAAAACAGATGCAGCAGTGTCCGGAGTAGTAACGCACTATTTATGGCGTGTCTTTATTAAATTAGTTTTCTATAATAATTACTTCGCAATCATTGCTACGCATAACTGACGCAACTATATGAGCACGTAGCCATAACGTGTGACTATTGGATATTTATACAACAACTATGTTATCCACATGTTGTATGTATTGTTTGCATTTCCGTGAAAATATTTTACCACTCCTCTACTATCCTATTTGAATAATATTTGCTTTTTTGTATTTTTGATGTTTGTATATGTTTTTTATGATGTACATATTTTGTTAATATTTAGAACAAATATAGAACACGATAGTGAGGCAGGGTGCTGCTCTGCTTTTACATATAGAAAGCTTTGCCGCTGACACGCACATCGATGTAGCTAGGATTAATCCCATGGCTGGCCAGATAATGTAGCGCTCTACTCATATCCTCTACCTGGTCCCCTACGGGCCGGTCGACAGATAGTTTCACTAGCGGCACTACGTTCTGTAATTTGACTTCTAGCTCACGCGTAGTGTCCTGGGGGATAATCGCTTGCTGTACCATGTAGCCACTAGTCTTGGATTGAGCGACGACCTTACCTACGAACCCCAGGAAACGGTTACTGGCAATCGCCAGGCCATCCTGAACACCAACGCCACTTTGATCGACAATCTCTACGCCAGGGTTAGCATAGTAATTATGTTCGAAGGCAATCCCCTTGGCGTCGACATAGTACTGCTTATTGCCGATCGTCCAACCGGCAACCGGACGACGCATTGTTAATATGAAATTTGTCTCACCGATCTTGGCAAACTGTACACCAGATAAACCGTCTACTTCTGGCAACTTCTGCATGAGATAATCGCTTAGCCGGCCCTGATTCAGCGCAAACCGCAAACGCTCAAGTGGATTAGCTGACAAGTAATCATTAATTGCGTTATCGTACGCTGTCTGGTCAATCACACTGGAGATCGACGGATCTGATACAGCCACACTCACTCGAGCCGTAAACTGCATTAATAGACCAAATATTATCGTTGCGATAGCTACAACTACCAGTAGTATGCCGCCAATCTTGCGGCGCCGCATTGCCAAATGATGTGCTTTGGTACGCGGTGACTCCATGTCTGTTCTGTGGTGCGTATTGCTGAGACTGTTAGATACACTTCCAGTGAGAGTACGATTACGCTGAAAAGTCTGCTGTCGATCCGCGCTCGACACCTGACGCACCTCACGCTCGGGTGAAGCGCGACGACGTGGTGTATCTGGTGTTTTTTTCTTGAGAAAGCCCATAATAGTTATGTCTATTATAGCTTATTTAATAGCGCCCAGGATGATATCAGCCATATCTTGAGCTGCATGAGGGCGCGAAAATTTCCTGAATCGTTTTGCCATTTCGACGGCCTGCTCGGGACTATCGAAAATATCCGCCACCGTCTCAACCAGAAGGTGCGGATCGTCGGCTATAGCCTGCTCATTTAAGATCTTGACGGCATCAGCTTCAGCATAAACGGCTGCATTCTTTAATTGATGTCCACCCGTGAGCTTACCGTTTGGTATCAAGATTGTTGGCATTTCTAGTGCCGCTAATTCCAGGATGGTAGTTGCACCGGCGCGCGTTAGCACAACATCAGCCGCACCTAATAGCTCCGCCATGCCACTCGATACAAACGCATGTAACTGAAAGCGTTCGTCGTCACTGGGAGTTAGAGCGCGCAGTTCATCATACTGAGCTGCGCCTGCCACTAGCACAACCGTGCCTAATTTCATCAGATCGGTTAAAGCCTCGGCCACGGCGTCGTTGATTAGCTTAGCGCCAAGGCCGCCGCCGGTAATCACAATCAGCTTGCGGTCCCGATTAATCCCCCACTGTTGTCGAGCTAGCGCGCGTTCTTGCGCGGTGAATTTATGAAAGCCGTCCGCAATCGGAATACCGACATAGCGCGATATTGACTTCGGGTAGCTGTAGTATGCTAACGGCGCTCCCGTCGCGATGGCAGTCGCCCACTTGGCGAGAATCCGATTAGTTAAACCTGGGTGGGCGTCCGAATCATGAATAACTAGTGGGATTCTAAGAAGCCGCGCCGCCAGCCCAACCGGCAAACAGACGTAGCCACCCTTGGTAAAGACAACGTCAGGACGCCATATCATCAGCATAATTAAACTTTGGAAAAAGCCAACCAAAACCAAAAAGCTATCGCGCAGATTGAGCAGCACTAGACGAGTCCATAATAGTTGCTGCATAACGGTTAGATGATGGTAGCGACGAAATTTGCCTGAGACAATCGTGCTAACCGCCAAATTTGGATCAAAACTTGCCAGCAAAGATTTCGCTTGACCGGCAAATTTCATATCACACCAAAAACGAATTTCTGAACGTGGATGTCTAGACTTCAGTTCTTTTAAAACCGCTACGACCGGTGTGACGTGACCGCCCGACCCCCCGCCGACTGCTAGAATCTTCATACTGATTATTCTCCTTTAACCTTGATGGATGAACTGTGTAGCGCGATAGCTGAAAGACCAAGCCAATCGCTGCAGCAATAAATATCATGCTCGTACCGCCAAAACTAAGTAGCGGCAGCGTAATGCCCGTCAATGGGAAAATTCCAATCATCGAGGCTACATTAAGAATAACATGGGCGCCGAACCAACCAAACACCCCAGCCACTAATAGTTTCAGTTTTATATCACCCAAATGGTCCATAACTTTGAGCATCCTCATCATCAGCGCCGCAAATATCATTAGTATCACCACCAAGCCAACAAATCCAAATGTCTCGCCCATAATCGCAAAGACCGAGTCATTAATCGCCTCCGGTAGATATCCGGTCGCTTGAATACTATTACCAATCCCAACCCCAAACAACCCGCCGGAACCAATCGCAATCTTGGCATGTTCAATATGGTAGCTGTTCGGATCACTGACTGACGTATTATCACCTTGCAAAAAAGTCGTAATGCGCTCCATGCGGTGTGGCGCTGACACAATAAATATCGTACCTAGCAACAATGCCCCCACCAGCACCGTCAGCCCAACTCTTTTATTAACGCCCGCCACAAACAACATCGCCGCTATGATACTCGATAGCGCAATACCAGTTCCCAGGTCCTTTTGAATTACGATAATGAACAACATCGCGACAGCCACGATCACACCGATTGGGATAAGCGTCATATGGACGTCATTAATCTTGCCCTGATGCGCCCGCACACCCAAGAATCCGGCAGCAAAGGCCAATAAGCCAAACTTCAGCATTTCAGCTGGCTGCAAACTACCTAGCGGCCCCAGATTAAACCACCTCGTAGCGCCAAGACTCTCTTGAGCAATCCCCAGGTGCGCCCAGCCAGCAACGGCCAACAACGCACAGGCGGCCAAACCAAAGATTAACAACTTGCTACCATAACGTAGCACGAACTTATAAGGCACCACGGCCATCAGACCAAAGGCCGACAAAGCCAATAGCAAGCTAATCATCTGCTTAACAAAGAAATACGTATCACCATAATTACTACCGTACGAGTTATTGAGAACGTTAGCACGCTGCGGGCCGATGGCGTACATCACAATCAGCCCGATTAGCATCAATAGACCCATATACAGAACTATCAGATAGTCAGGCCGGTGGCGTCGATTGACCGAACTGATCAGTTCTTGACCGATTGATAACGACCCACGCTCACCAAGTGCCATCTTAAATATGGCCTCCCGTAATAGCCAGTAGTACTCCCACAAAGGCGGCGACATATCCGATTACCCAGAACCGCATCGTCACCTTAGTTTCGGGCCAGCCTATCGCCTCCAAATGATGATGAATAGGCGCTGATATGAATATCTTTTTCTTAAAAATCTTCTTGCTAGCAATCTGTATCAGACTGGATCCGGCTTCTATAACAAAAACTAAGCCAATCACAGGCAGTAGCAGTAGCGAATTAGTTAAAATCGCCACTACACCCAGTGATGTTCCTAGCGCAAAGCTACCGACATCACCCATAAAGAACCGTGCTGGAAAAATATTAAACCAAACATAGCTTAGCAATGCGCCGACAACCGTAAAACAGAATCCGGCAATCAGAAACTGCCCCTGCAGTAATGCGATAATTCCAAATGCCCCATAGGCAATCGAGACTAGGCCACCAGCTAAACCATCTAAACCGTCACTTATATTGACGGCGTTGCCCGTGGCCACGACTACAAACGCGAACAATGGAATAATTAGCCAGCCCAACACCCAACTGCCAATAAACGGTATGTAAATTGTATCAACACCAATTTTACTAAAAAAGTACCAACCGAGGATGAGGCCAATGATTGTCACCATGGCGAACTTCAGGCTAGAGCGCAGCCCAGCGATGCCCTTGCCATTGCCACGAATATTAATAATATCGTCCAGCAGACCTACGCCAGCCCCGCCAATCAAAGCGGCTAGCGGCAACCAGGTTTGGCCACGGTCTAAATTAAATAATACCGTAACGACGACAATTGCTGTAACAAAGATAATACCAGCCATGGTCGGAATATTACGTTTAAATTTATTAGCGTGCAACTTGGTAAAAATCTCTAGCTTCTCACCAGTCGAACTGGTGGTACGCTGTTTCTTCCAGAACTTATAGCGATACGCCACAAATGTGTAGATTGGCGTCAATATCATCGCCAGAACTAACGCGCCAACGCTAAGCGTGAAGGTGTGAGTTAGACCGCGTATGACATCTGATATAGTTTGTTCCATCACTTACCCCTTTGGCTGTACATTTAAATAATTGAGCATCCAGTTTGAAATATCTGTAAAAATCGGCTCGGCATCGCGTCCACCCTCGAACGTCTTGTCTTTACCTGATACCTGTACCATTATGACATATCGCGGCGTACTATCACCACCATAACCCAGGTAGGTACCTACAGTCTGGTTATTGTTATAGTTACCGTTAATTAGTGTCTGCGAGGTACCGGTCTTGCCGCCAATCTCATAACCAGGCTTGTCTTTGTAGCTGAACAACGTGCCCCTGGCAACATGCGTCATTTCGCGCACCTGATCAGCTGTCGCCTTGCTAACGGTCGTTTGCGCTGGCGGTAAGGCTTGGGCGACATACTTGCCACTCGCATCGACTACGCCGGCGACAACTGTTGGTGTGTGGTATTGTCCGCCATCGACTATAGAACTAAAGGCAGCTGACATTTGTAACATCGTAACATCCAGCCCTTGTCCGAAAGCCATATTAGAATAACGCACAGCATTACCCTGTGGGTCAGTTGGCGGAATGACCGTTCCGGCCGCCTCACCGCTTAGTTGAATACCCGTCAGTTGTCCAAGTTTAAATTTATTATAAAAGTAGTCATACATCGTATTACGCGCTTGTAGTGTAATATTAGAACCATCACCCAACCGTTCGGCCACAGTTATAAATCCAGAATTCAACGAGAAGTTCATCGCTGTCTGCAGGGTAATAGTGCCTAGATGACCCAAGCCGACGCCATTCAGAACATGAATACCGTCGACATCCATGTAGCCTAAATTATCATAGGTCGAGGCCGGCGTCACGACACCCTTATCAACGCCAACGGCCATAGTTAGCGTCTTCATATCAGAGCCTGGTTCATAAGGTGCCGAGATTGTTGGATTATTAAAGTCAGCCGCATCTTGCACCTGATTAAAGTTTGCTGGATCGTAAGATGGTAAGTTAGCCATAGCCATTACTTGGCCCGTCTGAGGATTCATCACAATCACACTGCCGTTAGTTGCACCTATCTTTTTGAGACCATCAGCTAACGCCTGTTCAACGTGCGCCTGGACGTTACGATCAATACTTAGTACGATATTGTCGCCGTTCACTGCCGGCTTATTAATGTTGTTACTACCAATCGTCAGCGGCACATCACTAACATCTGTCACAGACTGCAATAAGCCATCTTTACCAGTCAAGCGACTATTCAGCTCACCCTCGACGCCGTATTGCCCAACACCGGCATAATCAACAAAGCCTAGTATCTGAGCCGCCAGGGTACCTTCTGGATAGACACGCTGTGTCTCTTCCTGGAAGCCAATCCCCTTCAGCCCCTCGGCCTTAATCTTATCTGCCTGAGCGCGCGTCACTTTGGTTGCTAGGATCTGATAACGGCTGTCTTTGAGCGCTAACAACGCCTGTAAATTAGGGCGCGCATTACCACCCGCCACTTGTTCAATAACTGATATAATTTTATTATCGTCCTGGGTTGTCGTAGGGTCAGCAAAAACCGTATAGACAGTTTGGTTCATTACCAGCTGCACAGGTGTCGATCTATCCATAGCATAAATTAAGCCACGCTTGGCCGGAATTGTTAGACGTTTTATTTGTTCACTATTGGCCTGAGCCACATAATAGCCGTTCTGAATAACCTGCAAGTAGAATAAACGAGCTATAAAAACAGCTATAATACCTATGACTAGGCCAGCAAGAACTCGCGATCGACTACCTTTTTGTAACTCTAATTTCATAATAAACTTAGCGGACGTATTGCGTATCAGATGGCGTTGTCATCGCAGCAGCCACTGTGCTGTTTTTGACTGTCTGCAGAGCCGTCAAGCGGGCATTTTCGATTGCCAAATCACTCTGTTTGGTATTGAGGTCAGCAATTTGACTATCAAGTTTCTGAGCAGCATAGTCATAGCTAGTCGCTCGCGTCGCCTGTGTCAAGTATATCAAACCCAAGACCGTAATCATCAGAGCGACAAGCACTGTATGAGCGACGGGGCCAAGTTTGACAGATGAGATAAATGCAACAGTGTTTTGATTCCGCGACCAGTTTTGCTGTCTGCGACTGCTAAACTGTGTAGTATTTTGATAAGACATATTGGTGATTATTTCTTTTTATGTTTATTTTGGAGCCTAACTGCCCCATGTGGGACAATTAGGCACTTGGGTTACTTTACGTGAACTGATACGACTTGCGTAACGTCGGCGTATTGTACGTTGATGTGAATTGGCATGGTGTTTTGCCCCTTCCGTTTTGTTTGTTTTATTTTTTCACTGCGGCACGAAACTTGCTGCTACGTGCGCGCGGATTGTGAACGTCGTAAATGTCTCCTGCGATTGGCTTCTTGGTCAGTGGCAGTAGTTCAGCTTCTAGCCCTGAATCAAACTGTTCTTTAAAGAACTGCTTGACTAAACGGTCTTCTAAACTATGGAAGCTAATGATGCCGACTCGCCCGCCTGTTTTGAGCAGGTCGGGCAAAAGTGGCAACAGGTCTTCGATGAGCCGTAACTCGTCGTTGACCGCAATCCGGAGTGCTTGAAAGGTGCGCGTGGCAGGGTGTGTCTTTTTCCATCTACCGCGGTATGTTTGTTTGATGAGATTCGCGAGTTCTTCTGTTGTAGATAGTGGTCTAGCGCCGACAATCGCCGTAGCGACTTGTCTGGCAAATCCAGCCGGCTCTTCGCCGTACTGAACTATGATACGCGTCAGTTCTTCGATTGAGGCGGTGTTAACCAGCGTTTCTGCGCTCAGCCCCGCACGTCGATCCATTCGCATATCAAGCGGCCCACTATTTGTAAAAGAAAAACCTCTCGTACTCTGATCGAGTTGTGGTGATGACACCCCCAAATCAACCAATACAATGTCAAACTGCTGACCCTCTTGTATTAGCTGTTTGGCAGCGGATACAAAGTCGGTATGCATTAGCCTAGCCCCCTTGTCAGACAGTGATTTCAAATGCTTGATAGCATAATCGTCACGATCTACGAGTACTGACTGGCGATAGTTATTAGTCAATGCCAGAAACTCACTTGCATGCCCGCCGTATCCAGCCGTTAGGTCGAGATAGCTCTCCCCTTCTTTTGGATGAAGCGCCTCAAGCGAGGCTTCTAACAAGACTGGAACATGTAATGCCAAGGAATCTTTCGAACGGTGTTCGTCAATGTCCTTTGATTGTGGTGGATGTTCTTTTATACTCATTTGTCCTTCCAATATACCACGGAAGAACAAGTCGAGATCACCTAACTGGTAGCAAGGCTGTTTATTTTTGCAAATGTGTTTGTTTTTGATAAGTGTCCGAACAATCGGTATATAGGGGGTTACCTAGTAACTCATACCCTATCAATTATTCGGTTGAGAGACTTATGTGTGAGGTGGAGTTTTTTGGGAGGTGTGTTTTTTAAGTAAGGTACGCGGTTTTTTAGTGTGGTCCGAAGTCCACTGCCTCACTACCAGATAGCTGATCTCGAGAGTTTTTTCTTGTTATAATTATCGCGAATTGTCAAAGTACAAAGGAATGTTTTGGACTAACCTAAGCGTCAGCGGCTAATATGCGCCAATAGGCGCCCGCTCTTACCGCTACTAGGTCTCGGTCGATCTGAGCGTAATCAAGCAAATGCTGCTCGATAGTAACTCGACCTTGTTTCTGGTCAAGTTCCGCCTCAGTCTTACCGCGCCTGAACCTGACGTTCATGTCAGCAACCTTCTCGTCGAGAATACTGCCACTGGCACCGAGCGCCGCTTCTACATCCCTATCCCAAACTGTTTTAGGGTAAAGATGCAAGTATTGGCCAAAGCCTCGTGTTAACACTACGCCGCTAGCAAATTCATTTCGAAGTTCAGTCGGTATAGTTAACCGGCGCTTGTCGTCAAGCTTTCGTTCGAAATAATCTATGCTGGCCATAATGTTACCTATCTAGGCTCCGCTTTGGTTATTTTTAATGTAAGTGGTGTTTGTTTTTTGGTGGTATGAGCCACTGCTTCCACTGAAACTAACTATACTACCCACAATTACCCACTACAACCCCCATTTTTGACATATTTTGAGATAGCTGACATGTTATCCACAGAACTGTGAATAAAGTCAATAAGGTACGGTGTTAGCTGGGGCCTTAAACAATATCCAGGACTTGTTGCAAGTGATTAATAATGCCTATTTGAGATTTGCCCGCCTCTGATGCGATACAGACTTCTGGTTTCGATTCCTTATCGGTATACCAGTAGCCATCGACGGCCGCCGGCAAGCCGACCAATGCCTCTAGCCTGTCATCAACCAATATCACCGATGTCAGCGTCCTATTGCCAATCAACCGATAGCGTTTAGTCAATTTAGTTGGAAGTTTAATTTCACCATTTGCAGCAGCCCATGATGTTATCACTCTACCCTTTTGTCTTTGCTGTGTGACTAAATGCGGCAGATCGCCCAGCCCGCTAACCGACAATTTTAGCCCCTGCCACGTCGGCGACCCATAAGTTAGAATACCGTGTGGTATTTGGCGCTGCTCGAGGCCCTGTAGCAGTTCAGCTGCGCCATTATTCAAGAAATCCTCGTCATCATGACTAGCAGTAGCGAAGGCTTGATCAAACTGATCAACCGCGTCTTGTCGGGACCGTTCCATCATAACTTCTTCGTCCAGATAGGCACGCGCATCGAATGATTCATTCATATCCTCGGCTTGGCGCCATGCCCAGTACAGACGGTTTGATAGATTGGCATCATATCGCCCAATCAGCTTCACGTAGCTCAACATGACCGCCTCGGTATTTAACAGCGTTCTGTCTAAATCTAGTAGCACGTAGTCGGGTGATTTAGCTCGTTCTGTCATTGTGATATATATCCATAATTAGTTTTACAACCGCCGCAGCGTCATGACGGATTAGCGACCTGGTTACAGGTAATGCATCTTTATGCGCTTGACTCATCTTGCCCAGAAACTGCCCGGCAACTGACTTATAGTGCGCCCGACCAAGAGCCGATTTGTCGATTTCTGTCAGATAAGCTTTTTCCTTTTTGTAACGAGCGGCTATCTTGGCATCAGGGGTCTGCTCATTATATAAAACGTAGTCCAAGAACTCACCGCCGGCGAAACGCTCGATTTCGCGGGCGTGATCACTAACCGTAAAGCCGTTCGTTTGACCGTCTTTCGTCACCAAATTAGCGACATATAACTTTAACGCCTTGGTCTGGCGTAGAGCATCACCTATGCCGTCAATCACCAGCAGTGGACCAAGTGAAGTATACAAGTCACCAGGCGCCACGACGATTAAATCAGCTTGATTAATAGCCGCAATCGCCATTGGATTGGCGACCGGGTTAGGCATCAGCGACAAATGCGCGCGCCTAGGATCATGACTAAAATAATTGGCATCAATCACCCGCTCACCTTTTAATATCAGGCTGGCATCAGGCCACTCCATTTTGAGACGTACGTCATCGAGTGTTGCCGGAATAACCGTACCGTTGACTCTTAATATTTCTGAAGCTGTGGCGACCGCTTCAGTAAAGCTACCAGTCACCTTCTCTAGGGCTGTTAACAGGATATTACCAAATGAATGGCCGTTAAACGTGCCCTCCTCGAAACGATAGTCGAACAGATCGCGTACTTTTGGAGAATCGCTCAGCGCCACTAGGCACTGTCTCACATCACCTGGCGGCAAGACACCCAACTCATCGCGTAAAACACCAGTGCTACCGCCGTCGTCAACCATATTAACAATCGCCGCAACCTGTTTAGTATAGTGTTTGATAGACGACAACAGCGTAAAACTACCCGTACCGCCACCAATAACAGCAATCTTGACATCTTCTTTGGCAAATGGCTCATTCATTGCTTGTTATTATACACCGCGAATTTTTTTAAGAATCCGACCGAACCACTTGGCGCTCGGCCGCAAGGTGCGCTCGCCCGTCTCATAGCTAATTTCGGCCAGGCCAAATCGTGGCCATTTGCCGTACGCCCATTCAAAATTGTCGATTAAACTCCAATGTAAATAACCCTCTAATGGCACGCCACCAGCCATCGCCTTTTGCATACCAATTAGGGTCTGCGTAATCCACCATTGACGGTTAATATCACGATTATCAGCCAGTCCGTTTTCCGTCACAATCATTGGTTTATGATATTTGTTGTTGAGGCGCTCGAGCACGTGCTGAATATCAGCCGGCGCCAATGTCCATTCAACGTCACTAACCTTGTCTGTTGGGTTATGAATTCTGTAACCATAAATACGCTGTGATTGATAATAATTCACACCCAGGAAATCACAGTGTTTAATATATTTCTTAATTACATAATCATCCTGAAAATACTGATAGACTGCCGCGCTAGCCCTAGAAAGCCAAGCATTATCACCGGCATAGAAAAAATTAGAGTTTTTCGCAATCGATACCTTATATCGACGGTTCATACCGTGAATTGCCTTGGCCGCTTGGCGATGCGCTAAGGCCATATTGTTCATCACTCGCCAGAATTTATATTTACTACGCGTTGCAGGTGGCCAATTGCCATAATAGTAACTTTCCATCGCATATACCTCTGGCTCATTGATCGTAATTATGTATTTGACGTTGACGCCGAGTTCGCTGATAATCTTTTCGGCAAAACGAACAAAGTATTTAACATTGGCGCGCTTCTCAAACCCGCCCTTTTCCATAAACCAAACCGGTAAACTAAAGTGAAATAGCGTAACCATTGGTTCAATCCCTCGCCCGCGTAGACTGTGTAAATAATCTTTGTAGTGCTGGATGGCGGCTGGGCTCCAAGCACCCTCTTGCGGTTCAATTCGCGCCCACTCGACGCTAAAACGATAGGCATTCATGTGCATTTTACCCAACAAGTCGAAGTCTTCTTCATACCGATTGTAGTGATCGGCTAGCGCCTCTGAAACGTAATTAGAGGGGTTCTTGGCCTGGTCTTTGACCCTTGACCAACTATCATAATCTTCGATTTGATATTCTGACTGTGCGGCTCGAACCTTGGCATTCTCTAATTCCCAGACTGTCCACTGGTTGTGATTCCCGCCTTCAACCTGATGAGCAGCAGTCGCAGCACCCCATAAGAAATGTTTAGGAAAAGTAAATGGCCGTTTATCTGGTTGATTCATCTATATCTATTATAACCTGTTTGTCGTCCCGGCACTGCGCCTACGATGTTTGAATAACATCTTCGCCGAAATGTTTTTGAAGCCGCATCGTAATCGAGCCTTCGTGACGCCCCAATAACTTACTTAATTCTTTGACCGTTGCGCCATTTTGAAATTTCTCTTTTAATAGGCTGTCCTGACCAGGCTCCCATGGTCGATAGGCGTTGGGGTATGTCAGGCGCATCGTGGCAATTTTCTCCGCCCAACCGCTAGCCTTGGCAGGCTTTTTAGGAAGCTCGGTTTGACGTTTCTGAGCCGCCTGGTCGTAGTGAGCAAATCGTTTACTATCCCGTGCAGCCTTATCGCGCAGCATCACGTCAATCTGCTGAGCATCGTCACTCACTCTGAGCGCCATCTGGTTTATGCCAGATAAATAAAGATTGTTCAAGTTTTTTACTCGACTCAGCGCCACGTAGCCCATGCCTTCAACGAAGGCTTTACGTAAGTCAATGCGCGCCGCGTCCAATGTCATACCTTGTGATTTATGGACTGTTATCGCCCAAGCTAGCCTCAGCGGTATTTGAGTAATACTAGCCCGCTTTTTGTCACCGTCTCTTAATTCCCAGGTGTCGGGCGACATCGTTACAACCCGGCCATTCTTGAATTCAACGACCGGATACTCGGTGCCTGGTTCAAAGTCAATTATCACTCCCAGACTACCGTTGACGTATTTACGATCCAAACTGTTTTTAACAGCCATAACAAGCGCACCTTTTTTGACCCTTAAGACCGATGGTGCTAGAACGGATCGTTGTAAGTTCTCGACGTAGCTATCGCTGCCGGTCGACGACTGTGTATAAAAAATTTCGTCGCCCTCAAGTTCATCAAGCTTACTGTCATTCAGACGATCGACATCGAAATTAACTGTATGCAGCTCTGTCAGAATCTCATCATCAGCCGGCTGCACATCAACCCTAGCCAGCAGTTGCTCGGCATGATGCCGACGCAGTTCGCCAGCACGCAAGGAGTTGAGAATATCAAGTAGTTGCTCATCATCCTGACGATGCTGTTCTTCGAGGTAACATATAGCCGGGTCAAGCTCCTGCCAGACATTGCTGCCCACAACAAAACCCCCGGCGCGTGAATCACCTCTGTTAATTGGTGGTAACTGGAAAAAATCACCGCTCATGATGATTTGAATACCACCAAACGGTTCGTCTTTACCGCGCACCAAACGACACACCTGATCAATCATGTCTAGCCTAAAGTCATGCAGCATGCTAATTTCATCAATTATCAATATATCGGTCTTTTCGATAATCTCGCGCCGACCTTTCGCCATATGATCAGCAAAGCCTGACGGTAACTCGTCTGACACGCCGATACCGCTCCAACTATGGATGGTTGTACCGCCCAAGTGCGTTGCCGCGAGGCCTGTCGTCGCGGTGACCGAGACATGCTTGCCCTCACTTTTGGCGACTCTAATCAATTGATTTAACACAAAAGTCTTGCCCGCCCCCGCTGGCCCGGTTAGTAGAACGCTTTCGCCCGAAAGCATCACCTCAAGTGCAATCTCCTGTTTCATTCATCTAAGTATAACATCATCACAAATATGGCGTGCGTCGTTTATAATGAATAAGCTATGCTTGGAATTTTATTACGCACCCTGTGGAGAATGATTATTCTATCCATCGGCGTGTTGCTGTTTTGGCTCATTATCTTTAAGTTCAGACCATACGCCGACACTAAACTGCCTGTTTATTTGGTCATTATTTTAATTTATAGTCTGCTCGTTTATTTGGTCATTCCGGCCCTAATTCGCGCTTTGCGATTATTCATCAAATCCAATCGCGTACCGCACTATGCCACTACTTCTGACGGCTGGCCATCTGACCCGATTAACATTGCAATTATCGCCAAGGATCGCCGGCACCTGCAAAATGCCATGGAGAAGGCCGGTTGGTATACGGCTGACCCAAAAACATTCCAAAATCTATTAAAAGAGCTGGTTTCGATTGTCTTCAACAAGGAATATCGAACCGCTCCGTTCACCTCACTATATCTATTTAATCGCCCTCACGATATCGGCTTTCAGATGTCAACTAATCCGGCCGGCAGCGCCCGCACCAGACACCACGTGCGCTTCTGGCGGCTTGAGGAGCCCCGTCTAGATGATAATAACAAGCATCATTATGTGTTTTGGGCACGTAAACTGCGTCATTTGTTACAGATAGAAAAGGAAGTCTGGATTGGCGCGGCCGTCGAAGACACCCACCCGATTAACATACGCTGGCGTGACGGTGGCCGGTTAATCCACGGCATCAGCGAAAACGACAGCAACGAACGCGATTTTATTATCGCCTCTCTGAATCAAACACAACAAATTAAAAGCATGTCACTTACTAAACCCGGCAAGAGAATTAAATTCAGAGGCCAACAATTCTTTAAAGCCGTCTTTTCATCCGATGGCTGTATCAAAGTCGTAACCTTAAAGTAGCTAGCCCCTTGGCGGCTCACCTTCTGGATCACCTAGCAACTTCTTGGTCTTAACTTCATAACGTCGACCTGTGATTTCGCTAGTAATATAATCTTCGTTGATTAAATTGACGAACGTATCTAAGTCATTACCATCCAGGATAATAATCGCCCCGGCATCATCGGTCATAATCTCTAGTTGCATCGAATCGGCATAATCAATCACCTGGTCTTGGGTGATCGCCCCAACATCAATCTTTTGAATTTTGTTAATCGTTTTCTTACGCTCACGGACTAGGCTTTGCAGGTCCAGACCTTCAGGAAAACTCAACTTGAACTGTTTTTCAATTTCGGCAACTTTCTGATCAGCCAAAGCTTGTTTCTTGTAATCATAATTAAACAAACGTTCAAATTTAGTTTGATTAAACACAAAAATATCTTTGCCAACAATCAAAACTTGATTGTCAGATGGCACCTTGAGGCCAACGTCCGCTTGAAAAATACCAAACTTACCATCTCTAAACTCCCAGGCTGTCGCGCCCTTTAGAACCTGGCCCTGCGATATTTGTTTGACAGCATAAAATGGCTTTTGCGATCCGTCCTTGCTCGTGAAGCGCGCAATAATCCCCTTGATCGTCTTGAACTCATGCTCCTGTTCGCTAAACTCAACGATATCCCCGCGTTGATGCTCGATTAGGTTCAGAAGTGTCTCGGCCCGTCCTACTTTCTCTAAATCTGTCCGTAGCAGGACATTTTCTTCGTCCTCAGACATCTCAAAATCACGAACACTCAGCCCAGTCCCTGCCCCCATATTGACGAAATTAATTAAGTCATACAGAAACATCGGTTTAATTTGCGAACTCAACTCGGCGCCAAAACGCGTCGTAAAGGGCGTGTAATGTTTGTTAAATAAAAAGAACTCAACATCCAAATCTTTCTTCACGCCATCAATGTTATTCGCCCACAAAAAAATATCAGTTTGTTCAGTTGGTTCGTTCATGTTGCTCTTTCTTTTTACTTAAAACTGCAGCTAATTGTAATATTTGTAACCATTAGTTGCAAGACGACTTGAGGCTATTTCCTACAGTCGCACGCCTTCGCGCGCCTTATTAGCCCACGTGTCAGCTAACTCATTGCCCTCGTCGCCTTCGTGTCCGCGCACCCAGTTGAGGGTTGCTTTGGATTGTTTATATAGTGGATAAACTTTTTGTACAATATCGAGGTTTTTAATCTCGCCGCCCTTCTTGGACCAGCCCTTAGCTTCCCAGCCGGGCGCCCATTTAGTAATTACATTAATCCAAAATTCACTGTCGGTAAAAATTTCAGCATGCTCGCCCGCAGCATCTTCAAGGGCCGCTATAATAGCCTTGCCCTCCATGCGAATGTTAGTCGTCACTCCTTCTTCGCTACCGAGGATATGCGGCACGCCATTTTTAATCACCGAAAACCCACCGGGACCAGGGTTTGGACTTGCACTTCCGTCTGTGTAATATGTAATCATCTATCCCTATTCTACACTATAAAATATTAGGTATTTTGGTGTTTTTGGCGCATAATAGAATCACTATATGTGTATCTAACTACACGAAAGGACCATATCATGGCAGAAAAGCACGGCAAACCTAAAAAAGAAATTAAGAAGCCCAAGAAAATTAAGGAAAAAGCGTGACCGTTGAAGAAGTGACCACCAAACTGCAGTCACTTCAAGATGATCCGAACATGAAGACGGCTAGCAAATACAGCCCAACCGCCCCGCAGTGGCCCGGTAACCAACTACCGTTTGTCGAGATTCACCTAGCCTACCTACGAACTCACAAACTAGTTAATCCCGCTCACTACATCTCAAACCTGGAATTAATGATAAGAAAACGCTAGATCTAGCGTTTTCTTATTTTAATCACTGCAACTAATTATTGATTGACGACACCAATTTCCGTTGCGGTAGTCGTGTTGTTGGCGGTCGTACCAATCACGGTCACGGTGTCATTCACAACCGGTTTAGTACCGTTGTTATACTGCGTTGATGAGTTGGTTTGAATAGTTGTCTGCTTGCCATTACCAGCAATCACAATACTGTCACCATTAACCGCTGTTACAACGCCAGTCTGAGTCGTATAGACAGTCGTCGTGACAGTACCGCTACTAACTTGCGTATTTACATAGTTACCATATCCGATACCCGACCGCTCACCATCGAATCGCATCATGCGGCTCGACGTAAAGCCGCTATTGTCAACGACTACATTACGCCCCATGTAACCACCAGCTAGCATATAGCCAGTTGTCGCTAATAACCCTACTACCAAGAATACTAGTATCGCGACTGTAAAGATAAGTCCTCGCCTACCTACCTTGTAGCGCGTCTTGCGCCCACTAAACTCTTTAGCAGGAATAGCTCCCGTTTTTGACTGATTAACAAATTCTGCTTCGTGTGTCGATTGGTGTTTTTCGTCTGCCATAACATTTTTCTCCTTATAAAAATAATGGTACAAACAAAATCTGAATAAATGCTTAATTTATATTCTATTCGACTATTTCAACGCCGTTCCAAAATGCTACATAATTGGAAAAGTCGTGACCAACACGATCAATCGAACCGGCTTTGGGCTCCTCATAATACCACGCGCCGAAGTCGTTCGTCCGACCATTGACGACGATATCGTAATAGCTTGCCAAACCCTTCCAGGGACAGTTCGTATGATGATCACTCTCCTCGAAATACTGCCATTCCAGTGTTTTAGGCGGGAAATACCAATTGCCTTCGATTCTAATCAAATCCGAAATCGCTGCCTTAGCGATGATCTCGCCGTTCCATATTGCTTTCATGCAACAATTATATCAAAGTTGCCTGGGGCTACGCCAGGTCGCTAATCGAAACTCGTTTCTGCTCGGTCGTATCACGTTCACGGATTGTTACAGCGTTGTCCTCTAATGAGTCAAAGTCAATCACGACACAATACGGCGTACCGATTTCATCTTGGCGACGATAGCGTTTACCGATATTACCGTTGTCGTCCCACATCACATTACCGTGTATTTTCTTTAAAATAGCGTAGACCTCACGAGCTCTTGCGACTAGTTCTGGCTTATTTTTAAGTAGTGGTGACACAGCATATTTGACTGGTGCCAAATGTTCTGGCAATTTCAAATAGACGCGCTTTTCACCGTTAACCTCATCTTCCATATAGGCAGCTGAGAGTACTGCCATTAGGGCGCGCTCCACGCCAAACGACGGCTCGATAACATGTGGGATAAATTTGGTATTAGTGCCCTTGACGGTGTATTCCATATTCTTACCAGCTTCACGCTGAATATTACCCAAATCGAAATCAGTACGGTACGCTAGACCTAGCAGTTCTTCGCGTCCAATCGGAAAGTCAAATTCGAAGTCGATTGTGCGCTTGCTGTAATGAGCCCGATCAGCTGCTGGAACTTCAAGTTCATGCACACTTTCGGCTGGTAGCCCTAGGGCATCAGTCCATGAGTGCACCAAACTCACCCATTTGGTAAATTCAGTCTCCCAGGTAGCTGGATCAATAAAGTATTCAATTTCCATTTGTTCAAACTCGCGTGAGCGAAAAATAAAGTCGCGGGGACTAATCTCGTTACGAAAGGCCTTGCCTTGCTGCGCTAAACCAAACGGTAAATCTGGATAAAAACTATCGACAACATTGTGATAATTGGTAAATATTCCCTGAGCAGTCTCGGGGCGCAGATAGCTAATACTGGACTCATCGTCAACCGGCCCTACGGTTGTCTTGAACATCATATTAAACGTACGAACATCGGATAATCTATTGCCGTTCGGACTCTTGATATCGTGGTCATGAATTAACTTTGTCATGTCGTCGAGGCTCAATCCATCGACATGATGGCCAGCGTCCTTTAGTAGATGGTCGGCACGAAAACGCTGCTTTGTTTCCAAATCCTCAACGAGCGGATCGGTGAATGTATCAACATGGCCACTCGCCTTCCAGACTTTTTGATTCATCAAAATCGCCGCGTCGACACCGTACATATCTTCGCGATCCTCAACAAACATTTTCCACCACAGGTTCATAATGTTGCGTTTTAGCGATACGCCAAGTGGACCGTAGTCCCAAGTCCCGCTCAATCCGCCATAAACCTCACTACCCTGATAAATAAAACCGCGACGCTTCGCCAGGCTGACAATTGCTTCCATTTTTTCGTTCTTGTTTTTATCCATAACTGCTTAATATTATACCAGAGTCATGACAATGTTTAATTTACAATAATTCCTATTGATAAAGGTACGAAAAAGAGTACAATTTTATCCAGTTCTTCCGCCGCCACTACTACATTGTCGTATGAGAGGCTTGACATGAACTATCCATTGAAGAATGGCAGCAGCGCGCTCGACAACGTCAGCAAGCTTCGCGAGGCTCTCGAGAGCGATGGCTACACTCTATCGATTAGGGTAGCGATTGGCAGTTGCTTGCGCGATTACCATGACGGCCTGCGCAGCGCCGAAGCAGGCCTAGCAATCGCCATTGCAAAGATCGCATGCACACCGCAGCCGATGCAACGCGAATACGCCAACACCTACTGGCAAGACGCGACATCGCTGTCTGGTTACACGCCCGGGCTAGCGATCGAATACAGTCAGCTCTGCATAAGGGTACTAACTAGCATTACCGGCAGGTCGAATGCCTCACTAGGCCGAGAGCTTCGTATGCACTACGAAGTCGCCCTAGCGGCAGAAACCGAGCGGCTCAAGGCGCTCATGACCACGCTCGTCCCAGCCTGACACTTCAATGGACTCCCCCGCCCCACCACAGGCGGGGGTTTCCATATCCGTTCCTAGACTCTAATCCAAATCGCAACACGTAGTGTGAGTGGCGGTAGCCACTCCTGCAACTTCCATCTAAAAAACATCTCTGTTCAGGTCTTGTAGACTAGTTGTTGTACCACCAATAACTAAACA
>JAJYBZ010000004.1 GCA_021778755.1 bacterium | reverse complement strand
ATGGCTGATTTTCGTTTTGCCAAGCGGCAATATTATATCCTATTTGATGATACGGCCAATGACGATATTGAGTTTGTGACCGCACAGATTAGATCCGCCAAACAAGACGCCATAGGTGATGTCATCAAAAACCCTAATGACAATATTACGACTTACGCACTGCCATACCACGGCAAGGAAGTTTATTTATTCGCGGTGAAATCTCCCAAAACCCGACTTGATAGCGAGCTAGCTGAACGTTTTCCAGATTTGTCACGCAGTACGTGGCAAAAGCACGTCAAAGCTGGTCACGTCAGTGTTAATGATGAAGTTCAGCTGTCGCCTAAACACGACATTATTAAATCAGACTCGATTGCCGTCGCCATACCGGATGCCATCGACTTTAGTGAATCAATGCTACCGATTATCTATATTGATGATAATGTCATTGTCATCAATAAACCAATCGGTGTTTTGTCGCACAGCAAAGGCGCGTTAAATGACGAGTTTACCGTGGCTGAATTCTTCGGCCGATATAGCACCTATAACGCCGATACTAATCGTCCCGGCATCGTTCACCGTCTCGATCGTGATACTAGCGGTATTATGATTGGCGCGCGTAATCCAGAGACCGCCACGCTGCTACAGAAGCAATTCGCTGATCGCCGTACTAAAAAGACTTATTTGGCGATTGTTGATGGTCTACCTAAATTACCCAAGGCGCAGATTGACTTGCCGATTGGCCGCAACCCATCGGCACCGAGTACGTTTAAAGTCGATGTCAAAGGCAAACCGGCAATTACTAAATACGAGGTCATTGCCGAAACAGACAAGAATGCGCTGGTTCGCCTGTACCCACGCACCGGTCGAACTCATCAACTACGTGTTCATATGAAATATCTCAATACGCCAATCATGGGCGATAAAGTCTACGGTAAGCCAGCCGACCGTCTCTATTTGCACGCTGCGAGTCTAGAGATTACAATTCCCCAGGGCGACAGGCGTGTCTTTGAAGCGCCGATACCTCAGGCCTTTATCGATAAATTTCCTCAGGCAAAATAACTATGAAAAAGCCAATCATTCATCCAGCGAGCGAGTTAACACTGTCGCTACTATTAAAGGACCTTCCTCAGGCCATGTTACTGACTGGACCGGTTGGAGTGGGTCTTGGTACGATCGCCCAATATATCGCTTCAACCGTCGGCCAGGTGACTTTGACAGTTTTACCGGAGAAGGACGAAAAGGTTGATATCGCAAAAGGGGTGATTAGTATTGATAGCATCCGTCGCCTCTATACTCAAACCAGATCAATCCAAACTGGTAAATTAATGATAATTATCGATTATGCCGAAAGAATGGGCCCTCCGGCTCAAAATGCTTTCCTGAAGCTGCTTGAGGAGCCCGGTGACGGCGTATACTTTATATTAGCCACTCATACGCCATCAAAGCTACTGCCGACTACAACGTCTCGTACACAGGCGATTGACTTTAGACCTTTGACTCACGTCCAGACCGAACAGTTCCTGGGCGACCTAAGAGTTGATAATGCCACCAAGAAAGCGCAACTACTGTTTATGGCCAGTGGTTTGCCGGCTGAGCTGACGAGACTTACTCAAGATTCCGCATATTTTGATCGCCGGTCATCAATTATCCGTGATGCCAGGGACCTACTGCAAGGTACAACCTACCGCAAACTGCTGGTTGCCAATAACTATAAAGATAACCGTGAGGCTACCCTAACGCTACTTACTGATGCCGCCAGCATGCTGCGACGTAGTATTAGCGCTAAGCCGCAGGATAACCTAATTCCACAGATTGACAGCTTACTTTACGCTTATCAACAGATACAGGCAAATGGCAATATCCGTCTCTGCCTAGCGCGGCTTGTGTTATAATATAATGAAATGTTAGGTCTTATTGTTATCTTATTGCTAGGGAGTTGGACTATTTACCAACGCCAAACAATTACAGAGGTTGTGGCTGATTTGCCGACCAAACTGTCGGACAAACTGGATCAGTTATGGACGATTGCCCAGGAAGCACTCCAGAGCAAGAAGTACCTTCGTGCCGAAAAGGCGCTACTGACAATCCTACGCGTCGACGAGCGTAATGCCAGTGCCTATAACCGCCTAGGTATTCTGTACGCTAAACAACAAGCCTACAAGGATGCTGTTGAGTGCTTCGAGATCGCCCAGTCGCTCGAACCTAGCGCTAGTAGCTTACACAACGTCGGACTGATTTATTTTGAAACTGGGCACTATGAAAAGGCCGCCTTGGCCTTCGAGCAAGCTCTATCGATGGACAACGAGCTAGCCTCACGCCATATTGCTTACGCTAAAGTTCAGGAAAAGCTGGGCCATGACCGCAAGATGATTGAATCACTCGAAAAGGCCGTCGAACTTGATCCAATTCCGCAGACTCTTAACATTCTCGCTGATGCCTATGACCGAACTGGCCAGACCGAATTAGCTATGACATTACGCGAAAAGTCGGCCAAGATGATTATTCCCCAGGTTACGGCTCGCCGTGTCAAGCAGCCTCGCCGCGTGGTGATGTAGACAGTCTATAAATGAAAAGCGCTTCTGCTGGCCCGGTATAGTACCAGGCCAGCAGAAGCTTCGAGCTCGTGTCGAGGTCAGACGCTGCGCACATCGGTGAATACGCCTATACCGAACACCTCCAATCATCTCGATCTCGAAATGATAACATAAGGTTAAATATTGAAGTAGGGCATCGCAATCAAAGATTGCTTCTCCGCTCGCACGCAAAAGAAAATACTTCGTGCTTTCTTTTGCTTAGCTCACTGCGCCGAACCTCTTTTGCCTTGCAAAAGGACGGTTCGAGACTCATTACAAGACCAAAGTAAAAAGCCATGACCTTTCGGTATGGCTTTTTACTTTGGTGCTGGAAGTAGGACTCGAACCTACGAAGCCTTACGGCAGAAGATTTACAGTCTTCCGTGATTGCCACTACACGATTCCAGCTCGTCGAAACATATCGTGGAGCCGCTTCTCGGATTCGAACCGAGGACCCCCACTTTACAAAAGTGGTGCTCTAACCAGCTGAGCTAAAGCGGCATAAATTTGATATGAAAGGTACTTGTTTCTTTAGTATAGCCGGTTAGAGCAATGCTAAATAAATATTTACTCGGCATTCGCCTCAAACAGCAGCTGAGCTAAAGCGGCATATCCATTAGATACTCAACCATTCTATCCGAGAATGACGCTATTTTCAATAGACTGAGACATAAAATGTTAGTAGACCAATATGATATACTGATAGTGCTATGATAAAAAAAGATATACTTGTGGAGCTATACGTTGATAAAAAACTTTCAATGATGGAAATCTCCAAGATAATCAATTGTTCGCCAAATCAAGTCGTATATTGGATGGTAACGTACGGTATAGAGAGACGTTCGATTAGTGATGCTATATATCAACGCAGTAACCCGAATGGCGATCCCTTTAAGATGAAAAAAATTATGACACTAGAAGACGCAGAGCTACTCGGGCTAGGGGTTGGCCTCTATTGGGGCGAGGGTAATAAACTGAATAGACATTCGGTACGACTAGGTAATACAGACCCGGGTATCATTAGGTCATTTATTCGTTTTCTTGTTGATATATGCGGCATAAGGAGGGATAAGCTCAGATATTCATTACAGATTTTTAGTGATGTAGAGCCTAAGGCTGCGCTTGATTTTTGGCTGAAAGAGCTGTACGCCGACGAATCACAATTCACGAAGGTTATTGTTACTCCTGCGCGCTCAATAGGTACATACAAAAATAAGAATATAAACGGCGTCTTGACTATACATTTCCATAATTACAAGTTAAGAGATATAATTGTTAAGATGTGCCGCGATAGCTCAGCCGGTAGAGCACTCGCTCGGTAAGTGAGAGGTCTCGGGTTCGATTCCCGATCGCGGCTCCAAGTATACTAAAACCACCTTTGTGTGGTTTTTTGTTATAATAGATATATGGCAACATATAGTTTTGATATTGTTTCAGAGTACGACAAGGCCGAGATGAACAACGTCTTTGCTCAGACGCAAAAGGAAATCATTGGACGGTACGACTTTAAGGGTACTCCAGCCGAGATTGACTGGCTAGGTGATAAGCTTGGTTTTAAGGTTATCGGCGCCAATGAGTGGCAAATTGACAGTATTATCGATATTATTCGCAAGAAACTAGCTACCCGCGAATTGAGCAGTAAAGTCTTGGATTTATCGAAAACTATCGTCACTAGCAACCTCAAAGCAACCAAAGAAATACCTTTTGTTGCTGGACTTGATCAGGAAAAGGCCAAGAAAATTACCAAGCTCGTCCGTGATGATCTGCCAAAGCTCAAGTCGCAGATTCAAGGCGAAGCCGTCCGTGTGACCGGTGGCAGCAAGGACGACCTGCAGGATGCGATGCGTATCGTACGTGCCGCTGACTTGGACTTTCCGGTCGCATTTAACAATTACCGCTAGGTAGCTTGATTGATTGGCTGTTTTTTGCTATAATCTACCTCTGATAGTCGAGACAAAATATAAGGAACCTTTATGGCAAAGAAGAATACTAAGCGCAAAATCATCGGATTAGTAAGTGATTTAAGTGGTCACCGCAGCTACTATACCTCAAAAAACGTCCAAAACACGACCGAAAAGATTGTTCTTAAAAAGTACGATCCAATTGCTCGCACGCACGCAACTTACACCGAGACCAAGAAAAGCCTCGGTCGTAACGAAATCAAACCTCGCAAGGGCTAAAAATAGACATCTATTATTAAAAACTCTCCTATATTGGAGAGTTTTTAATTGACTTCAACTAGCTGCTCGTCCAACTGTTTGGCTAGCCAGAGACCGTTTTTGAGCATTGTCTCAAGTAGTCGAATAGTAATTGGCTGATTGTCGGCATATATATATAGTAATCCGTCGCAAACCTCGACCGATAAGGGCCAGAAGTGAGCGGCAATAACCTTAGTGATTGCAGCTGTAAAGTATCGCTCAACCTGAATGAAATATAGAGCTCTGGCAAATAGGCTGTAGCGACTAGTGAATTCTTGGTCGTAGCGCTCAAAGGTGCCTAATGGTACGCGCTGCATAGCGGTGTGTGTGCTGAATAGTTTGGCATACGGCGAATTCTTGTGTTCGTGCGCACCCATGAATATATGTGGGATATCGACATTATGCTTTAATTTAATCTCAAAGATCACCCAAGCATGTGTGCGCAGCTTGCCGGCCGTATCTTCTGTTGTATCGATGCGATGCACCAGACTAACGTCGTAATCTTCGAACGTCCCGACAGCGTAATGTTCATCCAAGTGGCTTGTCGAGGCGGTTAAACCTCGAACAATGTGATGGTCGTCGTGATGCTGGTCGACTGTACCGAAATAGACTAATCCAACCTTTTCGCTGAAGTGAATAATCGCACTTTTACGTTTGCGACCAGTAATATTATTGCGACTTGCAATGTTTTGATAGACTTTTCTGACTTTGTTGTGAATGTGGCGAATCATAATTAATCGCGTTCCGTAATCATATCAAGCAGGGTAGTGATATATTCAGCATGCGTCCAAGATAATGGTGCGGGTGATATAATCTCATGGCTCACCGGATCAATCTGCTCCGACATCATACCGGTATCGAGCGAACTGGCCTTGACCCAATCTAATATCTGCATAGCTTTGTCGCTATCTTGGTCCTCGATATAATATTGTGCTAGCCACATTGATGTAATAAACCACAGATTACCCGTAATATTGCTGTTGGTGCGACGATAATCATCGTTCTCGTAACGCGGCAGTCCTGGGGCGCCATTATTAACGCCGAACACTTCCTTGACAGTACTAATCGATGACTTAATCTCGTTGCTGGTCGGTAAGAATAAACCGAACATAAAGGCGCCAAAGACGCTGGAGCAATCGATGACAGGGTCTTTGATGATAATATTATTTTCGACAGTTACACCTCGATAGAAAACTTGACGTTCTTCGTTATATAGATATTTGTGGGCAGCTGTTTGGATATCGTCGGCCGCGGCACGCCACTTGACGGCATTATCTGGATCATCGGCATGATCGGCCATTTCCGAGGCTGCGACTAGCGCTGCGTAAACTACCGATGTTGTATAAGTCGTGGTTAGAAATATCTGCTCCCACAGGTCATATGATGGTTTTGGTAGGCCGGTCATCTCGTCGACATACTCAGCTAGAAAGTTAGCCATTGGCCTAATCATGCTGGCGTAAAAATCTTTCAACAGACCAGCCTCGGGGTGCATGTTGTAATATTGGGCAAAGACGAATAACACTAGAGCGGTTTCATCCTCTTGAATTGGCGGCGCGACAATATCGCCATGAACGTATGGGTGCCAGCTGCTGCCCTGCGCACCGTCGGCACGGTATTTGTGCATCAAATAACCGCTTGGGTGCAGGACACTTCTACAGAATTCAAAGAAACGGTAGGGCTCGTCCTGATAGCCCAGTCTAATTAATGGCCACAGGACGTAGGCGCCATCACGTGGCCAGCAGTAAGCATAGGCATCACGTGAGTAATTTAACATTGATGTGTCCGTGCTAGCAATTACAGCTCCGCGCTTGTCAATCTGTGATTTCAGGATCATCAAGCTGTCTAGGAAAAGTTTGCGGTGTTCGGGATGAATCTTGTCGGATACAGCGTATGCAGGTTGTAGCCATGTCGTCCACCAGCGAGCAGTTTGCTCCAGGCGTTCAATGAGGCCATCGTCACAAATCTGTTTATGAACAAATAGGGCTTCTCTTGTTGAGGTACCGGCAGCGATCCAGTAATGTACACGGCTGGAACTGTGAGCGGCAATATCGAGACGGAAGCGAATCGCCGAATCAACCCGGCCATGCTCAACATTACCAAAGCTTAACTCGCCATCATCGGCGTCGCGATAAGTACCTTCATGGCCTTCGATTCCAAAGAGCCCGATTGTGTGTTGATCAAACGGTTGACCGTTTTGCATACCAGACACGATAAAAGCTCGACGACCACGGTAGTGTAGGATTGCGTTGCTGTCGGGTAAATATTGGCCGGTGTCAGTGTTGCTACGCGAATCACCAATCGCAAATGCCTGATGCATAAATAAGCGAATATCGCGCGGGCGATCTTGCAAGTTAACGATATGAATATTACGCATAAAAGCGCTAATTTTGGAATCAACGCAGTCATCTAGCTCGATCATGATGCCGATGCGCTCGTTTTTGGCAATAGTATGTCCAATTAGTGAGCTGTGTGGATACGAAAAGCTAAATGTCCAGCCCGGATCATCGTCTAACCAGCTAATCGCACCGTCTGTCCAAATACCGACTTTATGACGCAGTGCTTGGCCGGCGGCATGGTTCTCAAAGCCTACGTACGGAAAGTACATATCATGAACTAAGCCGAAATTATTCAGGCCGATATGTAATTCACCATTACTTAGGACGATGCGCCTAGCCATTCAAGCTTCCAGTACCATGATAGTGATGTAGTCGCCACCGGATATCGCGTACGGCATTAATAAAGTACAAGAAAGCGTCATACGGTGAATCGTAAGGGCTAAAGTAAGCGTGGACATCACCATCGGTGAACCATTTGGTGCACATATAGTAGACATGGTCGGATGTCTGTAGTTTGCGCCAGTCCGCGATTAATTCTAGATCACCGGTACGCATAACATCGTCCTCTAAGGCATAGATATGACGCAAGGCCTCCTGCTGCATGCTATTACCTAGCCAGGCCGTCAAATCACGCTCTGAGTCAGCCCAGGTGACGGTTTGCGGCATACTAATTTCAGCTACTGGCGGCACGGCGGCAATTGCTTCAGATACTGTATAGAAAGTGTTGTCTGAATTTTGTGACCAATCGCCCACAAAGTTCTCAAAGAAATCGAAGATACCAGTATCGGCCCATTGATGTTCGCCAAAGGTCTCATAATCCATAAATAAATTGAGTAGCGGTTGGTCGGCCGTTGCGGCACTTGTCCACGCATTATATTTATCAGCGGTTAATGGCCACTCTGACCAGTTCTTGTCGCTGAATCGAAATGCCAAGTCGTCGCTTAAGTGATAGTTCTTCATCAGTAGACTGATGTTTTGCGTACCAATTGGTCGATAAATTGTATTAGAACTACGCCACTCTAGAATTGGATCCCAACCCTCGGCTAGGATGCCCTTAAACCCGTAATCCTCGGCCCATTTCGCTAAATCGTTATTATAAGCTAGCTCGGTGTTACGAAAAACACTCGTCTCGACGCCGAATAATTCGCGAATTTTTGAGCGGTGAGCCTCAACTTGACGTTCAAACTCGCTGCGGCTATAGAAAAAGGCCAGTGAATGGTAATAAGTTTCGGATACGATTTCGACCCGTCCAGTAGCAACCAGACGCTTGAAACTCTCGATAACATCTGGCGCCCACTGCTCGGCCTGTTCGATGAAAGTACCGGTAATACTGAGTGAAACTTTGAATTCAGGATATTTAGCCAATAGTTTTTCTAATAGGGCGTTCATTGGTCGATATGATTTATCGGCCACTTTACGAAGGACTTTTTCGTTATTACGATCAGTGTCGATATTAGGGTCGTTAAAGTAATCATGCGCCGCAGCGGTATCAAAGACGCTATATTGACGTACCCGGTATGGCTGATGAACGTGTAGGTACAGGACTATGCCACGTTTGCTCATACTAATACGCCTCTCTGTGTTGTGTGGTAAATATCCAGACATTTCGTTGCAACATCATGCCATGAAATGCGATCATATTCGTTATGGACGTCATTAGTTAACGATTCCTTTAGAGCATTAGACGTCGCAATTCCAACGATTTGGTCAGCTAACTTCTCGACGTCCCAGAAGTCATAACGGAAAATGCTGTGTAAGACTTCACCAACACCGGACTGTTTGGTGATAATTAGGGCATTGTCATGGTGGGCAGCCTCTAGCGCTGTCAAGCCAAACGGTTCACTGACGGAGCTCATGACGAAAACATCAGATACACTATAAGCGTCGCGCCATTGCTTGCCACGTACAAATCCTGTAAAGAAGACTTTGTCGGCTATTCCTAAATCGGCCGCGATTGCGATTAGTTCATCGCGCTGTTCACCGTCACCGGCTAATAAAAAGGCGAGTTTGTCGTATTTACTGCAGGCCAGGGCAGAGGCCTTCATGAAGTGCATCAGGCCCTTTTGAATCGTGAAGCGCGTAATGGTTGAAACGATAGTATAGCCTTCGCTCTTTAGCGCCTCCAGGTACTTGTAGGTGCGGACATCGTATTGATAGCCGTCGTCAAAGTCAGCTACGTCGATGGCGTTATGAACAACCTCAATCTTGTCGGCAGCGATGCCATATTTGTGCATGATGATGCTTTTAGTAATGTTGCTGACCGCAATGATACGATCGGCCATCATCAACCCCTGATATTCAATTTCGTGCACTAATGGGTTACCACGTTCTGAACCAGACCGATCGAACTCGGTAGCGTGGACATGAACAATTAGCGGTGCGTCGGTCAGTTCTTTGGCGCGCATGCCAGCTTCCATCGTTAACCAGTCATGGGCGTGAATAGCGTCAGGGGCAGGTGATAGGCTGACTAGGTTTTCGACAAACTGGACATAACGCTTCTGAACCCCGCGCATATCCTTTAGATCGTCCGCGTCGGCCTTGGATAAGCTAGAGTTAATAACAGTCTTACTGTCATAGGCGCCCAATCCGTAACGCTCTAACGGTGTAAGGGTCGTGGCGCTATGAATTTTCATAAAGTCAATCTGAGGATGCTCGGCGCTGTACGGTACCACGAAGTCAATCTTTGCACCTTGCAAAGCTAAGGCCTTCGACATATGGTAGCAGGCCACTCCAAGGCCGCCGCTATTGTGTGGAGGTAGCTCCCACCCGAGCATCAGTATGTTCATACAAGCATAGTAACGAATAGCCCAATCAGGGTTAGCCGGCTCTCCTTTTTAATTTTCACATGTTTTCATCCCCAATTATAGACACACGCTTATGCTTTTACAACACTTTGAATTGGCAAAATTTAAGATGTGCGCAAAGTCACAATTTTTGACCATTTTTTGTACAAAAAAGCCATAGCAACTGTAACGCACGATGGATACTTTATAGATAAGACCGTATCTGGTACAATATTGTAGCTATAGGGGCATAGTACAACGGTTAGTATATGGGTCTCCAAAACCTAAGATCGTGGTTCGATTCCACGTGCCCCTGCCAAATTAAATAGACTGATGTGAACGTCAGTCTATTTAATTTGCTTGGCCACGCGAACCGAACCTCAATCTGACGGCGAAGCCGTCGTAGATCGTGAGTTCGCATACTGTCAAATCTAATGATTTGTACAGTATCTAGCCGATGTGATAACTAGAGTAGCTATAACATCGAAGCGTCGGACACGCGCCCCTGCAAATAAGCTACCTCTTAGCTTATTTTGGTGTGACGTAGTTATATCTAGATATTCCACGTGCCCCTGCTAATAAGCTATGCCCTAACAGGCTTCATTACGAAGTCTATTATTTTTGTTATAGTATAATTATGAAACCTAGCGATAAAGTCTTCGTAATCGTCTATAGAGTCAGGAATAATTCATTAGAATTGTTAGCACTAAAGCCAACTCCCGAGCCAAACAGAAACGTTGCTGACTATGTAATTACTGGCGGCGTCGAGGGGTATGACGGATCATTTGAAGAGGCAGCTCTGCGAGAAGTTAAGGAAGAGATTGGGATCGAGTCGTGCAATATTATGAGCCTAAAGCACGCAATTGAATATACCGACCACATAACTTCTAAGAAATATATTGAACATTGTTTTGGCGTAAAGATTAACGAAGAGCCAATTGTGCTAAACGAGGAACATATTAGCTTTAGATGGCTCAATAAAAATGATTTTATTAATATAATCTGGTGGGATTACGACAAAAGTATACTTGAAAAAATGATCAAAATTATTGAGACATATGAAAATCTAAGCTAACTATTTATAGCAGAGCTGCGGAGTGCATCGACTAATGGCTATTTCCACTTGTGGTAATTATTAATAGATGCTTCAATTGCTTTTATATGGATAAAAAACAAATCGATAATCTAACTGAAGAAATTGCGCCACAAGAATTTAAAACAAATACCGCTAGATATGTAATGTTTATCGTATTTTGGGTGATCGTATGCTTGCTATTTGTAAACACTTCAGCCTTTGGCGGAGTTATTATTATAGCGATTATTGCTACAATACCATCAACGCTTAAGCTCCTGTATAACTCAATGACTATTAAAGAGCATGGTATTGAGTATAAGTCCGGATGGTTAAATATTAATCGAGTTTAATTACCGTATGATAATATCAGCTCCGTAGACACCGATGTAAGTATACTAGGCAAATTACTTGGCTACGGGACAATAATGGTGCAGGCAAATAATAGCAATGTAAATGTACAGTTCAAATCAATTAATGAACCTGATCAAATAAAGCAACTAATCGAAGAAGGTATAACAAGAGAACATGGCGCATTTGGCCTTTCACAGCCAACTATACAGGTTGGAGTAGCGGATGAGATATTGAAGTTACAGCAACTTAAAGATTCCGGAGCAATCACAAGTGAAGAGTTTGATTCAGAAAAAGTCGACTTTTGAATCATTAATTCTTCAAGATTTCTACAGCAGTATCAAGCATGCTTTGTAGTAATAATGTGGTATTGTACAGTTATGCCTAAGCGAAAATTCAATTACATTTTTGCCAAGCTTACTAGACTCCGTTTACTTTGGTTAATACCTATACTATTAGTCCTGGCTTTATTGCCTATATTTTCTGGTAATATTACAAAAAATGAGCCTATCCAATACGTAAAACAGGCTACAAAAGACACTTCAGTAGAGTTAAATGATTTCAAAACAGTTCAAACTGGGGTGAACGGAGAGACCAGCGTTACATACCGAGTTCCTAAGACGTTTTTTAATATACTATTTGGTGGAACATCTGGTGAAGGCGAAAAAGTATCATCCACTGTAACAAAAACACCGGTACCTGAAGTTATCGCCAACGGTACACTCAAGTATCAATATATGTACTGTTCAAACGGAAATTATAGTTATTTTACCGATAACCAATTTAAAGATGAAAAAGTTGGTTTTACCCATAAGAGCAAGGATTATTGCGTCGAGAATGGCGAAGGAACAGTAACTAGTCTAGCTAGCGTGCCACCATCTGCACGAACAAGCGCTAGGAGTGTAGTTACTCCATTCTATTTTCCTAGCAGTACCTATTCTCAGCCAACAGGAACAGCATACCAGGGAGCAGCACCTATATACGTTTCACCCACATTGAAAGAGTATACCGTGCCGGCTGCACCAAAGATTACTGTTAGTTCTCCGACAAAATCCAGTCAAACCTGTACTTATTATCAAGGAAATGGCGTTTGTTTTAATAATTGATGTCGGTATGACAGTCATGAATCGGTTCTAAGTTCATAGACTAATTGCTGCCAAGCATAAGCACAATTGAAAAGTCTCCGTTTTGGAGGCTTTTTGCTATGATAAATTCCTGAGATTCGCATACAGAGCTCGATGTTACTTTTCAATAGCATTTCGGAAAATGAAAAAATAGAATGGGCAAGAGACATAAGCCAGGATTAACAGATAAATGGCGGGAACTATTCGGTAAAGAATTAGAATGGAAAACATTAGTGCACATACCCGTACATGCAGGTTTAAGGGCATTATTTTTGGATATACTTGATGAACCTAAAAGGCCTGAAAGAGATATACTTCGACACGATCATAACCCTGCATACAAAAAGGCTTTGGACTACGTTGAGGCAAATGATTATAGGAATATAAATACTCAACTTAAAAAGTTATATGAAAATCTTGCAAATAAATCCTAAATCCATTGACTAATAACTACCAAAACGCTTAAACCTGAATAGATCATACAGATACAGTTTATTTTGTTCTGGTATAATAGCTTTAATATGAAGTTCTCTAAATTATTGAAGCGACCGATTAGATTTAGTGTTGTTACAATTGCCATATCTTTGACAATGTTTCTGGTTACGTCGGTTATTCTGCTTTTTCTAGATCGAACGATAACTTCTCATAATGAACTTAGGTGTCAGAATATACCGAGCTGTTTCCAGGTAGCCAGTATACCTATGCAAATTGTTCATACTGTCGTGTACGACTTTCGGACACTAGCAGAATATGCGGTTGAAATTGCCGTTCTGTTTATTATTGTGCAGTTTATATCCAGAGCCATTAAACTCGTCCGATAGGTGTTTACGGCTTCATGCACTCATCACTAAGCAGCACAAAGCTGACTTTATGATATCCGTTATCAAATAGTTCATGTATATTATATGTAATGGGCTATAACTCTAATTTATCGAATAAACAGAATAGATCCTTAACGAGGCGCAACAAACTCTGGACTGTTGGTATTATTCTTAGGTCGTTAGGTCTTATAGGCGTTGGCATAACATTATTAACCGGTGTATTATCGGGCGGTTGGCTATTTCTAATACTACTAGTCTCTCCACTGAATATACCGTCATTATTACTATTGGCCGTCGGTCAATATCTTGTATCGAATTGGAAAAATAAATAATCAGCCGGTTCCGCGAGCGCTCAACGAAGATGATGATATGAAGACCTATGCAACTATTAAACCATTTGCTGTGCTTAAAGCATTTTTCGGTTAGTAAATGTACTAATCTCGTCCGCTATAGATCGGGCTATTATTTTTGTGGCAATCATTAGTCTAGTAATCCACGGTTAGATAAGACTGCACCTGACTTATCAGCTTGAGCCTAACTCAGGGTTTAGTACCTAGGCCTATCTGCTATAATGACGCGTATGCAGAAATACGTCATCATTAAATTACTAGAGCCTGTAAAAGATGAATTTGAATTCCCGATGACCGAGTGGCCGCTCACATTACGCTTGCTTCTAACTTCGTAATAAATAAAACAGTGGCTGAACTTATTACGATACTTGAAGAATTCGCGACTACCCATAATCCCGTAACGGCAATAGGCGATGAAGATGATTATTTCGGATCATTAGGCCAAGTCCACGTAACAAAGCTTGCCATGAATTCTGACCTACGCAAACTACACACGGGTTTAATTAACATTCTTAGAGATAACGGAGCAGTATATGATGATCCACGGTATATCGAAGATGGCTATATCGCGCACGCTACTGTCTGGCACGATAAGCGAATCAATAAGAGCGATGAAATTTTATTTGACGAGATAACTCTAGTTGACATGTTCCCCGGTAATAATATCAAGCAACGAAAAACACTTAAAACAGTTAAATTATAGAGGCTAAACTGTTCGAGGTCCATTGATGAGCCGCTTATTCAACTTATTAGAAGTAGAAATTTTGGTGGCGTTGACGATCCTAAAATTCTATTAAAGACGTGATATTATATATACTAATGGATGCATATAATATAGAACTCGCCGAGATTACAGATGAAGATACAAGAGGTCTTGGTAGAGTACAGGGCCTAACGCCCGATGAGCGGTCGTTGGTTATTCGGGCACGAAAAGCACGTCAGGCACGGAGCCAAGCTGGATTCGATCGTGACAAAGTGACAGATTTTAATCACGTAGCCTTACGACGTCCTATTGGCGCTGCTAGCTTATCCAGTGTTGTCGTCTGTCGCTAGGGCTTATTCTAGTCGTCCCGGAGCCCCCTGATAAATATAGATATATAATAGGCTGATATAAGCGTTAATTAATTTGATTTGCTATAATAAGGCTATGAAAGACATAGCTTCCGATAAACGTTTCGATATGATTGATGCTCAACTGTTCAAAATGGACGAGCAGTTACACCTTATTACGAAAGCCGTTGTCAAAGGCTTTGATCGAATAGATAAGACACTTGAAACAAAAGCAGATTCCGCTGACCTACAAACGGCCCTAGGGCTACTCGATACGCTCGCCAAGCGTCAAGAGATTTCCGATGATGAGAGACTTGTCATGGGCCATCAGCTAGCTCGCCTACATGAATGGGTCGAAGCTGCGGCTGAGCGTATAGATTTAAAATTTGTTCACTAATATGGCTGCGGTTTGATAAAGAAGTTAACTGTTGACGAACAGATTGCTTGAACAATATACGAAAATATCAATAAAAATATCGGAAGACAATCCGTAATATTTTCGTGCCATATATGATCGATACTTCCAAGTTAGGTGTCAGTTTTTTTGTCGACCATGTTTTACAAAAAACATGGCTAAAGAAACAATTATCGACGAAGAAAGCAACCCTGATGCAATATTTGAGCATCTAGGTGTTACGAAATAATTTAATAGTGCACCAAAGCCAGTTCTTTAACAGCCGTCAGAACTGTCATTTGCTATAATCAACCTATGAAGACTATCAAAAATCTACAGAACGAGTATAGAGTACTTAGCGAGCAGAACGGTTGGGATAAAGAGTCGGTGCGGGACATTATGCTATTGCTCACTGAAGAAATCGGTGAGCTAGCAAGGGCCGTACGCAAGCATGAAGGCATCAAAAGAGATGGGAAATTCGACGTTGAACTACCAGATGAGCTAGCCGACGTTATGATATATCTCATTCACCTTGCCAATACTGTTAACGTTGACCTCGGTGATGCTGTTATTAAAAAAATTGACAAGAATTCTAAAAAATAACGCTATAATTAGCTTAGCTTTTGGCCAATCTGTGTCAAAAACCAGTCATTATATAACAACTCGTAGCATGATACAATTATCGATATGATGCAACTATTCATCGTAGCCTTGATTATTGTCAATGCCTGGCATCTGTATTTAGTTGTCAAGGTACGACCAACGGTCGTGAACGCTAATTCAGTTAGCGAATCGGCGCTCGCCAGCCATAAGACATTCTTACTACACCGGATTATCCATACATTATGCGCCGCTGTATTTATGGCATTTGCCATTAATCTCATCATCCATAACTCAAGGTTCTTATTACCATCACTGGCGCTATTACTTGCAGCAAGCTTTGATATTATGCAAGGCCTTAAGCTGACCTCTTGTACAAACCATAAGCCGGGCACATTATCAGACCCCCATCAAGTTAGCGCTTGGCTCATGTCTGTATTTTATTTAGTCGCGTGTATTTTGCTCTTGTCGGAATCTGGCTACTTTTATCAGGTTGCACTGCCGATTATCGGTATACTATTTGGAACTTCGTTTTGGCTACATGCGACCAAAATGAAATATTTCTACATCGGACAAATGATATTTTTCGTTATTGTATCGATTGGGCTGGGCGCTGCGAGTTATTTTGAATTTGTTTGAAATATTGAGCTGACGCATGAACAACGGTCTGGTGCGTAAATTTGGTATTATATAAATATGATCAAGTTTATTAACTACATAAACAAAGACTTTGAAAAGCAGTTTGAGCCTGATATTTAACAGTATTATCAGGAGGTGCGGACAATACTGCCGGCTTTACCGGTTGATATGGAATTCTATTTTATGACCGGTGGTATAGTGCACGGAATGTTTACTGGCGGTTACGCATATTCACCAGAAATAATAAGTATCTCGGTAGACTCCATGGCTACAGACCTCGATGAAGTACGTGGCGATTTGAGAGCAACAGTATTCCACGAAGCTTATCATTTGGCGCATAACTATACGAGCCAAACAGGCCCCTTTACGTTACTTGAAACCGCCCTGCAAGAAGGTGCGGCAACTAGATTTGAAATTCAATATGCGAACGCCAGGTCCAAGGATCTATTCGGTAACTACCAACAACATTCGGTCGCGCAATTGCATGAATGGCTAAGTATTATTAAAAAGGTCGGTAATGCCCGTGATATGAAAAAGGGTGAATATGCTTCAGTGGCGTTTTATGACAAAGCCGATGACACCAGATGGAAGCTATATAAAACAGGCACATGGCTAATTGACGAATATCTTGCTGAGCATAAACTAGATATTAAGGATCTTACGAACGACGATATTAAAGAGTTGATTAACGCGCATAACGACAAGGTGTGAGACACAAAATATTTATAACCATTAAACTTGCACTTGGCGTTTCTGGAATATAAGCGCTCCGATCGCAGCAGTCACGACACTAAACACAATAAAGGTAACGATAGACGACATCGCAATCGAGTCGTTGGTAATTATGTCGCCGGGTGCAATATAGTGAAATAGTGACAGATATTTGAGATTGTCTAAATCGCTCATCAGACTAGAAGCAATATATATTGCGTACATCGCCAACATCACCAGCCCGCTCCAGGCACTCACGCGCGCCGCGCTACTCGACATGGCCGAGAACATAAAACTTAACCCCATAATACTGAGTCCGAATAAATACCCAGCTAGACCAACCAACAGAACACCTTTGACGTCAATCGTGTAATTATAGACTCGAGCTAGCGGCCAGACCACTGCTTCCGAGAAGACAACAAACACTGCCAATCCAATGGCACCCGCGCTGAAACGTGCCAGGTATAATTTGATTCGGCTAATTGGCTGCGCTAGCAAGAACCCCATTGTTCTGGTTTCGACTTCCTTGGCAACAACAAACCCGCCGTAAGCAATTACAACCAGCGCAATCATAAACAGCCAAATTAAACCAAAGTGCTTACTACTCAAATAGCCCATCAGAGTCGGGGTCTCGTTGCTGATATTCAGTGCTATCATCAGGCCTTTGGGTAGTGATGCGAATATCTTGTTGTAGTCGACCGACTGACTTTGAATCGATGGGAAAACCGCAATGTACAGAAATAGAAAGCCCAGCCCAATAGCGCTATACGTAGCCCACAGGGCACGCTTGGCCCTCAGAGCCTGTTTGACAAGTGAACAAAATATCATTTATAAATCTCCTCGAAGATATCTTCTAAACTAGCGCTGGTGATTTCTAAGTCCTCAACATGACTACCAGATAGAGTTTGTAAGATTGGATGTAAGTTGTCTTTGACCTTGAACTCGACGGTGTGTTTAGTGGTGACTAAATCTTCAATGCCTGCAATGTCCGAAAAGTCAGGTATTTTGTCAATAAAGTGCGCCTTAATCTTGTGGCCGTGATTAGAACGCAGGCGGGTCACTGTCGTATCCTGAATCAACTTACCGTTATGAATAATCACAATTTTGTCGCACAGATCTTCGACTTCAGATAAATCATGAGACGACAGGAGCACCGTACCGCCCTGTTGTTTGTATTCACGCAATAACTGGTGAAAGCTAGCTCGCAGCAGCGGGTCTAGACCGCGCGTCGGCTCGTCAAGTACTAGCAGTGGGGGATTGATACAGAGCGCCAGCGTAATGGCTAGCTTTTGCTGATTGCCGGTCGAGAGTTGCTTGACTTTTTTGCTGCCATCTAATTCCAAGATCTGTCGTAATTTATCAGCTCGTGCTTTAATTTGTGTTCCACGAATATTGGCCACGAAACGAATATGCTCATCGACAGTCCAGTCGGCATATAACACGGGCTCGGCCGGTACATAACCGATTTTGTTCTTAAGCGTCACAGCATCAGCGTCCGAATCTAATCCAAAAACATTGATATTGCCATATGTTGGGTGCAGAAAACCCATAATAATCCGAATAGTTGTTGATTTACCGGCACCGTTCGGGCCCAAAAACCCGAAAATTTCACCTTTTTGAATTGAAAAAGAAACATTGTCTAGCGCTTGTAAATTACCGAATTTTTTTGATAGGTGATTTACTTGTAATAGATGCATGTCATTATTGTACTCTACAATTTTATTAACATAAAAGCTTTGTCGACAACGTTAGTTAGTGATGGTTACATCGTATATAATAGATGGTGGAAATTAAGTACAATCTCTATCTATGTACATCAGACGGAGCCACGATATGCCTAGAAAAAACCGATCTATCAAACACCAGCCGTATTCAGCTAACCTGCCGTCGTGTGGTAAACGGCGCTTCAATAATGCCAACGACGCCCAAGCAGCCGCCGAGTTTCAGATGTTGCAAGATATGAATCTGGAATTAGCAATATACCAGTGCGATTCATGCAGACACTGGCATTTAACAAGGAACACCGATAACAAAATAATTTAAACGTGATGCAGTAGCTGTAATAAGTAATTATAGTGTGCAGCTATCAACAGTCCGCTTACAATTACTAGCCCAGGAAAAATTAGTAACGTCTCTACGGCTTTGCCAGTTGTTATGCGCAAAGCTTTTACCGGTGGTAGTCCAAGTTTGATAGGAAGCGGCAGCAACCACGGCACGCCTTCTTTGGTAAAACTATCCATAACGAGATGGGACAGAATACCGATCATAAACGCCCACCATACTATCATGACATCAACGCTCATCATGACTGGATGTAAAAAGTTGAGGAGCGCCCAAAACAAAAATCCGAATAGTGCGATGCCCAGCAGGGAATGGGTTATGAAACGATGTCCACCAACTGACTTATCGAAGACTCGCCCAACAGTCCTACCGATAGGCAGATTGCGCCATAGCGGAGCCGTAGGCTGGTCGATATCTGGTATGATGCCGCCAATTTGATTAGCCAGCAGCGCCACTAACAGCGTCGCTAGATTTAAATTATAAACCGGTGCAAATATACACACTACTACCAGTAGTGCCGTAATAGCAGCTAAATCATGCGTACGTCCTGTCATTTATCTATTATACAGCTTGTGCTTATAATCACGGCGCAACGACATGGTATTATAGACATATAATGACACTCTTTTACCTCGTATCAGCAATTATTTTAGGCAGCGCAATCTCATTAACCGGAGGCGTATTTCTATTGCGCGCCAAGAAACATCGCGAGCTTGCGATTCTACTTACACTACCATTTGGTGCCGGCGCACTATTGGCGGCAGCGTTCTTTGATTTATTGCCAGAATCGTTCAAGTTAGGCGATCCGCGGGCGCTACTGTTATGGACGCTTGGCGGATTTACATTGTTCTTCGTACTAGAGCGCTCGGCCAGCTGGTTTCATCATCACCATCAACACCATCACCACAATGATGAGCATTATAAAAACGCCCAACAACGGCGCTTGATTGTCTTTGGCGATATGATGCACAATGCGATTGACGGTTTTGCTATCGGTGCTGCTTTTCTAGTCAGTATACCGACCGGCATCATTACGACAATTGCCGTTAGCGCGCACGAAATTCCCAAAGAACTTGGAACGTTCGCATTACTGCTCTCCAGAGGTTGGAAAGACAAAATTGTTATCATTGCCAACCTGGCAACAGCTATCGCGACGGTTATCACCGGACTACTCGTGTATCTGCTAGGCACGCACAACCAACTGCCGGTTGGACCGCTACTAGCCATTACTGCTGGATTCTTTATCTATGTTGCCGCTAGTGATATTATCCCGGACATTCACGAACAACCGCACCGCACCGGCACGATTCAAGAAATCATGTTAGTCGCTGGTATTATTATTGTTGGTACCGTGATTACATTGCTGGGCGTTTAGTTACAGGCCGCTAATACCGATTAAACGACCAATACCAAACGTTACAATCATCGCAATAATTCCACCAATTAGCACGCGCAGCGTTGCACGTCGCTTACCGGCCCCTCCAGCGTGAGCGCTCAATGAACCCGTAAAGGCCAGAGCAATGACAACAGATACAAACGTAATAGCGACTTTATATGGAGCCGGCGCAAGAATAATCGCCACAATAGGAATTATCGAGCCAGCCAAGAACGATAGAGCAGAGGCGACCGCCGCATGCATAGGATTCGTCAGGTCATCCGGATTAATCCCTAGCTCGGCGTCTACATGAGCCGCGAAGGCATCGCGTTCGGTTAATTCTTTAGCGACGACCGCTGCCGTTGATTGGCTCAGACCTTTATTGACATAGATTTGCTCAAGCTCTTTTAGTTCTTCTACCGGAAAATCGATTAATTCTTGGCGCTCTTTCGCGAGCAACGCTTTCTCGCTATCCTTTTGGCTACTAACAGATACGTATTCGCCAGCCGCCATCGACAGGGCCCCAGCAACAATGCCAGCCACGCCGGCCGTAATAATCGCGATGCTCGAACTAGTCGCTCCAGCAACGCCAACCACGATACCGGCTGTTGATACTATGCCATCATTGGCACCTAGCACAGAGGCTCGTAGCCAGTTCAAGCGTACATTAGTAGATTGGTTGTGGGGTTCATTATGTGTTTGTTCAGAAATCTTATTAGTCATAGCTAAATTATAAACAATCCCGCATCAGATTAATAGTCAACTAGGACAGTCTGGCGGTTAGCGATACAGCAGGACGCCGACAACAACGGCCAGGTTGACGACCTCCCATAATATGAAGCTCACGATGATGCTTTTATCTTTGTGAGCGATGCCGTATAGAATCCACGGAAAAGTTACGACAAAGATTAGCGTCCAGGTCATGAGCGACACTCCCTGGGCAGAGTGGGTCGAGAAAATACTATAGATCTGCGGTAAGACTGTAAATGGGCCAATAATGCCGGCCACAAAAGTCAGCCGATCGAGAAAGTCAATATATGGTGTTTTGAGTTGCTTTTTGAGGCCAGTCTGCCGTTCGTGCTTGTGGCGCATACCGAGATGATGCATTACTCCAATATAGCATAAGCATCGGCAGATAGTCGCACATAAGCTTTATATAATCAATAATAACGTTACCAAGTGCTTACAGGCGCCATTAGCGTAAGGAACGTGGCGGCCTATTGTGAAAACTTCAAATAAACTACCGATAGCGAGGTCACTTACTTGTTATTGACGTACGTTAAATAGGCTACACGCAGTCGCCGTATCTGATATACTACAGAGTTGTGAAATCAATAATTAATATCCCACATCCAGCTTAATGTCTATGAAAAAGACGGCGTTTTTACAAAGTTATGCCATCACATCGATAGGTATATTTTGCCTCAGCCGGCCAATCAATCGATTACTCGGTCGCGCAACGCACAATGTCATACGTCTTCCAATATATTTTCCGTTGACATTCACACTGACCTGGATACTGCCGATGATTGGTATCGGGCTGATTTTTAGCTCATTCTATATCGCGCGCCGCAAACACGTTGCTTATGTTGCTAGCGTCATTGGACTATGCAGCTTAGTTATTATAAGTTTAATTATGCGACACATTGTCATGTTTGACATCGTGATTATCGGGGTGCTAGTGTGGATTATTGCCAATCGCCACCTATACAACGCCAGAAGCGATATTGTAAGTATGCGCCGTGGCATGACAATCAGTTTAACGATGATAGCTATCTCCTTGATCTATGGTGCTATCGGCTTCAAGCTGTTATCCAGGCACGGTTTTGGGCAGTCGATTAATCTAATCAATGCGTTTACCTACACGCTCGCTACGCTAGTAGACTCAACCCCGATTGCGCCGATTAGTCGGGTGGGTGATTTGTTTATAGATTCGTTAAATGTCGTGGGCACTAGTGCGTTCCTGCTGTCGCTGGCATCACTTTATAAGCCTGTGCGTTTTGCGATTAGCCACCCGACCACCGATCGCATTAATGCCGAAGCGATAATACGTCGTAGTAGTTTATCGTCAGATGATTACTTTAAGTTATGGCCACACGACAAGCGTTACTTTTTTTCCGATGACAAAACAACTTTTATCGCCTACGGCCTCAGCAAACGAACCGCAGTTGTGCTGGGCGACCCGAGTGGCGATATAAAGCAATTTGATAATTTAATGCATAAATTTGTTGAATTTACTCACGAAAATGGCTGGCTAGTAACCTGTATTAACGGTACCGAACTGTCGGATAATATCTATACAAACCTCGGCTTTAACAAGCTTTTTATTGGTAACGATGCTCTGATTAATACTAAGCGATTCACTAAAACCGAGATCAGGTCTAAGCACTTTCGTTATGTCAAAAACCGTGCTCTCAAAGATGGCCTCTATTCTGAATATTGGGACAAGCCAGACCGACATCAGCTCGCGCAGCTCGCCAGCGTATCCGCGTCATGGCTAGGTCGTGCCGGCCGACGTGAGTATGGCTTTTTCATGGGGTATTTTGACAGAACGTATCTGTCTAAGTGCCGTATTATGGTTATTAAACAACACAACCAAGTTGTCGCATACATTAATGTTGTGCCGTCCTATACCAATCATATCGTATCAATTGATCACGTGCGCTCGACGGCTAAGGCGTCGTCAGTCACAACACACTACTTGTTAATGGAGCTAATCACACAACTATCGGCGGACGGCGTTGAAGTAGTTAACCTAGGCCTAGCACCACTGTCTGGAATTGATAAAAAAGTTAAACAAACAGTCCAAAATAAGTTATTACTGTTAGTTAGACTCCTGGGCAATCGCTATTATTCGTTTAGGGGTCTCGAGCAGTTTAAGGGTAAGTTTCGACCCGATTGGAGACCCAATTATCTGTATTACCAGGCAGCTCCCGCCCTACTACCGCTAGTAGTTCGCGACATCGAATGGCTCGCTAGACGCTAGAGCTAGCGTTTCTACTTCATCGTTAAGTAAAAGAAGTCCTTGTTATAACCGTGCAGATAACTATAGCCGCCATTTTGCATGTCTTTTAGGAGACTCTGATAAGTGTATGAGCTAGTGCCTTGTGGCTGAAATGTCACGAAACGTACCCAGTACGGATTGATGTCTAGTTGAATAGCATTGACTGCACCGGCTGCCTGTAAAGCTGTCGCCAAGGTATCAACATTCAGTGATGGCCCGACGGCGTAGAGCAAATTACCATCTTTGGTAATACCAATTCCAGAACGCCAAGTATACATTGAGTTAGTAACAGTTAGACCCCAACGCGCCATGCCACCACCGGTCGTAACGTCGGTGACTTGACCATTCTCGACAATCGATGGTCCGTTTTGCCTGACAGCAACCGCACCGGCGATATCAGCCTGATTACCGGTGTAAGTCTCGATGTTTATCGTGCCGTCCTGTTTGATTATCAATGTACCTAGGCCAATACGTAGCGGCACATAAGTCTTTTGACCAATAATCATACCAAATCGACCGTCTTTATATTGAAAACCGCCGTTAAACGCAGCCACTAGCTTGCCGCCAACCTGAGATGAAGCCGGGATAATACCAGCCCCGCTATTGCCAATTGGCCCGCCTGGCTGCTCGGTACCGGCCACAGCAAACAACTTTAAATCATGCATATTTAGCTGAACAACACTCGTGATAGCATACGAGCGCTTGGGGTCAGGCGTTACAAAAGTCCTGGCCATATCCTGATACGCGCCGAACTGCGGCAACTGCAATAGACTCCATTGTCCCTCGCCGGGCAGCTTGGCAAATGCGCCAGGATGAAATTCAATAGGGGACAGGCTCAGGATATGTGTGTCAATTATACTTGTGGCCTTCGGCGCAGCAGTTGCAACCGACTTTGGTGCTGAACTGTCGTTAGTGGTCTGGGTAAAAATATCAGCATTTGGCTTGGCACCAAACTGATATGTAATTTGTTTAGCAAAATCACTAATTGAAAAGAAGAATGACTCCAGTGCCACAGTAGCCCTTGATCCAATCGTGGGGCGTAGCACTGAATCGGCCATATTAGCAGCGATACCAGGCGAAAAAGCAACGACGGCCAGGCCAACAATAAGCACCGCCGAGACACTAATTAAACCAATGTTAATGATTTTACGAGTTCTAGTTTTCGGCCTCGAGTCATGACTCTTGCGCCACCAATGCGTCTTTTTTATATTAAGCACAAGATTATTTCCAAGCTAAATTAATGATAAGCATGTTAATTATAACATATGGATTTATATGAAAGTGACCATTATCACACACGATATTTTAGTCATCGCTTGACTCGGTGTATGTAGTCGTCGTAGTCGCTGGACTTGCCGTTCTGACTGGCGCTGGTTGACTATAAATAACAGGCAGAACAGGCGTTGACACGATAGGTGCTGGTTTTGGCGCCGGAACGTATTTAGCGACCACTTCAAAATCTTGATATGGTAGAGCGTCGTAATATTCAACATATGCTACCACTCGATATTTACCTGGTGTATTAAATAGATTGTGCCACGGCGCAAAGCTACCGCTAACGGATCCGTTGGCCGCAATCTCAATATGACGAGCTTCGGTCGGACAATCGCTAATAGATGCCGTATCGTGAATCCGTACCCAGGCACCATTTTCTTGTCGATAAACGTTCAGCGGCTCAGCTGGACAATCATTAGCGAGATAGATCGCGCTGTTGTAGTTATTTTTAATCGTAAAAGTTACCGTCTCGCCAACTAAATACTTTGAATAGGGCACACTCAATTGAATTTGACCGACCGGGAGCGACCGCATTTGAATATTACCTACGATGACATAAAATCCATAGGTCAGCAAGCTGAGCACGGCCGCCCAGAACAATAGCCACGCAATCCTACTAAAGCGCTTACTGTGAGCGTATCTCAGTTCACCTCTCATAAAGTCTTGGCCCGCCACAGTCTATACAACACGGCTAGGGCAGTCACTAAACCTATAATTAACCACGCCAGACGCATCACACCACCGGCTAGATCTGTACCCAGATAGAGGGCATGAATAAATACGAATAGCAAAATAATATATGTCAGCAAATGCATAATCTTCCAAGTATGCGGTTTCTTATCAATCCAGACCAGTGAAGTGATGATGACTAACGCGACGCCATAAAACGCCAAAACGCCTAGCGCCACAAACAGCGAACCTAAGTGGAACCCGGCAATATCAAGAGGTTTATAGTTAGATAGCCATGGTACAAATAAGTCCAAAATACTAAACGATACAAAATGATCAAACAACAGCGCCGACATATGTATCATGACTGATATCCCAAAAGTTATTCCGAGTGCACGGTGCGATGCCCAAGCAGTTAGCGGCTCCAAGAACCGAAACGCACCACCAGTCACAAGGCCGATACCAGACAGCATCAATATGAACAGCGCGACCGCGGCAACAATGCCTGAAGCCCTGGTGACATACCACGGCCACGAGCTTTCGGCTCGCGCCGATATCTTCTGAATCACCGTTGGACCCGGAATCGTCTGGACGACAATCGTACCAGAACTACTAGGCGTCTGCGCATAAGCAGCACTAGAACCAAATACTGCCAACGAGGTATAGGCGGCACTAATTATCATAGCTATAATTATAAATTTACGCACTAACGCAGACCCTCGCTTATTGATTCTCTCATTATAAAGCGTCCAAAGCTTTTCTCAAACGACTTATTAGAGTTCATGCCCTGGATAAACATCGATCTAGCGCCAAGCGGTTTAACCAAGCCAGCCGCCTTATCTGCGCCGACAATAACCGCGCACGATGCCATAACGTCAGCCAGTAGCGCCGTTTCAGCACAAACCGTCGCCAAGCGGACGTCGGTGACAGCAGGTTTGAAAGTAACTGGATCAATAATGTGATGCCAATCTTTATCGGCAATGTGGTGTTGACGCCTGAATGTACCAGATGTCGCAACCGCAAATGGCTCGATAGGACACTCAATCGTCGTTGATAATTCACCGGCTAAGTTATTGGCATCTTGAATACCAATCAGCCAATTATGGCCGACTTCATCCGTGCCGGCTGTGGCAATATCACCCCCAAGCGAAAAACGATAGCGAGTTATACCAACACTCAATGCCATATATCCTAATTTATCAGCTAAATAGCCCTTACCACATCCGCCCATATCGATCGCCGTATCTGTCGGTATTTGAGCCCAGTCGTCACCAATCTGTAATTGATCAGACAAAACAACGTGTCGACGTGAGTAGTCATCGGTCGGATCATTCTCGTAACCTGGTACGGCCGAACGTTTGTAGCCAGCGCTCTGTAGAGCCGGCAAGATAAACGGATTATACAAACCGCCCGTCTTGACGCTCATATCTTTGGCTGCGATTAGCAATTCGCGAAATTCCGGTGATATCTGAGTACGCAATCCAGCGGCGCGATTCAATCGAGATAATTCACTGGCAGGAATAAAGCGACTAAACGATCTTTCAAATTTATAAATATAATGCCATAAACCGCTAAAAATTCTATCCATCTCATCAACTGACTTATCGCTCACTAACATCAACGTCACATCGCTACCAAGGGCCAAGTTAACCTGGCTGTAACTCCTTAGACGCATGTCGTCACACCGCTTTGGGTCGTCGTGCAGGTTTTTTGAACCGGAGCCGGTGCGGGAGCCTGTACGACAACCGGTGCCGGGGCGACGCTAGCTGCAGGCGTGGTAGCCGATGCCGCAGCCGTCGCAGCGGCGGCTGATGCCGCGGCATCATTCTGGGCAGCTTGCTCCGAGGCCTGTTCAGCTGCTGTTGCAGGTGCATTAGTTGCAAGTGGAGGCAAGCTGTTAACGAGCGTATCAAGATCACGTTGCCTGGAGTTAGAAGAGGTTAAAGTCGGCGCAAGATTCGCCGAATTTAGTAGTGTCTGCGGCGGCAGAGTCTTTAACATATCACTAATCGTCACCGCCAAGCTACCCAGAATCAGGCTGGCCGTGCTGATAACGTAAATATTATAAGGCCAACTCTGCACCTTGCCGGTCTGAAGTTGTGAACCTTGCGCAAAAGCTTCCGTAATAATATGATTTTGCTTGACGCCTTTCTTCTTGAGCGTCTTGACCATAGCATTCATGTACGGTGGCGGCCCACATGTATAAAAAGTTCTATTTTCATAACCGCCGGTCAGTACCGAATCTATTAAGTCTGGGGTTAACTGACCCGTTGCAGCCGATAAGCCGATTAGCTGATTAATATCACCATGTCCGACAACAAAGATAACTTTGATATTAGGGTTATTCTGCTCGTATGACCTTAGCTCGTCCAAGAAGGGAATATCATCCTGCGTTTGGCAACTATAGAACAACACGATTCTAGTCGAGGCTTGAACGTGCGTGGCATATGACAACATGCTCATAAAAGGCGTGATGCCAATACCGCCCGCCAGGAACACCACATCGTCATTGCCGGCAATATCCAGTACAAAGCCACCGTAAGGTCCACGCACCTTGACGACGTCGCCAGGCTTTAAATTGGCAACAGACTTGGTAAAACGACCTTTAGTGCGCATACCAAATCGTAGCGTATCCTGGTCAGTCGGCGAACTGGCAATCGAGAAACAGCGAGCCGGTGTCGGACGCCCTTTATGATAAAAACTAATCGCCGCATACTGTCCAGGACTAAACAGGAATGGCTTGCGCACCGAAGCCGGCTCCAAATTAAGTACAACCGTAGAATCGGTTACTTGATCGGCGCTTGTGACGTGATACTTATGCATTATGGTTATGTATGATTATAGATTACTTCTAACGCTAAGTACATTCAGACAGCTGAATCTCTATCGGCATCGTAACTAGTTATTTAATCAGTAAGATCTTTTTTGATTTGCTCAAATTCTTTTTTATCAAGCTCGCCCTTGGCGTAGCGTGCTTTGGCAATATCGAGCGGCTTGGGTTTGTGTGCAGCATCCGGTCGCGTCATCCTTAGCAAGCGAACCACTAAAAATATAATCACAGCGACAAAGAGTGCCCATAAAAGCATCATAATTAGCCCATAGCCGCCATCACCCGCATCCATCATTCGGTAGTAGTACATATAACCCTCCTCAATTTCATTAATATCTAATACTTATTATACACTTGTCCAGATTACCCAACTAAAAGTTCCAGCGCCAGTCGCGGATTTCTGGCAAATCGATACCGTTCTGGTTGATATAGTTCGTGTGCTCAACCAATTTCATTTGCATTTTCTCACGTAATTTATCGGCCGCTTCGCCCTCAACCGGCGTACGCTCTAGGACGTCCATGACTAGATGGAAGCGATCCATTTCGTTACGGACTGTCATATCAAAAGCGGTTGTAATCGTACCTTCTTCTTTGTAGCCACGGACATGTAAATTACGATTAGCGCGACGATAGGTTAGGCGGTGAATGAGCCATGGGTAACCGTGAAAAGCAAAGATAATCTCTTTGTCACGCGTGAATAGCTCATCATAATCCGCATCACTTAAACCGTGTGGGTGTTCAGTATTAGGCTCGAGTCGCATCAAATCAACAATATTAATAACTCGTATTTTGAGATCGGGTAGGTGAGTCCGCAAAATAGAAACCGCACCCAGCACCTCTAGGGTTGGTACATCGCCAGCACAAGCCATTACAACGTCCGGGTCGCCACCCTGGTCATTACTTGCCCAATCCCAAATACCAACACCCTTGGTACAATGGTCTTCGGCCTCTTCCATAGTCAACCACTGAGGGCTATCGTGCTTGCCGGTTATCGTCAAGTTAATATAGTTACGACTGCGCAAACAATGGTCCATGACCGACATTAAGGTATTGGCGTCTGGCGGCAGATAAATCCGTGCAACCGACGATTTTTTATTGATTAAATGATCAATAAAACCCGGGTCTTGGTGGGTGAAACCATTGTGATCCTGACGCCAAACGTGCGACGTCAGTAAATAGTTCATCGAAGCGATTTCTTTGCGCCATGGCAGCTCAGATGACATCTTGATCCACTTCGCGTGTTGGCTTACCATCGAGTCAATAATTCGAATAAAAGCCTCGTAGCTATTAAATAAACCGTGTCGGCCCGTCAGCAAATAACCTTCCAGCCAGCCCTGTGACTGATGCTCACTCAACATCGAATCGAGTACCGCGCCCTGAGTCGATAGAAACTCGTCAGAATCAACCGTCCTAGCCGACCATTGCCGATTGGTGACTTCGAATACATCTTCGAGACGGTTGGAGACAGTTTCGTCCGGCCCAAACAATCTAAAGTTATGCTGGTCGTCGTTGAGTTTAATGATATCGCGTACAAATGGCCCAAGCGCATGAACATTGCCGACATTGCTAATGCCGCGATATGTAATCTCTGTTGCATATTCCCTAAAATCAGGCATCCTCAAATCACGCAACAAATTACCGCCATTGGCGTGACTGTTTTCGCCCATCCGCAACTCGGCTGGCGGTATAACGCTTGCTATTTCAGATCGTAATTTGCCGTCATCGTCAAACAACTCTTCTGGTTTGTAGCTCTTTAGCCAATCTTCAAGAATCTGAACGTTCTGAGGGTTGTCGGCGTCGACCGCAAGCGGTACCTGGTGAGCCCGGAAGTTACCTTCAATCTTTTTGCCGTCAATAAACTTTGGACCCGACCAGCCCTTAGGAGAGCGTAGAATAATCATTGGCCAGCGGGGTCGTGTTGCATCGTTATTATCACGCGCATTGGCTTGAATCTCTTGGATACGAGCGACGGCCTCATCTAGTTTAGTGGCCATCAGTTGATGCATATGCTCCGGATCATCACCTTCAACGTAGTGGGGGTCCCAACCATAGCCGCGGAACAACTGATCCAACTCTTCACGTTCAATACGAGCGAGCACCGTCGGGTTGCTAATTTTATAGCCATTCAAATGCAGGATTGGCAGCACAGCACCGTCTGTCTTGGGGTTCAAGAATTTATTAGAGTGCCAGGCAGTCGCAAGTGGACCGGTCTCGGCTTCGCCATCACCCACGACACAAGCTGTAATTAAACTTGGATTATCAAACACCGTACCAAAGGCATGACTTAACGAATAGCCCAGCTCGCCGCCTTCGTGGATTGAACCTGGAACTTGTGGTGAAACGTGACTAGACAAGCCGCCAGGAAATGATGACATTTGAAATAACCGCTTTAATCCAGCTTCGTTTTGACCAACTTCTGGATAATACTTCGTAAAAGTACCCTCTAGATAAACGTTGCTGACAACCGCAGGCCCACCGTGACCAGGACCAGATATATAAATCATGTTTAATTTGTTGTTTTTGATAACCCGGTTGAGGTGGGTATAAATAAAGTTTTGACCAGGTGCCGTCCCCCAGTGGCCCAGTAGCAGTTGCTTGACGTGCTTCAGTTGCAGCGGTTCTTTTAACAGGGGATTATCACACAGATAGATTTGCCCCACAGATAGATAGTTTGCCGCCCGCCAATACGCATTAAGTTTGTCTAGTTCGTAACTATCTAACGGCGCACTGACTTGTTCCATCTTGGACCACCCTTTGTATAACAAATAATATAGTTCTACCAACTAGCGAACATGCCGCCGGTCAATATTTGGCAATGAGCCTATATAAGTATAATACCATAAGCGTTAAAGAGATACAGGCTAGAGGCTACGATTTAGGGAAAAATCATGAAGTAAAATAGCATCAAAACGCTAATCGTAATCACAATTGCAGCAAGACGCACAAATATATTAGATATCAATTTATTTTTATACTCGCCCATAATATCAGTATTGTTGCCGACCTTTACTAGCATCCAAAGTAGCGGTACCGAGGCGATACTGTTGAACACCGCCGTAAATACCAAGGCCTTAATAGGGTCAATCCCCAAAAAATTAATTAAAACGCCAATCACCGTTGCGGCGATAATGACAATGTAAAAGCCAAAGGCTTTCTTGAACTTACGATACAAACCTTCTTTCCAACCGAATGTTTCGCTAATTGCGTACGACGATGAGCCGGCTAGGACTGGCACAGCGAGCAACCCAACGCCGACTATACCGACCGAAAAGATTATTTTGGCTACTAAGCCAGCATCCGGAAAGCCCTTGACTAACGGCTCGAGGGCTTTCGCCGCGTCGGCTGCTGTATTAATCTCAGTGATACCGTTCTTGAATAACACGGCCGCACAGGCAATAACAATAAACCAAGCCGTGATAGTCGCAAGTGACATACCGACGAAGTTATCCATCCTAACACCGCGCAAAAAACGCCGACTAATCTTTGGATTGTTACCACTCATTGTCAAGCGATGCTTAGAAATCTCTTCCTCGACGACTTCTGATGTGTCCCAGAAAAACAAATAAGGTGAAATCGTCGTACCGATCATGCCGACTACTAAGTACATGGTACTAGCGTTGATTTGTGGGGCCAAACTGAAAGTGTTACTCCACACAGCCGGCCAATCTTGTCCAACCAATAATGCCGTCACAGGATAAGCCAGTAGACTCAGCGCCAACCACTTTAATATCTTGACGTACTTTTTGTAATTCACAAACACAACTAGCAAAATAATAATAATTGCATAAATAATGACCAAAACAGCAAAAGGAATATTAAAGAATAGTTGCGTTGTTGCCGCCATTGCGCCCAAGTCGGCCCCGATGTTGACTGTGTTGGCTAGGACTACCAATATAACAGACATATACAGCAGTTTTTTGCTGTAGTGGGTTTTAATAACAGCGGCCAGCCCTTTACCTGTAACTGCACCGATGCGTGAACATGACTCTTGGACCGCAACTAATAACGGATACATAAAAGGAAAGGCCCAGAGTAAGCCGTATCCATAAACAGCCCCAGCCTGAGAATAAGTTGCAATACCTGATGGATCATCATCAGCTGCACCAGTAACGACACCCGGGCCTAAGATGCGAATAAATCTGCTAAAATGCTTGCGTTGTATCACGCGCTTGGCAATGTTGCGCGCTCGACGTTCGGTCTTGTTGATATCCCGGTTGACCTTGCGCGACTTACGTGTAAAGTTGCTGAGTTTTTTAGTCATATACGCTCATATTCTACATGCTTATGGTTAGTGAGTATAAGCATACTATATTTATCTCAAAATGATAACAAGATTTAATAGGGTAGCCGTCTATACTAAAAGTTACTGATAAATTGCTTGTGCTTAATATGGCCTAATGTTAACATTAACTCACAATCTTAAATAAGGAATATTGTATGAAGTTATCTATCAAGAAATTGTCAAAGCGTACAACAATCATATTAGCTAGTTCTATCGTCGTACTGTTGGCCGTTGGCGGTACGGCGGCATTCGCAGCCCAAAGTAACGCTCTGCCGGGTAGCCCAATGTATCCCCTAAAACAGGCCTGGGAAAACGTCGCCTTATTCGTTGCGCCTAGCCCAGCAGCAAAGGCCGAGACTCATCTTAATATTGCGCAAAACAGAATTACGGCTCTACAACAGGCCACAACTACACCTCCTACGGTTCCCGTGCAAGTTATCCAGCAAGCTCAAGATCATCTGCAGACTGCCCTAGACGAAGCCAATAAAATCTCTGATTCAGCAAAACAGCAAGAAGTAAAAGCCAGCATCGCCCAAGAAGTCAACAAAGCCGAGACGGAGATTGAGACCGAAGCAAAAACTACCACTAGCAGCGAGTCTTCATCAAGCCCAAAAGACACCCCTGACACGACAGAGTTAAAAGCTCAAAACACGCAACTTCAAGCCGCCGTATCAAAAGACAACTAAGATGATCTAAATGACAGACTAATAATGAGGTCGCAAGGCCTCTTTATTAGTTGGTACAGGGTCCCGCCACATTTCTACGTATTGTATACTAATAAGCATGAGCTTTTCATCAATCCAAACATTTGTAAAACACTACTGGCAGTTCACGGTTGCGATACTCACACTAGTCATTGTCCTACTACTCCAATTAACGACTTTTGCTGACGTTGCTAGATTGATTATGGGGGTTATAGCGTTAGCCTTGATGTTGCCGCTGCTGTATCGTATGTGGCAAGACATCATTGGCGGACGTTACGGCATCGATATCCTAGCCGCTACGGCAATTATTTCGGCCGTATTACTGGGCGAACAGTGGGCGGCTATTATCGTTGTAATCATGCTAACTGGCGGCGAGGCGCTAGAGGATTACGCTGGGCGGCGTGCGCAATCTGAGTTACGGGCCCTACTGGCGCGGGCCCCAATCATGGCTCGCGTCGTCCGCGGCGATAAAGTCGTCGAGACGCAAGTTCAGCATGTCAAAGTTGGCGATATCCTGGAGATCAGATCGGGTGATATCGCACCAGTTGACGCAACTATCACCGAAGGCTCGACGAGCATTGATGAGTCTAGTTTGACCGGTGAAAGTCTGCCGCAATATAAAAAAGTCGGCGACACGGTCCTTAGCGGCTCAATCATCATCGATAGTTTGATACACGTCAAAGTCATCCACGTCGCCGCTGATAGCCAGTATCAACAAATTATTAAATTAGTCCAACAAGCTAGCGAAACCCAGTCACCATTTGTTCGTATGGCCGATCGCTACAGTATTCCGTTTACAATCATCGCTTACGTGATTGCGTTGTCGGTTTGGATTATATCTGGTAATCCTGTGCGCTTCCTAGAAGTCATTGTCGTGGCGACACCATGTCCGTTGTTGTTAGCGGCGCCAATTGCGTTAATATCAGGCATGAGTCGCGCTAGCCGTTACGGTATTATTGTTAAAACTGGCGCTGCCCTCGAGAAGCTTGCCACTATTAAAACCGTCGCCTTCGATAAAACCGGAACATTAACGCACGGCACGCCAACGGTTGATCGAGTGTTGTCAATGTCGGGTTTTAACGAAACCGAAGTTCTACAATATGCCGCTACTATCGAGCAGGGCTCCAATCATATCCTGGCTGATGCTATTGTTGCCGCAGCAAAACACCGTAAACTTGCGCTCCTTAATGCCAGCAACACCCATGAAGTTACCGGCAACGGCATGGCTGCAACAGTCGGTAAATCACATATTATCGTCGGACATTATAATTTTATGGAGACGAGTAAAGTATCGATTCCGGCAAACTTTGATCAGAACACAGTTCAGCAAACAGCCACCTATGTCGCTGTTAACCATAAACTAGCTGGCGTGATTAGCTTTACCGATAAATTGCGCCGCGAATCCAAAGTCACCCTGAACGCCTTAGGTCGGCTTGGCATCCAGCATGTCCTGATGTTATCTGGCGACAATGAGGCTGCGGCTAAATCAATCGCTGATCAGCTCGGTATTGATGAGTTCAAAGCCCACTTACTACCCGAAGATAAATTGCGCATTATCAAGACAACGCCCAACCAACCCGTTGCCTTTGTCGGCGATGGGGTCAATGATGCCCCGGTCTTGACTGCTGCCGATGTTGGCATCGCACTGGGCGCCAAAGGTAGTGCGGCCGCTAGTGAGTCCGCCGACTTAGTCATCATGAACGACGACCTTAGCTATGTCGCTACAGCCATTAATATTGCCCAAGAAACCTTTGCGGTTGCTCGTCAAAGTATCTTTATCGGCATCGGCCTAAGTGTCGGTTTAATGGTGATCTACGCCACTGGTAGGTTTTCGCCAGTTTCCGGCGCCTTAATTCAAGAAATTGTCGATGTGATCGTAATCTTTAACGCCTTGCGCGCCCATACCGACAAGAAGTTTATAATCTAAGCCGCTTGACAACGGCTAATTCAGTTACGTCATCCGTCATGCGCGGCGAAGCGCACACTGTCGTGACATATTGCCGACGATTGTCCGGACTCGCACTAGTCGTTACCGGCCCGAGGCACCCTAGGGCGTGTGCGGCTAACTCTCGTTTGATATCATCGATAAACTCTTCGCCATACTGCACAGCTTCGCCATTGACGCCCCGCACTAACTTGACAAATCGAGCGACAGCTTCTGGTGAGGTATCGACACTTGGATTATCCCGGGCTACCATTATCATCAACTGCTCTGCCGCCTGGGGCAATTCATGCCCAGTAGATGTGACAATTAGCTCATCGATCAGCTGGTTATGAGCTGTGATCCGCCGGAGGCCGTCAATAATAACAGGACACTCTAGACATCTATCTTTAACATTTAGTTTTTCATTCATAATATATATTATACCAGTTTTTATGTATTATAGCAATAAGCTATCTTACTAGTTATGGTTGCCAAATCTTATGTATGGTGCGATATTACAGTGTAATATATGTCAGAAGTACGAGCAATGATATGCACGGAGCGTGATTATGCGGACAAATTCGATGAACGATTAAGTCCACCGCAGATTGTTAAAGGCGAACTATATAACCTCATGTCGCTGACTAGGGGCTTCGGATCGCTAGCTTTATCAGTACCAGTAACAGTCGATGAGATAAGAAATAATTCCCTGACAGTCGCCCTCAATAACCAGGCATTGCAGCCCAGTCAGCGAGTTGATGGTTGGTTACTAAGCGATAACACCTGGGTACCCCAAGTACCAGATAATTTAGAAGGTCTATTCTTTCGCAAACCAGGTACCGATATAATTGTCGAGCTGGTACGCAGCTACTTTATAAAGTACGGTCACCCAAGTGCGCAGCACGGTGCCTATACACAGTCGAGCCATATACCAGAACTGGGTCGGCAACTCGACCTATGTCTATAATCCAATCAAACAGCAGGCATCTGAAAATTATCGAGTTATAGAATCTGGCAAAAAGATAAGCTAGAGCTAAGTTATACCTTTAAGAAATTGATTTTTATTGATATGAGTCTTGGACCAGAGTCGTTTGGCGATAAACCCGACACGGATCGGATTTTTAACGATATCGTGCGCGACCTGGGAGATTCGCCTGACATCGAGCCGAAATACGTATCAGCCTTCGGCGACGTTGTCTTAATAAGGGCACTATACGCCAGCTATCGTAACAATCTGTATAGCCAGCAAGGTGCCTATGACATCCATGACCTAGTCCGACAGGCAACAGAGTTAAAAGAGCGAACAATGATCACATTTGAACAACTAGGCAACGGCCTCAAGATTGGCGATTATGTAAAAGCTAGTGGCCAAACGGTTTTTTACATTGAAAAGACCGACGGGACGTTGACCCGCCTGCAGCTGCAGCCCGGTTTTGCGATTGGTGGCAATCTGGTCGCCATCAGCCCCGAGGCAATGCCATCTGATGATGATTTGCTTTATTTCACCGAACAACCGATGGGTATCGACCCGGCACTCGAACGACTGTTGCCTAGGGACCCACACTTTCCAACGATCCGACTCCGAGATGCCAATACACTTGACGGTACAGATGTTTATCCTATCAAAGGCGACGTCTTAGTGCCTCTGTATGAAACATTAAAACTACAACGATTACAATAATCAAACCTCGCTAATGCTTGCATTCTTCAGCTGAATATAAAATAATATCCCAATGGACAACGAGCCTCAGCCAATCGACCATGAAGTTAGTGACTTATTATCTAGATTGCGCGATCCAGTACTAATAACGTCTATTGAAATCATGGAAGCGGGCATCGAAAGCATCTCAAAAACCCCACAGGCAAATAAATATCTATATGCTTACAAAAACCGTGCCGAAACGTTAATTAATTGGTATTTCCAGGACGCACCTGAAGAAATGCCCTTCACTATATCGGGTTATGTGTACTGCGCCGATCATGAAGGCACCTTATATCTCGATAGCAACGGTCGAGCAGCTCAAGGCTTAGCTGATATTGATGGACTGGATTATGACGGCGCGCTGGTACTGCGCCTACCCTATGGATCAAGCGAAGACTTAGTGTATAAGGTAATGTGCCAGTTCCATAAAGCAACCGACAAGGGCGACGGTACGCTGCGCCAAGACACATATTTCATATCACCGGGCGACATATTAAATATCAGCGAAAGTGAACCAGTCACGCAGGATGACGGCGACCTTGAAGTCTATGAATATTCATATGAAAGTAACCAACTAAAACATGCTTTGATACGCCACGCTGATAATGCCGAGGCGATTATTAAAAGCCCTGCATATCACAATGCAGCGGCTACAGAACGAGGCGCGATGTTGCGTTTAAGCGCCCAGGCAGCCGAACAAGACGTTATCGCAACCTACAGCGACGACACGATCGAGGTCGAAACTAGCGAATTTTTCATAGTTAATGAATCCGGCATCAGCTTTGTAGACCAAGTTAATAAACCGAGCAATCATTGGAATATCCCAGTTGGCGAAGTTGTAGGCTGTGATTTTATCGACCTTATTCAACAAACCCCCGCAAGCGACCTGAGCGAACCAATCAGATTATATCCGTCAATAATATTATCGAATTATAAAACAGGGAGTTTGTATTATATTCCAATCCGAGCCTTTATTGGGGCCACTTCGCTCGAGAGCAAAGACGATTACGACAACGACTAGTCGCAAGTAAGTTACAATATAAACAATGACTACAACCCCAAGCGGCTTTAATAGCGACCTACCAATCTTCGATTACATGGAGGCGATCACTAGGACGGTCGACTCTAACCAAGTCACGATTATTACTGCTGAGACGGGGGCCGGTAAGAGTACTCAGGTTCCACAATACCTAGCCGCGCACGGTTACGACAAGGTTATCGTCACGCAGCCACGCATCCTGGCTGCACGGAATTTATCACGACGCGTCCGTGAGGAATGGGGCCTACGGACCAGTGGTAATAGTGAGCCAATTATTGGTTATCGTACGGCGCATGAGCGCGATGATAATCCCGATACGCAAATTCTGTATTGTACTGATGGCCTACAATTAGTGCGTGAAATTACCGGTGTTGGTGTTAAAAGTAAGCAAATCTTGGTGCTTGACGAAGTCCATGAGTGGAATGAGAATATGGAAGTCCTAGTCGCTTGGGCCAAGAAGCGTTGCCAGGAAGAGCCCGATTTCAAAGTTGTGATTATGAGCGCCACAATCGAAACCGGTACATTAGCAGCCTTCTTTGACACAAAGGCTGTGATTAACATACCCGGACGTAGTTTCGAGGTCAAAAAGCGCCGTGGCACCGATGTCGTCCAGGAAATCCTGAAAAAGCTCAACACCCAGGTCAGTAATATGCTAGTCTTCCTACCCGGCAAATCTGAAATCCAAGAAGTCACCGAAGCAATTTCACTCAAAACCCGCGAAGCCGGTGTACCGATTATCCCTTTGCACTCACAGCTCGAGGCAACTGCTCAACAGCAAGCTTTTGACAGCTATCCTAATGGTAAAGTCATTCTAGCCACCAATATTGCCCAAACTAGTATCACAATCGATGACATCGACGTTGTCATCGATAGCGGGCTGGAGCGCCGTAGCGAGGTCAGAAACGGTGTTGAGGGACTATTTATAGCTCAGATATCCCAGGCCGACAGCCTGCAACGCGCTGGTCGGGCTGGACGCACCAAGGCCGGAGAATATATCTTGGCGCCATATGGTTCGATGGCGTGTCTCGACTTCAATGACCGTCCTGAATACGCCACACCCGAAATCTTGCGCAAACACATCGACCGTTTGACCCTCCGTCTGGCAAGTGTCGGTATTGATGTCGAACAACTCGACTTTTATCATGACCCAAGCGACAAAGCCATTCAGCGTGCTAAACGAACGCTTATTGCCTTGGGCGCCTTAACGCAAAAGGGTGAAGTCACTAAAATCGGCCGTCAAATGGAGCAATATCCAGTTGAGTCTAGTTATGCACGCATGTTAATCGAATCACACTTGTACAGCCGGGCTGTTCAATCCAAATTGGCCGCGATAATTGGCATTCAAGAGGTTGGCGGTATAGTTAAAAGCGGTCCGCGCTATACTGGTTGGCGCAAGTTGACGAAACAATCTAAGTCCGACCTGTTAGCCCAATACGACGTCTTTTTGGCATTACCCAATATTACCTCTGATAGGTATGACGACCTAGGCATAATCAGCAAGAACGTCAGCAAAGCGCGCGAAGTTATGCAACGCCTTAACCATGATTTGAGCGACATTGAACTGGACGATACGGCCTTGACGCCAATTACCGATGACGAGCAAGACCAATTGATGCGCTGTGTTATCGCTGGCCAGATTGATCAGTTATGGATTGTGGACGAAGGCGGCAATGCCACACACATTGCTACTAACGTCGCCCGTGAACTTTCGACTGGCACAGTGGTCCGTAACCCTAGGCTGGTTGCCGGCACGCCGTTCGATCTACAAGTTCCAATTTATGGTGGTATTCTGCAAACCCTCCACCTTGTCCAGGCCGTTACGGCCGTAAATGCCAGCTGGCTAGCTGAGTTAGCGCCCGAATCGTTCGCTATTAAGCGCGGTCGCACCATCTACGACCCACGTACTGGTATGCTAGTTGAGCGCCAACAAGTGCGCTACAAAGGCGAGGTACTGGAGGGTTCAGGCGTGGCTATTACAGACAATACCAAACCCAACCAACGAGCTTTCCAAGATGCCTTTGCCAACTGGGCCTACGAGCAGTTGGAGCGCGAACGCCGTGGTTTACGTAAATTCCATACTAAACGTATCCCGGCTATACCACTACCGCAGATCAAACAACAGGTTAAAGCCATTGCCCGCGGTGTCATTATGCTTGATCAGCTCGGCCCACAGCAGCGCCAAGACATGATTAATTTATCGCAGTTACATACACACCTGGGTACTGACTTTATGGCCAAGCTAGGCGCCACACTTCGACAGGAACCCGGCCGCCATCACGCCCACCGCGGCTGGCTACCCGGCCACAAACGCAAACACGAATAACACATTATGGTTATAGTTTGTACATCGCAGTAATTAGTCTATATTATTAATTTATATGATAAACAATAATCCAAACTATGGCTTGCGAGTAATTTCACGCGCTGAATATAATAGTCACTTCCAAGAACGTGTTCCAACTCCAGCTCTAGAAGAGGGAGTTGATTATACACTAGCCTTACTATTTCACGGTGTAGACCCTGAAGCATTAACAATATTATCGCGGGTCCAGTTTGGCGAGCAGGCAAAGGGCGCCCTTGCTATATATCTATACTTTACAGAGAAAGGCCCCTGTCCTGGAACAATTTCAGATGACGGCATCTGGTCACCCGATAGCAGGGTGCCTTTATGGTTTAACGATACCGAAGGCGAGCCACAATATGCACTGCAAGGCTATTGCATGCCAACTCAACCCGATACAAGCGACTTAGCATTAACAGCCTTTACCGAACTCACGGATTATTTATCGAAATAACTGCTATGAAACTAAGTATTATTATTAAACCCAATAGCACCAAAGGTCCGCTGGTTGAGGTGACCGACGACGGGTCGCTGGTAGTGTATATTCGCGAGATTGCGGCCGACGGTAAAGCTAATGAAGACCTTATTAAACTACTCGCAAAGCACTTTAACGTACCTAAAACACACATCACCATCCTACGCGGGCATACTTCCAAACATAAAATTATAGAAATCCAATAAAAATAAGCCCATCAGGGCTTCGAGTTTTTAACATCGACAAGCAGACACGCCACATAGAGAATCCGCCGCCGCAGATCCGCTATGTGGCGTGTCTGCTCAATCGACATTGTTCTCAGTCTTGTTCGACCAGACCGAGCTCGTCCATGAAGCCAATCCGTTGACCGATTTCTTCCAGAACTTGATCAACCAGCAAGATTCCCATGGCGTCATAGATCGTAGTGAAGAGGCCTTCGGATACGCAAATCCTCAGCTGAATGTCGTTAGACGTCCAGCTAAAGAAGCCGAACACCATGGACCCCGCGGCGACCGCAATGTTGCGGTAGGTCGACCTGTCATCGGTCGTACTGTAGATCGACAGCTTGCTACCGTCGATCTCGACATCGGTAACGCCCGCGACACCTTGAATGTCTCGTACGAGGTCACGGATAGCCGCCGGTGCATCGTCGATGTGCATCGCGCCGGGGTAGCGAGCCTGATCTTCTGGCTGCTCGCAGAACTCCGGGTTGGTGTAGATATACACACCATGAAATACGATTCCCTTCGGCAGCTTGAACGTCGTAACGCTCAGGTTGGAAGTGAGCTCAATCTCAACAATGTGCGACATGTCTCTCCCTGGTAGGATTGTGTCTGCTTGTCAATGGGCTCGGAATACGAATATCCACGAGATAATCTATATACTAGCCTATTTTAGTATTTTTGTCAATAATAACAGGGTACATTCCACCCCGAACTGCACCACCCACTAAAAAACATCTCTCTGTATTCGTTAGAATGGTTGTTGGCACAACAAACTAAACGAAAGGAACAGAGAGATGTATACCCATCTTACTAAAGAAA
>JAJYBZ010000026.1 GCA_021778755.1 bacterium | reverse complement strand
TCAATCACACCAGCTTTTTTGACATCAATTAGGCCAAGTTCTGGGTGATTAACGTCTACCCCAAAGCCAGTCTTGCCAGCCTCTACTTGCGCTAGCAAGGCCTCGCTCTTTAGTCCGGCGTTTTCGGTAATCTGTAAAAATGGCTGTTTAAGGGCATTCTTGAGAATTTGACGGCCGGCATTAACTGAATCACTGCCGTCAGCCACAATTCCGGCTGACAAGTTAACAAGTGTCACGCCGCCACCAGGTACAATCCCGCCAGCCAGCGCCGCTTTGGTAGCCGCTACAGCATCGTCAACACGGTATTTCTTTTCATCAATCTCGGTTTCGGTCGCACCGCCAACTTTAATAACCGCGACCTTACCACTAAGTGCCGCCGAGCGCTTACCTAATTGTTCCTTGTCGTATTCACTACTAGCATTATCAGCCTGCGCGGCAATTTGCGTGATGCGCGCCTTGATATCCTTGGCCAAACCTGCACCCTCGATAATTGTGGTTGAATCTTTATCAACAATCACTTTACGTGCTGTACCGACTACGTCAAGTTCAACTGTTTCAAACGTCAGGCCCTGATCAGCACTCACCACGGTCGCGCCAGTCAGCACGGCGATATCGTTTAATATTTCTTTACGACGGTCACCAAAGGCCGGCGCTTTAATCGCGACGGTATTAAATACGCCCTTTAATTTGTTAAGTACCAAGATACTGAGCGCTTCACCCTCAACTTCATCGGCAATCAGCACGACGTCTTTTTTACCGGCGGCAGCTAACTTTTCGAGAATCGGTAACAGTTCCTGCACATTACTAATTTTCTTGTCGGTAATCAGGATTGCCGGCTTTTCATAAACCGCCTCTTGGCGATTCACGTCGGTGATAAAGAACTGACTGACAAAGCCGCGATCAAACGTGAAACCTTCAACTACCTCAGCTTCTAGTTCCAAACCTTGACTAGCCTCGACTGTTACGACGCCGTCCTTGCCAACCTTTTCGATCACATCGGCAATTAATTTACCAATGGCCGCATCGCCAGCGCTAATCGTCGCCACTTCGGCCACGCGATCAGATTTGCCTTCGATACTTTCGCTCAAACTATCAAGTTTGGCGATCACTTCCGCGCCAGCCGCCTCGATACCCTTGCGCAACTCTTGCGGGTTGTGTCCAGCCGCGATTAACTTATTAGCTTCTTTTAATATATTATAAGTTAGTACTGTGACTGTGGTCGTACCGTCACCAACGACTTTATTTAATTTACTAGCGGCTTGCTTAATAAGCTCAGCGCCGACCTTATAGCCTAAGGTTTCATCGTCAACTTCTGGTAAATCCAATGATTCAGCCACCGTGACGCCGTCGTGCGTCACCGTTGGTCCACCGTAGCCTTTGGCAATCACGACGTTGCGACCTTTTGGACCAAAAGTAACTTTTACGGCATCGTATAGCACCTTGGCGCCCCCAAGTACGCGCGCCCGTGCATCATCATCATAAAAAACTTTCTTAGCCATTTTACACCCCCTAGATCGTCGCTAGGACGTCTTCTTCTTTTACGATTAAGTATTCTTGACCGTCGATCTTCAGCTCAGTTGTTGAATATTCTTTATAGACAATCTTGTCGCCAACCTTCAGCTGAGTCACTTTCGGCCCAACGGCCACAACTTGCGCTAAAACCGGTTTTTCTTTAGCGTTATCTGGCAGAAAAATGCCACTTGCAGTCTTTGTCTGCGCTTCTTCGCGCACCGCAACAACACGATCTGCCAGAGGTTTAATTGGTGAAACCATATAATATTCCTCCTTTATTTTGTAATTCTATTGTAGACAATAAAATTAGCACTTGCAAGGCATGAGTGCCAATAATATGGACTCGCATACTGACAAAAACAATCTTGCGGTACAATAGAACGTAATGATTGCGCGCTTCGCTACTCAACAAGAAATTTCCGACTGGAATACCTATATTATTGCCAATCCTGACGGCGGCAATGTTTTCGCCAGTTACGAATTCGCCATGCAAAAAGAAACCGGTGGCTATAAAGCCCGCTTTGTTTTCGTGGGCGAAGTAGCAATTACGGTACTTGAAAAGGTCGTTCCCGTACTAGGCAAGCTATGGTACCTACCAAAGGGCCCCGAGGTAACGTCGACCAAAGATTTGTTTGAAATTATCAAGTCGCTTAGAAATCTCGCTTTCAAAAATGGCGTATTTGCAATTCGTATCGAACCTGAATTAGCCCGGTCTGTCGAGCCTACTCTGGCCCGTCACGGACTAATCAAGACCGCGCCAATTATCCCTAACCCCTCCACGATAACACTCGACATTAGCCCGAACCTCGATGATATCTTGACCAGACTGCCCCAGAAAGGCCGCCATGCCATCCGCCGGGCTCAGCGCGACGGCGTTACAATCGAAGCCGTCCGCTCAACTAACAAAAACTGCAAGATTATGTATCAATTACTAACCGCAACCGCCGAGGGCCAATTCGGTATTCGTGGCTACGAATACTTCCGCACTTTCTGGCAGAGGTTTGAAGTGGCCGGCTCGGGCCAACTATTCTTTGCCTATTTCGACGGCCAAGTTGTTGCCGGCGCCTACGCCATGACTTATGGCAGCAAAAGCACCTACAAAGATGGTGCCAGCGTCCGCAAGCGCACGGCCTATGGCGCCAGTCATTTGTTGCAATGGTACGTTATCAAATGGGCCAAATCACAAGGCTCAACCCTACACGACTTCTGTGGATCACCTCCAAGCGACCAAATTAACAATACCGAGCACAAGCATTACGGCGTCGGGCAATTCAAGACCGCCTTTAATAAAACCGTCATCGACTACGTCGGCTGTTATGACATAGTGTTGCAGCCGGCCAAATATGCCATTTGGTCCAAGGTCGGTGAACGTGTCGCCCAGCGACTGCACTATTACAAACATCGCGATTCATATTATTAGAGTTTTAAGGAGTCATTAATGCCACTAATTAATACTAGCGTCCTCATGTCAGATGCCAATAACTTTAGCACCGAACAACCGATTAACCCGTATTACCACCACGAACCACTCGACCTAGCTGTCGCCGCAACCGAACACGGGGCAATTCATGATTTACTTATTCAAGCCGGCATTAACGTTACGAAAGTCGCTTCGCCCGGCGATAGCCAAGACGGCGTCTACACCGCTAACTGGGCACTAGTGCGCGGCAACAAAGCCGTCTTAGCCCGCTTACCGAACGCCCGCAAAACCGAAGAGGACTACGCCGCAGAAGTATTAACCAACCTTGGCAAAACCGTCATCCGAGTACCAGGTGACTGGAAATTCAGCGGTCAAGGCGATGCCCTAGCCTGCGGCGATTATCTATTCTGCGGCAGCGGCTACCGTAGCGACCCCGAGGCCCAGGCATTTGCGGCCGAGACGCTCGGCTACACCCGCATCCAGTTACAGACCGTACCTCAACTAGATGCCTTGGACAATCCAGTCACCAACATGGCCTCTGGCTGGGCGGACAGCTTTTTTTACGATATCGACCTAGCTCTAGCCGTCATCAAAGCCCCGGATGGTAACCAAAAAGGCTTAATTGCCTACTGTCCCGAAGCTTTTCTGCCTGAAAGTCGCGCCCTACTAGAATCAATGGACGACATCGACAAAATCGAAGTTTCTATTAATGAAGCCGAGTATGCCTTTGCGACCAACCTAGTATCAACCGGCGAAACGGTCGTCATGAGCGGCCGCGCTCCTCAACTGGCCGCAGATTTACGCAGTCACGGCCTCGCCGTATTGTCGCCCAACCCCGACATTACCGAACTCGCCAAAGGTGGCGGTTTTATTCGCTGCACCAGTCTGACAATTCTCTGACATTTGTGAATATTATATATTGACGCACCGGCTACCACGGGTGTACGATTCGGTTATGGTTATCTAACAAACAGGGAATTAAAATGACCGAAGTTTTAACTCATAGCGTTACTGGAGAAATGCCTCCATCAGACCGAAAAACCCTAGACTTCATGGCTAGCGGTGGCGAAATTAGCCTGGGTGAGATTCCCGACACCGAGCAAGAGCGCAACAAACCCATCAGTTATCTTGATTATGGCGCAGCCGTCATGACAATAATGGATTCCATTCGGCGCGAAGACGGCAATGATAACGCAGTCAGCGCCAGATTTGACAGTGAATTCACCGAATTTATGTATGTAGCCAGCTTGTCATACGACGTCGTGCTCGCAATGGATGAAGCTGATGCGACGAAAGCGATTAAAGGCTGGCACCCCTGGCAGCACGACCTATATCAATTATTGAGAGACGGTCGGCGCGTGCTGTCTGTCCGAGCTACCCTCAAACAGCCTGCCGAGGAATGCGCACCGGTTACTATGCCAGCAGAGATTATTGCTTAGATTTTTCGACAACCTGCGATTGCAACGCAATTTTTGCAACTTCAAATTCATTCCACGGATACGTGCCGTCGGCCCGTTCGATGGTCTTTTCGTGCCCTTTACCCAGCAAAATTACTGTGTCGCTAGCTTTTTTAACACGGGTCATTGCAAAGCCAATCGCTTCCTCGCGGTTTAATATCAAAAAGACATCCTTGCCGACAACCTTGCCGGCTTTTTTAGCGCCACCAGCGATTTGGTTCAAGATTGCGTTGCCATCAATATCCCGGTCATCTTCTTCGGTTAAAATAACTTCATCGCTGTAGCGTCCGGCAATTTCACCCTGAATAGCCCGCTTCGTTTCATCACGCCGTCCAGCCGACCCAAAAACCGTCACTAATTTGCCCTTTGTAGCCCGACGCAAATCACCCAGCAGACGTTCGAACGAATCTGGCGTATGCGCGAAGTCAACAATCACCGTGAATACTTGACCGGCATCAACCACTGTCATGCGACCCTCAACACCAACTAGGGCTTCAATCCCCTGCTCGATTTGGGCTTTGGTTAGCCCCAGCTCGCGTCCAACCGCCGCGGCCGCCAAACTGTTATAGACATTAAACTCACCTGGTATATTACAGTGAATTTCGTAGCTATCTTTACCAATCACGGCATCATAACGACAACCGTCCGACTCTAATTTGACGTTTTTGGCTGCTAGTTTGCCAGACTTGATACCGTAGGACACTGATCGCGATGTCGCTTTCAGAAAAACCTTGGCGCTAGGGTCATCGGCATTAGCCACACCGAACTTTTTGCCATGTCTGGCGGCAATCTTGAATAAACGCAGTTTGGCAGCCAAATAATTTGCAAATGTACCGTGATAATCCAAATGCTCGTGTGTAATATTGGTCATCACTGCAATTTCGTAAGGAATCCCCCAGACCCGGTGCTGCGCTAGTGCGTGGCTGGTCGTTTCAAGCACAACCCACTGCACACCCTGCTTTTTAAACTCACGCAGGCGCTTTTGTAGTAGCGGCGCCGACGCTGTCGTCATGTGGGCAATCTGTGGAATAATCTCGTCATCCACGCCATACGCCACTGTTGTCATCAGAGCAGTCTTGAGCCCAGCCTGGCTGAGCATCTTTTGAATCATAAACGACGTCGTAGTTTTACCGTTAGTGCCAGTCACGCCGATAATATGCATATTACGCGACGGGAACCCGTAGCGGACATTTGCGACCACAGCCTCAGCCAAGTGACCATATGGTTCGATAGTTTTAAATAAAGTTGTTGGAATTAATTTCTTAATGATTGTTCGGATATTAGCCATAGGGTTATTATACCCGAACTAATGTGCGCAATGGATTATATTATTCTCAGTTCATATTAAGCTATTTTCAAAGAATTACGCTCATGCTATAGTCAAATTATGGCAAAAAATGAAATAAAACAGACTTCAAATTTAAAGAAAATATTAATTGTAGTTGGTATTATTATCGGTCTACCGGTGGCGTTTGTCATCATCTCGATTGCATTGTCGCCGATTCTTGATGCCATCGACCACTCCAAATTTAATACGCTTGATCAGCAGTCCAGGGCAGTCTTTAATACGATCAAAAACGCATCGGGTGGTGCTGACGATTGGAAATATCAGGCAGGCTGCGAAGACGACAATGCCGGATTTTTTGGTGCCCCAGAATATATTTGCAATACGATTCTGGCCTTAGATACGACCGCTGTATCTGCCACTCAAATTAAAACACTACATGATAAATACTATTCGGTAATCAATCACTCGCCAGATATCAAACCGACAGATGTGCTCAATGAGCAATTAGCTTCGCAATTTGGCTCTAGCTTCGTTATCAGTAGCGCCGAACGGCATTACAAAACTAGCGGTGGACTTGGTTGTACATACATTGCGCAAGTTGCCCAAATTCACGAAAATACCACATATGGCGACACTTCCTATGGCGCACCAATTAATGGTGGCATCGCCCGTGTCCTGATAACATTCAGCTGCGGCGACATGGCACGCGGTAATTGGTACGGCCTCTAGCCGCGCCTTACTTTCCTACGCCAGTAATATAATGCCGTCATTATCGCAGCGACTACCACACCAGCGACTACATAATACACAGGATTAATAGTATCGTTGTGATTGATTCGCACATTGGGCGTAACCGCCTCTATGCTGTCCCCCATCACCGCAGCTTCGGCTGAGCTTACTGTTGCTAGATCGCCATTCTTGCGCCTTGCATCACCGACGGCACGATCAACCCCATTATCGATATTGGTCGGATTATTCGCGACGTCACTAGATTCAAGCGTGACCTGAGTCAAAGCGGGCTGAACGTCGCTAATTGTCGGGCTAGCGGGAGGCGAAGGCGCGGCATCATTAATTACCGGTATTACGTCGATAACTTCATCCACTACCTGGTCAATCTCTGGTTCCGAGGTAACGGCAATAATATCATACAGGTCGACTTGGTCACCGCTACCAGATGTCCCATACAAATGTATGCTGTGATAGCCATCCGGCGTATCGCTCGGTAGTTCTATATTAACGTCGATTGACCCATTACTATCAGCCATAAAACTACCCAGTTCCACAACGCTAGAGTGCAGCTCGACCTTCACCTGCGAATTTGGCTCAAACATCAGCTGCGGCGTCTTGATTGTCTTTTGACGCATGTTAGCGGCGCCCTCGGTATCGCTCGCAAATTTGACTACATGCTGACGTGCATAGTCGTGCGTCAAGCCGTCAATTAGCCAGTAATTCGAAGGCCATGGGGGCAGTACACTATCAACGCACACCGCCTGGTTCGGATCGCAACCCACGATTGCTTTATTCTGTGAAATCAACCGGGCCACTACATTACTTATTAATTCGTGGCCATTCGGAGTTGGATGAAAGCTTTCGTATCCAATAATTTTAGTCATTTTTGAATTACTAAAAATCGAGCTATCGTCTCCAAGCCTAACGCCATTCATAGCCCTGGGCGACTCAGTGCCACACAATAACTGGTTACCCAGCGCATTTTCGACATCGATATACTTTACACCCGATTTCTTGGCCGCTGCGGCGATCACCTGATTAATATACTTGATACCCTCGTCCATAAATTTACGCTCCGCGCTATCGAACATAGTGCCTGTCAAGCCACTACAGCCAGCCACCGGATCAATAATCTTGGGGTAACCAACAGCGTAAATAGTTGTTTGCGGCGACAATCGATGCAACTCCCGATATGTGCCTAGTAACGTATAGAATAGGCCCTGGATTTCAAGCGCCGTCTTTTCTCGACCCTCCGGAGTTGCCGCCCATTCGCAGGTCCCAACGCTCAGGCACGCTTTTAGCTTATCCATAAAACCGACATCATTGCCACCAATACCAATAGTAAGTATTGCGGGCTGGTAAGTTTCGACAAATACCGACTGGTGAATACGCCCTGGTACAAAATCTTCTCGAGCGGTAGTCTGAGCCAGTGTTTTACGCTCTATATCATACCCTGCCTGCTGAGCGCCTAGCCGGTTGCCTTGCCCCCAGTAGTCAGCGTCAAGCCCGATAATATCTTTAGTTGTGGCTCCTGAACAAGCCACACTTTTAACGTCAATGTCAGCAATACCCAGCAGCTTGGCCGTCAGGTATGGATACGACCTGGTACTAAGGTGGCATTTCTCGTATTCATCATTAGTACCCTTGACGTAATAATTATCCGACGTTTCACCTTCGCCGCTTGAGTACGAATCGCCTAGCGCCAGATAATCAAGCCTTGGGGGATGATACTCCGCAACCCGCAATACGACCTCGCGCTGATCACCTGCATAGCCTTTTGCATAAAAACTTAGCTGCGCCCCGTTATCACTAAATCTAGGATGATAGGCGGCATAAAACCTCGGTATAAATTTGCCGGTATCGATGTATGCCTGCGGACACGATGCCTTTAGCGGCGTTGCATTGAATATATCTTCACCAGTTGCCAAATCTCCACAGCTAGAATCAACGTCGAAGACGCTCAGACCAGCATTCATGCCCATAATCGCCACGTGATGCCCGTCATTACTGATGGCCATTTCGGTCGTTGGCATCATCCCGCCGAAATAGTTGAATTGCATACTCGATATACGTCGCATCTCATAATTACGGGTATTAACAACATAGATGCCTTTGTCGCGTAGCTCTAACGCCAGCCATTCGCCATTGTCAGAGGCAGCATAACCACCCACGGCCCATGTTTTGGCTGGATCATTGGTATATAGATAGTCGGGTTTATACGACAAATCGAAGTCATAGGTTGTTGCCAGTGAAATAGGGTCCAGTATTCTTGTAATATGTTTGGAGAAATCTTTATATATCACAATTGCCTCACCGATAATAGGCCTAGCCTGTCGCTTCGTAATTAAGATGTCAGCCCGCGGAACATACAAACAACGATCATAAATAGTGCACGGACTATCGACTAATTTGTGCATCTTGTTGTCGTACGTTAATCCTACTACTGGTCGATAGGCACCATCTTTGTAATACATACCGAAGCGTAATCTATCACTATCGTTCAGGCAAACTGCCTGCAGCTCAGACTCACCTGCAACTGGCATCATCATCAAATCTGATGCGCACAACGTCATAGCTGTTGCATCCGGTATGGCTTTTGTATAAGTTACGACCGGTGAATCTTTAGTCCACGACCAATATCCGTTCCAGGTTATAGCCTGTGACTTGTTTGCCAGTAGCAGTCCTGCGCCAACTGCGATCAACACAATCAACCAGTAGATAATACGTTTTAGTGATTTAGATTGAACGCTCTTGCCCACCATATATGCCTCGCGATTTATACAAAAATAATATACCCTCAGAAAGTTTTAAGCAAGACTTTTTTTAATAATCAGCTAATTATCATTATGCGCATCGATAAGGCTATAGACAATATTGAATTTTTGTTGTATTGTAATCACAGCACATATGTGCACCTACTACGAGTAAGGATAGGAGCGTGGTCCACATGACCGATAAAGTCGCCGTGGAGGTCAAGAAGTTCGATACGACAAGCCCATGGACGTGGGCCAACGGAATTACCCTACTTCGTGTCGCTGGCATGATCTGGGGGGCAGTAACCTACCTGCATGGCAACATGCAGGTAGGCGTCGTCATTCTCTTGGTCGCCAGCTTGACCGATTGGCTGGATGGAACGATCGCAAGGCGACTCCACCAGACTTCGAAGCTCGGGGCCCGCATGGACCCCGTCGTGGACAAGTTCTTCATGGGGACAGCCGTGACCCTTGCGGCCTACAAGCTGTGGCCATCGTGGACGTGCGTCCTGCTGGCAATCATCATTTGCACAGAACTGACGATCGCCTGGAGTGCCGTTAGACACCGAAAGGTCGCTCGCGATTATCTCCAGGTTGTGTGGGTCGGGAAGATTGGGATGTTTGCCCGCATGCCGGCCGTGGTGTTGCTGTTATGGTCGACAACCATCAGTAGCACAAGCCCGTGGCAAGCCCTGGTCTTGCTGGTCAGTGCAATACTGACACTTGCCGGCTTCGTCTTTGGCATGGCAGCCATTGGCGAATACGCACAGCAGACAGCCGCGGTCCAAGCCCGCATCAATGCGGAAAAGGAGGCGGCGATTCGCCGCAGCCCCTGACTGTTCGTAGTAGGTAGCCGTACCCTTCGGGGTGCGGCTATTTGCTTTTTAGGACATTGTTTTTCTGATACACTAATAACAGATGAAAATACTTGGAATTGAGAGTAGTTGCGACGAGACAGCCGCCGCCGTTGTGCAAGACGGTCGGATTCTGCTGAGCAACGTCGTTAACTCGCAAATCGACATTCACGCCCTGTATGGTGGCGTTGTACCAGAGGTCGCCGCCCGCAGCCATATCGAAGTTATCAATCCGGTTATCGACCAAGCCTTAGCCGACGCCAACCTGACCTGGGATGACATCGACGCCATTGCCGTCACTTACGCCCCTGGCCTAATTGGGTCGCTGCTGGTCGGCACCCTAGCGGCACGTACCTTGGCAGTATTAAAAGACAAGCCACTCTACCCTATTCACCACGTCGAGGCCCACGTTTATGCCAACTTTTTGAACGAAAAAGCACCCGAATTCCCTATGTTAGCCCTTATCGTATCTGGTGGCCACAGCCAATTAGTGCTATTCCGCGACCATGGTGACTACGAATTATTGGGCCAAACTCAGGACGACGCCGTCGGCGAAGCTTTTGACAAGGTCGCCAAGATTATAGGCCTTCCCTACCCCGGTGGCCCGTCAATCGCCAAAGCCGCCCTCGCTGGCGACCCAACAGCCTACAAGCTGCCAAAAGCAAAAATGACTGGCAATTA
>JAJYBZ010000003.1 GCA_021778755.1 bacterium | reverse complement strand
GCTATAATTGACAAAATATAACGATTATGCTATCATTGCTTTAGTAACACTAAAAAACAAACATATGTCATTACTTAAATTTCTACAGTTCCAACCAATCGATCCAGCCTCTGACCAGGATGAAATTCCGCCCGAGCATCAGGTTCGTCAAGAAATTGACCTTAATAAGGATATTGATGGCCCCAGCTTGGAGTCGTTCTGGAATCAAGTCGAGCGCGATATTAGCGAAGACCCCGAGTGGTTTAATTTCTCTGACAAATAGACTGTATACTTAGGATATGAATTTAACTGACGATGAGTTTGACAGCCTAATTAGTCGTGCGATGGGCGAGTTGCCACAGCACTACATCAAGGGTCTCGATAATGTGGCCGTTGTCTATGCTGATGATCCCGACGATTATCAACGCCAGAAATCAAACTTGCAACCAGGTAGTTTGCTCCTGGGCCTGTATGAAGGTATTCCGCTAACCAAGCGTGGAGCGGGCTATACTTTTGTATTGCCGGATAAAATTACGCTTTTTAAAAACCCGATTTTGGCGGTTACGTATACCCCTGAGCAGCTGTTTGAGCAGATCAAACGGACCCTCTGGCACGAGATTGCGCATTATTACGGTTTGAATCACGACGATATTCATAAATTACACTTGTAATCTAGCGCGACACTGAATAACTGCTTGTAACGGTTGTGTCGTGGTGCTACAGTGAAGAAAATACAAAAAATAATTTGTAATAATCTGTGCGTAACATTTAATCAACCAGGGGTGGATGGTTATAAGAGGAGAAGATCTAATGGGGATTATAGGGAAGCTTTACCAGCGCGTTAATTTAGCGACGCTATCATTATTATTGGCGGTTAGTGGAATGAGTGCGGCGATGCCGCTATTTTTGTCTCAAAACGTTAACGCTCAGAGTGGAGCAGCGGTTGTATATAATGCCCTGCCAAATGTCATACCCCAGAGATCAAGCTTTCCAAGCTTGGGTTATGAAGCTACGGCTACGTCTGAATTCGGTGATTCAATTCAGCTAGGCGGTACGAATCGTATTCTGAATAAGGTTACTGTCACCATGGTCGACTGGGCGAAATTCTCAGACTATAGTGCAAACCCAGCGTATGCTTCAAATAACGCTACGTGGTCTATGCCGATTACACTCAATGTTTATAGTAATAATGCCGGCGCAAAAGGACAATTACTTGCTACGACAACTCAAACATTTAGTATTCCGTGGCGTCCAGAAAGCGATCCATCTTGTGGGTCAACTAGTAACGGTAATGGATGGATGGTTGGCGGTGTCTGTCAAGATTTTAGTGGCATAGCCTCTAATGTTACCTTCGACCTAAGTAGTCAAAATGTAACTTTGCCTAATGATGTTATTTTGGGTGTTGCATACAATACACAGAGTTACGGCAATCCTCGAACTAACGTGGCTGGTCCCTATAATTCGTTGAATGTAGCGATTCCTGACAACCAGCCCGTATTTGTTGGCCATGACGCTAACACTGATGGGGTGTTTTGGGACAGTACTTATTCAGGCCGAACTCCTGGATTTGCAGCCGATACGTCATGGACGCCAAATGGTACTGTTGCATTTGAGGTCACTGCGACTGCTCCTATGCCACCCGCTGTGCCAACTAACTTAAGCCTAAAGACGTCTCCAGGTAGTGTAGTCATTGCTAATAATGGCGCCACAAATTCATATGGTGTTGTTGCCAGCTGGGATGCCGTCCCTGGCGTAGACCACTACGTTTACAGCTACTGGAATGATATAAGTAGCTCGCCATATGATTTAACGCACCCGTACACAGTCAGTACGCTTGCGACTTCTATGCCCGGTGTCTTTAATCAAGGTCAAGGAGTCCACCATATTGCCATAAGTGCTTGTGATGCATCCGGTCAATGTTCCAATCAGACAATTTTTAACGTGACTTACGATAGTGTGCCGCCGGCTACTCCCATACTGACGTCACCTGCAAATAACGCTGTCGTCAATGGGTCTAGTGTCACTCAGTCTTGGTCCGACGCAAGTACTGACGTCGATCATTATCTATATCAGAGCTATAACACCGATAATACTTCTAGCTTGCGCTGGTCTGGTACATTTAGCTCAACCAGTAAAACTGCAACTGGTATTGCTGACGGTACTCAGTACTGGTGGAGGGTAGCAGCTGTTGATCATGCTGGAAATGTGAGCCCATGGAGCGATTTATGGAAACTTACAATCGACAACGAAGCGCCGAAAGTAAGCATTTCGTCTCCTAAGAATGGCGATATACTACATGGCGCAGTTAATGTCAGCGGTACTGTGACCGACACGAACCCAGATCGTTACTATTTTGTCGTCAAGAATTCACAAGGCGCCGTAGTGGCTGGTCCAGGAATTGTTAATAAAGCTGTTGTCAGTAGCTGGAGTTGGGATACGACAAAAGTTACTGATGGTACGTATACCGTAGACCTTGAGGCCCGAGATGCGGCCGGTAATAAAGATATCTCATCTTCTGCGCAGATAACTGTAGAAGTATATAATGCCAAGCCGGCCATTCTATATACCGGTTCCGATAACAATGGTGCTAATTTCACGCCGGTATTGACGGCGAGTAATTACTCAACCTTTAGCTGGACGCCAGGGGTAACTAACCCAGCGGGCGCAACATATGATGCTACGCTATTAAACCCGACATTTAAAGTCACAAATAATGGCGACTACTCGTTTACATTAAAAGTTGTTGATAAAGTCGGTAATACAAGTAGCTATACTTACATGTTTTCCTATATAGCACCAGTTCAAGATACTCCAGCGCCTCTAGCCGTAAACACCGCTACACCACAGGCTACAAATAGCGCAAACGGAACGATAGGTACCGCTGCCGTGCTGGGTGCACAGACTGCGGCTCCTGCTGACGCAACTACACCTCAGACGCCTGCATCTGACACGCTAGGTACACCCGCCGTCAAGGGTGCTAGTACTCAGTTAGCTTCAACCGTGACACCATCATCAAGTTCAACCGGACTTGCGTGGTACTGGTGGGTGCTGATTGTTGCGGCCGTTATCTCGTTTGTCTGGTGGTTAATCGCTCGACTACGCAACCGATCAAATGTAGCCTAAACAAAAAATGATTAATTAAAAAGCGGGGGATTATCTATCTCTCGCTTTTTATGTGATAATTATCTATACTGTAAGCACAAGTGAAAACAAAACAAAAACCCAAGAAGCTGACAAAGCTTCATCAACAGATAAAACATCACGCAAAGATGGTGTTTGTTCCACACAAAGGTAATCAATATCGTCCACATCTGATTAGACGCTACGGTATCTTAACGATGCTATTACTGATCATTGGCATTCAGGCTGGTTATAATCTGGCGGTGACGGGTAGTGTGCTGGGTGCACAGGTTTCGGTGAGTAATAACGCTCTGCTCGACACGACCAATGCGCAGCGTATCGCTCAGCACTTGCCGGCGCTTAATTTGAACGCCAAGTTATCTGAGGCTGCCTACGAGAAGGCCAATGATATGCTCAAGCAACAATATTGGGCTCATGTTGCACCAGATGGCACGACGCCGTGGGCTTGGTTCCGCAAAGTCGGCTACAATTATTCGTATGCCGGTGAGAATCTAGCAAAGAACTTTACGACAGCTGACGCCGCTACGACCGCCTGGATGGCGTCGCCCGAACACCGGGCTAATATATTGAATTCACACTATACCGATGTCGGGTTTGCAGTCGTTAGCGGCACATTACAAGGCGAGAACACACTGCTGATTGTTGCCTTATATGGCCGGCCAGCTGGCGACGTGGCTGTAGCTGGGGCGCAGACGGGCGTTGTGACAGCCGCACCGACAAGTACGCAACCTATTAGCGTAATAACACGTATTGGTATGTCGCTACAATCATTAACGCCAGCGGCGCTTGGTTCAGTAATGTTACTAATCGTTATGACCGGCGTAGCACTGACGGCTCATCTGTACCGCGACAAATTGCCTAGAGCAATCAATCGATCATGGCGACGTCATCACGGCCTGATTAAAGCCACTGGCATGATGTCGCTTGTCCTGGTGCTGGTGACGTTATACGGTGGCGGACAAATATAGACTATTGCCTAGGTGCCCCATCTCTGTTACAATGGGCAACTGATTGATTAATAAATATAAGGAATTATAATGTCAAAAGCAGTCGTTAAGATCGGTGGCAAACAATTCATTGTTGCCGAAAAAGAGACCCTCCTGGTGGACCTCCTCCCGGAAGGAACTAAAGAGCTCACTCTAGACGCGCTGTTGGTGATTGATGGTGATACAACAACCGTCGGCACACCAACTGTCAAAGGTGTGAAAGTATTAGCAAAGGTTGTTGAAGATCTAGTTAAGGGCGAAAAAGTGCGCGTCATCCGTTACAAATCGAAGAAACGGGTACACAAGGAAAGCGGGCACCGCCAAAAGTACTCAAAGATTGAAATTACTTCAATCAAATAATCAATAAAATCTCCGCCTCATGGCGGAGATTTTTATATGCGCTCATGGTATAATTAGGCAAAAGAGAGAGGGAAACAGACACGTGGCGACGGTAATTTCGGTAACCAATCAAAAGGGTGGTGTTGGCAAGACCACGACTGCGGTCAATCTGGCGTATTATCTAGCTAAACTAGGTAAAAAAACCTTGTTAGTGGATTTCGACCCTCAGGGCAATGCGACCAGTGGTCTGGGGTTTGATAAGCAAGTTTTGACGCTCACAATGGCTGATGTTGTAATGGAAACAACAACACTTGATAGCGTTATTTTGCCGACGGCTCATAAGAATTTATTTATTGCACCATCGACACCGATATTAGCCAATACGGAGGTCCAGCTAGCCCAGGCTGACAGGCGTTTCTCGCGGTTGCGTGCAGCGATTGAGGCCAGTACAGATGGATATGACTTCGTCCTGATCGACAGCCCACCGAGCCTCAGTTTACTGACGGTCAATGGTCTGATTGCAGCCCACTACGTACTATTGCCAGTCCAGGCAGAGTTCTACGCTCTGGAGGGACTGGGTCAGTTGCTGGAGACTATGAAGCTGGTGCGCAAGGGTATGAACCCGATGCTGGAGCTACTCGGTGTTTTGCCGACTATGATCGACTCGCGTACAACGCTGAGCGGCCAGGTGCACGAAGAAATCAAAAAGCACTTTCCGGGTAAGGTCTTTAAATCGACAATTCCTCGCAATATTCGCTTGGCAGAAGCGCCTAGTCATGGGTTGCCAGTCGGGGTGTATGATAAATTTTCAAAGGGTGCCAGAGCGTACAAGGCTCTCGCCAAGGAGGTTTTAGAGCGTGTCAGTATCAAATAAAAAGGGCCTCGGGCGCGGTTTTGAGTCGCTCATTCCAGTCGACTTGCTGGATGAGTCGTTTGATCCGACAGCGTCGCAGGATGAGCAGGTTAGTGAATTACGTCAGATTAAACTTAGTCAGATTATTGCTGACCCAGATCAACCTAGGCGTCAATTCGATGAAGCATCGATCGAAGACCTGGCGGCTTCGATTAAAGAACACGGCATCTTGCAGCCGATTGTTGTCACGCCACATGGTAATGATTATCAAATTGTCGCCGGCGAGCGACGTTATCGGGCTTCCAAGATCGCTGGACTCGACAAAATCCCGGCTCTTGTGCGGACTTTGACCGGCCAACACAAGTTAGAACTTTCTCTGATTGAGAATCTACAGCGTCGCGATCTTAACATTATTGAAACAGCGACAGCGTATATGAAACTACGCGATCAGTTTAATTTAACGCTTGACGAAATAGGTAAGCGTGTCGGCAAGAAGTCGGTTAGTACCGTTAGTAACACGCTACGACTACTCAGGCTGCCGCTAGAGGTTAGAACGGCTTTGGCAGAAGGTAAGGTTAACGAAGGCCAGGTGCGCCCGCTAGTTGGCCTAGATGAAGATCTGATCAGGCGACTGTTGCCGCGTATTATGCGTGAGCAGTGGAGCTCGCGTCAAACTGAACAATACATTGTCCAACTGAAAAAGGCGGATGAGGTTAGTATTGGTCATGCTAAAAAAGTGGTTAACGAAGAGCCCTACGCCGACGACACTAGGCGTATTGCTAAACATCTAGCGACTGATGTTCAGGTACGCACTAATTCTCGCGGTGCCGGCCAGATTGTTATTAAATTCAAGAGCGACGAAGAATTCAGGCGTATTCAAAAGATGCTCGATAACGAGTAGATATTGTATCGTATACAACATCTATGAGCCCCATCCTGCTTGTGCTTGTGCGAATAATGATGCAATATATAAAGATATGAATAAATGTACACCGAGATCGCGTCAACCTGGTTTCACTATCGTCGAGCTCCTCATAGTTATCGTCGTAATTGGTATCCTGGCGGCTATTACTATCGTGGCGTATAGCGGGATTCAAGACCGCGCCAAATATGCCCGTGAGCAGTCGGATATAAGCAGTCTCAATAAGCTGATTAATTTATATTACGTTGACAATGGATCATATCCGAGCACTGGTGGTAGCGCTTTTGCCGGTAATTCGACAGGATGGAGTCAGGCGGCTAATTTTGTTCCAGGAATCGTGCCTACTTACGCGCCGAGTATACCGCAAATGCCATCTAGCACCGATGTCAATAACTCATATATATACGTTTCTGACGGTACGAACTATAAGTTAGTCAGATATTCCGGATCAGCCGGCTTGCCTACGCCCGAGCGAACTAATAATATCTTGGCAGATCCAGTGCGTAATACAAATGCCGCTTACGGCGCCTGGGGCTATTGGACTAATGGTGCCGCTAACTGGTAGTCGTTAGCCTTTTGCCATTTACGGGTCGTGTTATGTTATTTGCCTAGCCATCACCTCAAGCCGCACCCCAGCAATTTTGCTTTTTTGTGGTCCAAAAGAAGCTCGTTTGTTACTTTCCGAGGGTAAAGTAAAGATTGAGATTTGTAATTCAGATCTCGGTCGCGTTAAAACGTTCGTATTTTGTTAAATGGGAAAATACGTAAACTGACTGGCCCAACAACGTCGTAATAGGGGATAGTACCCAGGCCGTTGCGTGAATCGAGTGAATAATTACCTTCGCGGTGGTCGCCAGATACGAACAGTTCGCCATCAGGTACGATCTCATCAACTGATCCAGACGTCGGACTGCCTGGTTCGCCATGATTAGCATCATCTGGATTGAAGCCATTAGGGTATTGGGTGTTATAAACCGTATAATGACCGTCTTTGAGAATAATGTGCTCACCGGGGAACGCAATGACGCGTTTGACAATATATTCGTCAGTCATACCTTGACTGAATTGCGGGTTTTTAAAGACAATAATCTGGCCACGGTTAGGTATGTAAGTCTTGTTCTGCAGGTGTGCCCATGTGACAGGTAGACGATCGACAATCAAACGATCGCCGGTATACAGAGTCTTTTCCATACTAGGACCAATTACACTAAAACTTCGAAAGACGAAAGTATTAATAACGAGTGTGCCCAGCAGTACCAAAACAACAAAAACGCTTATATTAAGCGCATCTTTGATAAAAGGGTGTCGTTCCAAGAATGATGCTTCCATGTCAGGCTATTATACATGGTTTAAGCACTAAAGGGTAGGTGCTGGTTATGGCTGCGGCTGTTCAAATTATCGCTAAAATTAGTTATAGTAGTATAAGCATTTATGAAAAATAAGCGACCCATTATCGATGGCTTTGTGCCCAGGAGAAACGGAAGCCAATTGGGTGAACTTCATGATAGGCACCCTAAATTTAAGGTTCAGCCTATCGATAGGTCGCTGCACACGGGTGACGAGGTTACCCAAGACGTCGGTAGGGCGCGGGCGGGCAATGGTCTGGGCCGTTCTGATATCGATGACTCGCTGCGCCAGATTGATGACGGCAAAGTTAATCGTCAAGAGCATCTATTCACACGTCATAATCGCCAGAATCTGAATAAGTCACCCAAGCGACGTCGACCTGTTAGGCGGGCGATTAAATGGTTTTTTATAATATTACTAATTGCAGGCATTGGCTTGGGGGGCTATCTTGGCTATAAATTCTTGGCCGCCGGTGGCAGTATATTCAATGGCAGTATTTTAGATTTAGTGCAGAGTCAGCCATTAAAGCAGGACAGCAACGGTCGCAGCAACTTCTTGATACTGGGCACATCCGAAGATGATCCAGGACACGGCGGGGCGTATCTGACCGATTCTATGATGGTGCTAAGTATTGATCAGCAGAACAAAAACGCCTATATGTTCAGCGTGCCACGTGACCTGTATGTGAAGTACGGTATGGCCTGTAACAGTGGTTATTCGGGGAAGATCAATGAGTATTTCAACTGTGTAAGCGATAATTACAACAGTACGGCGGATGAACAGAAACGGTTGAGTGAGACACAAGCTTTCGTTGGCAATATCTTTGGAATTGATATTCAATATGGCATTCACGTTAATAATACAGTGATAAAAGAAGCTGTCGATGCGGTTGGCGGAGTTGATATCAATATTCAAGGCAGTAATGGCGACCCAGGTATTCTCGACCGCAACTTTGACTGGCGTTGTAACTACACTTGTTATCTGGTGAAATACGACAACGGCGTGCATCATCTAGATGGCGCGCACGCTTTATATCTGGCGATGGCTCGTGGCGATGTCGCACCGACTTATGGGCTCAGCAATTCGAACTTTGACCGTGAGAAGAACCAGCAAAAGATTATTTTAGCTCTCAAGGAGAAAGCTATGACTACTGGCACATTATCCAACGTTGGTAAAGTCACTGGCCTGATTGATACTTTGGGCAGGAATTTGCGTACTAATATTGAGACCAAAGAGATTAGGACATTAATGCAGCTTGGTTCAGAGATTAAGTCGAGTGACATTCATCTGATTAGCCTGCAAGACGGGGACAAGAGTGTTGTTAAATCTGGTAACTACAACGGCGCTAGTGTTGTTATGCCGGTGGCTGGAATTTACGACTACACGGGTATTAAAGCGTTTATTGCGCAAAACCTCTCTAGTAATCCGGTGACGCGCGAGAATGCAAAAATAGTTGTCCTCAATGGCTCTGATACGGCCGGAGTCGGGCAGACTGTCGCCGACACGCTCAAGTCCAAGGGTTTCAATATATCACTCGTTGATAATGCACCCACCGCCAAGTATGCTGATGTGGAAATTTATCCACTCGACAAGACCAAGACAGCAACGCTCGATGCCCTGAAGGTGCTTTATCCAAGTGCTGTCATAGAAACATCAGGTTCACCGCTAGCAGTTAGCCAAGACGTTAGTTTTGTAATCATTTACGGCTCTAGCCCCAAATAACTGTCATAGCGACGTGTTATAATATAACTAGATATGGAATTTCTCAAGATTGTCAGGCGCCGCTCTTTCCTCAGTGAGGTAGTTTATATTGGTCTTAATATTGCGCTCGCTGTGGCGCTCGTATTGTTAATCCGAGCAACAGAATCGCCGTGGCCGGCTATTGTCTTGGTACTCTTGAGTAAGTGGCGCGTCTTCGCGGTTAGGCCGAGGTATTGGTTCGTTAATATCCAAAGCAACCTAGTCGACTTTATTGTGAGTGTTAGTTTCGTTGTCTTTTTGTTTACGGCCTATAATGATATTGTCATTTCGGGCCAGCGATTATTAGTTGTTACGATGCTGACACTGTTGTATATTGGCTGGCTCTTGTTCCTGAAACCTCGTTCCAAACGATCATTCATGGTGGCGCAAGCTGGTGTGGCGACTTTTGTAGGCGTGGCGTCACTTTATATGTTATCTTATAACTTTCCGATGACACTCGTCGTACTAGCGATGTGGTTAATCGGCTATTCGACTGCGCGGCATATATTGTCGAGTTATAGCGAAGAAACGCACGTCTTGTTCATGAGTCAATTGTGGGGTTTGACGCTAGCGGAAATTGGCTGGCTGGCATACCACTGGACGGTTGGCTATGCGCTACTGGGTATTGATGGCGTAATATTGCCACGCGTGGCGCTGACAGTATTATGTATTAGTGTTATCGCCTGGAAATGTTATGACGCGTATTATCACCATCAAAAAATTCGTCGTAATGATATTATGCTACCCGTTCTATTTACGATTGGGATTATTGTTGTGCTACCGCTTATTTTGAATATGTTCGGTATTAGTGTTGCCGTTGGTATTTAGTATTTAAGATTTCTGAAATGCGATGCAGTAGTGCATTGTGGTCACCAGACGAAGGTGATATTGTTCGGCATAGGCTATGATGGCAGCGTGTTGCGCTGGGTCGGCCTCTAGTATTAGGTAGCCGCCGCCGCTAAGCGTAGCGGGTGTTTGGTCGATTAATTGCGTGATGAGGCCCAGTCCATGATTGGGCGCAAATAAGGCTTCCCGGGGCTCATAATTAGTTTCGACGGAGCGTTCCCAGTCCGGGTCAACGTATGGTAGGTTGGCAATAATGAAGTCTAACTTGAATGGATAATTGGCCAGTAGATTATTGCGCAGAATCGTAACATCTGCTTGTAGTAACTTAGCGTTGGAACGGGCAACGTTGAGGGCTTGCTGACTGATGTCGACTAGCGTGACATCCAGTTCTGGCAGTTCAAGTTTCATCGTAAGACCCAGACAACCGCTGCCTGTGCCGACGTCAATTAGTTTAGTCGATGGTAGATGGTAGGCAGTAGGTAGTAGGAGTTGTTTGGTAAGTGTGACGATATCTTCGGACTCGGGCCTAGGAATGAGCGTGGCAGTCGTAACCTTAAAGCGCCGACCATAGAATTCTTTGTGGCCGATAATATAAGCAATCGGGACATGGTCCAGGCGCAGCCTCAGACGGGCATCGGCTATCTCCTGATGTCGTGCCTCTAGCGGTTCATCACTATGGGCGTGTAAGTAAGTGCGGCCTTTGCGCAGCGTATGCGCCAGAATCAACTCGGCATCCAGTCGCGCACTAGTGATATCGGCTTTAGATAACTGGTCAGTTGCGGCTACTAGCCAACTATTAATTGCTGGCATTGGCGGCTGCTAGTTCGCGTTCATAGGATTGTAAATGCTCGATAATGTCTTCGATGGCGCCGTTCATGGCCTGGGGGATGCCGCTGCGGCTGTAGCCAATGCGGTGATCGGTGATGCGGTCCTGCGGGAAGTTGTAGGTACGGATTTTTTCACTGCGATCGCCACTACCGATCAGGCTACGACGCTGAGCATCGAGCGTGGAGCGTTCTTCGTCTAGCTTGGCCTGCAATAGACGACTGCGCAGGACGCTCATGGCTTTTTCTTTATTCTTGGTCTGCGACTTTTCGTCTTGGTTAGTGACAACTAGGCCGGATGGAATGTGGGTGATACGGACGGCGCTGTCGGTTGTGTTAACCGATTGGCCGCCGTGGCCACTAGCACGATAAATATCAATCCGTAGATCGGCGGGATTGATTTCAATATCAGTCTCAGCGGCCTCTGGTAGAACGGCGACAGTGACGGTACTGGTATGAATACGGCCTTGTGATTCGGTCGATGGGACACGTTGAACGCGGTGGACGCCAGATTCAAACTTTAACTGAGCATAGGGCGCATCGCCTTTGACGCTAAAAATAACTTCCTTGTAGCCACCGGTGTCGTTGGCGCTCTCGTTAATTAGTTCACTACGCAGATTATGCGTTTCGCAGTAGCGGAGATACATGCGGTATAGTTCGGCGGCAAACAAACTGGCTTCGTCGCCACCAGCACCGGCACGAATTTCGATAATAACGTTTTTTTCGTCATTAGGATCGCGGGGCGCTAACATAACGAACAGGTCATTCTCTAACTTTTCCAAGCGTTCGCCGATATCACTTACTTCAAGCTTGGCCACCTCGGCTAGCTCATCGTTGCCACTTGCTAGCTCCTTGGCCTCTAGTAGCTGAGCTTCAAGCGTCTGGCGTAGTAGGGCCTTTTCGAGAATGGCATCGAGCTCGGTGAAACGCTTGTTCTTGGCCGTATAAGCCTCGTCTGTATAGGCGTCGGGGCGCGCCAAAAAGTCACCTAAAAGTTGCTTTTCGGCTTGTAGTTCATCGATATTGAGGCTAATCTTTGGCATATTGCTCCTATTATCGCATATAAAAAGAGACTACGCACGGTAGTCTCTCGTTATGCTGGTCGTTATTCCTGCGCCGCAGCTTTTTTAGCTTTGGCAGCGTTGGCTTTTTTAGCTTTGCTGGCAAGAGCGGCTTTGCGAGCTTCAGCAGCAGCAAACTTAGCTTTGTAACGATCGACACGACCTTCGGTGTCAATGATTTTTTCTTCACCTGTAAAGAACGGGTGAGAAGCGCTTGAGATGTGGATTTTGACGAGTGGGTACTCGTTGCCATCTTCCCAGGCAATAGTATCGGTGGTCTGCGCAGTAGACTGTGTCAAAAACGCAAACCCAGCCACGTCATCGCTAAATACGACGGGACGATATTCGGTTGGGTGTAGATTGGTTTTCATATCTGGATTATTGTATCTGTTTTTAGGTGAAATGTCAAAGGCTTTCGTGGAATCTGGTTATTAGATAAGCTGCCCCTTGAGATTTATTCCCTAAAGGGTTATAATAGCCAGGTAACAATTTTTAATGATACAGCTCGTGCAGACAAACCTAAACCTTAGGGTGCGAGCAAGGAAAGAGGAGTAAATATAATGGCAGTAACTGTCGATATTAAAGCCCTGCTTGAGGCAGGCGTACACTTTGGTCACAAGACCAGCCGTTGGCACCCTAAAATGGCGCCATACATTCATAGTAAACGTCAGGACAGTCACATTATCGACCTGACTAAAACAGTCGAAGGCCTAGACGTTGCCTTGCCCTTCTTGACCAAGGTCGTAGCTGGTGGCAAGCAAGTTCTGTTCGTCGGCACTAAAAAGCACACAAAAGATATCGTGAAGAGTGTTGCTGAGTCGCTAGACCAGCCGTATGTAACCGAGCGCTGGCTAGGTGGTATCCTGACGAACATTACAACTGTTGGGCAGCAAATCAAGAAACTCAAAGATCTTGAAAAGCGCATGGCGTCAGGTGACCTAGAGAAGCGTTATAACAAACTAGAAGTTCAACGCTTCCAGGAAGATATTGATGCTCTAAATCTGAAATATGGTGGTATTAAGGATCTAAACGGCAAGCCAGGCGCGCTGTTTATCATTGACGTTATCGGTGATATGAACGCCATCAAAGAAGCCAAGACACTTGGTATTCCAGTTGTAGCGGTGGTTGATACCAATGCCGACCCAACACTTATCGATTACGTTATTCCAGGCAACGACGACGCTATCAAGGGTATTCAATTACTGCTTGATTACGCGGCCGCTGCAATTCGTGAAGGTAAAGGTGCAAGCAAGACAGTTGAAACAGAGGAGAAATAGTCAATGAGCGTATCAATTGATGACATCAAGAAGTTAAAAGAACTATCCGGTATTGGCCTAACCGACGCCAAGGCGGCGTTGGTCGAGGCAAATGGTGATTTCGACAAGGCCCTAGAAGCGCTGCGCAAAAAAGGTCTTACCAAAGCCGAGAAAAAAGGCGATCGTGAAGCCCGCGAGGGTGTGATCGATAGCTACGTTCACAGTGGACGTATCGGTGTGCTAGTCGAGGTCAACTGTGAGACTGACTTTGTGGCACGCTTAGACGGTTTCAAGACATTTGCCCACGAGATCGCTCTACAGATTGCCGCTATGGCGCCTGTCTATGTGTCCGAGGCTGATATCCCAGCCGTAGAACTAGATCGTGTTCGTGCTGAGGCCAAAGAGCGCGTGATTGCCGAAGGTAAGCCAGCCGAGCTAGCTGACAAGATTGTTGACGGTCAGGTCAAGAAACACTTCGAAGAAAAAGTACTCTTAACGCAAACCTATATCAAGAACGACAAGCAGACCGTGAACGATTTCCTCAAGGCAAACGTGGCACTACTGGGCGAGAACTTGGTTATCCGACAATTCAAACGTATTGAACTTGGCGTTAGCGAATAAGATACCGAACATAGACCATTAAATCGCCCCTAGTGGGCGATTTTTGTTATAATAAAGACATACAAGAAAAGAGGAATATGTTTGATACCAAACCCTACGAAGAAAAATTTGAGTCCGCGATTGCACATTTCGAAGAAGAACTAAAAAAGGTTCGGACGGGTCGTGCGCATCCAGGTCAGCTTGATGGTATTAAAGTCACTGTTTACGGCGTACAGACACCTCTCAATCAGGCTGCTAATATCACAGCCCCTGAAGCGCAAATGCTGCAGGTAACTCCGTTTGACCCCAGCAATATGCAAGCTATCAGCGCCGCCATAAGGGCTGATCAGAGTCTCGGGTTCAACCCAAGTGACGATGGTCGCATTATTCGCGTTCCAGTGCCGGCCCTCACTGAGGACCGTCGTAAATTGCTAGTGAAACAGGCTAGTGAAAAAGTTGAAGAGACGCGCATTGCCCTGCGTAATATTAGGCAGGATGCTCTTAAGGAAGCCAAACGCAGGAAAGAAGCAAAGGAATTATCCGAAGACGACGTGAAGCGTATTGAAAAAGGCATCGATGACGACATAGCATCGTATAACATTAAAATTGATGAAATCTTTCGCCTGAAAGAAAAAGATATCTTGACCGTATAATGACATTCATTCAACGCGTTAAGGATTTAGGTTTGCCGCTTGATCAACTTGTTGTTATTGGTAGCGGTTTACTCGATGTATATGGCCTCAGGTCTGCCGATGATATTGATCTGGTTGTTTCCGAATCTCTCTACGATAGCCTAAAGATTAGGCGTGACTATCAAGAGTCGACCAAGCACGATGAGCGATGTCTAACAGCCGACAAGGTAGAAGTTTGGCAGACCTGGGGGGCTGGATATGAATTTAAGGTGTTACTGTCGAATGCTGTGACGATTGATGGAGTTAGCTTTATTAGTCCAGACTTACTGATTGTCAAGAAACGCGAGCTTGGTCGAGACAAAGATCTGAACGATATTAAATTATTGGAACAATATTTACATGACCACTAGACCAAGCGTCGACATACCAAAGCACATCGGTTATATCATAGATGGTAATAGGCGTTGGGCGAAAAAGCACGGTATTCCAGCCTATGAAGGCCACTTGGCTGGTTATAACGCCATCCACGACATAGCCAAAATGTCTTTTAACGCAGGTGTGGAATATGTTTCTGTCTATATATTTAGTACCGAGAACTGGAAGCGCAACGAGAACGAAGTTAAGAAGTTGATGGGCTTAGTCTTGCGTTTATTAAAATCTGATCTACATATTTTTCAAGAGAATAACATCAAACTACTGGTATTGGGCGCAACCGAGCGCGTCGATCCGAAGATTTTGGATGCCATTGCGGATGCCGAAACGCAAACCGCCAATAATACCGGTGGTACAATGGCAATTTGTTTCAACTATGGCGGTCAGCTAGAGATAGTCGATGCGGTTAAAAAAATTGTTCAATCACAAATTGCGATTGGTGATATAACACCTGAACTAATTGAACAGAACTTATATGCGCCGGAAGTACCGCCCTTAGACATAGTTGTCCGGACGGGCGGTGACCAGCGGATTAGTAATTTTATGTTGTGGCGTTCGGCCTATAGTGAGTTCCTGTTCTTGGACAAATTATGGCCGGACATGACAAAAGATGATGTGACGGATATACTGAATGAATACAATAAACGACATAGGCGATTTGGGGGATAGATGGAATTAGTTTTTGGAGTTGTGCTGGGTTTGGTCGTTCTGGTCTTTTTGGTTGTTGTTCACGAGCTAGGCCATGCCGTCGTCGCTAAGCGTAACGGCATCGTAGTCGAGGAGTTTGGCATCGGTTTCCCGCCGCGGGCTTGGAGCCGAAAATTAAAAAACGGCGTTTTGTTCAGCCTGAACTGGCTACCGCTTGGTGGTTTCGTCAAATTGCAAGGCGAGCACGACGCCGCTAATCACAAAGGTGACTATGGCGCAGCCACTTTTTGGCAAAAGACAAGAGTGCTGTTGGCTGGCGTATTGGTCAACTGGATAGTTGCAATTATTTTGCTATCAGTTCTAGCGGTTATCGGCCTGCCGAAAGTATTGCCGAACCAGTTTTCGGTCGCGAGTGATACTAATCTGGTCCAGCAACCAGTTGAGATCGTCGGTCTGACCAGCGATTATCCAGCCGCTAAAGCCGGGCTAAAGGATGGTGACAAAATTATTCGTTTCGCTGGTCAGCCAGTACCGTCGAGTGCAGACTTGATTAATCTTACCAAGGTCTACAAAGGTCAAACGATTGAAGTTATCTATAGTCGAAGTGGTGTCGAGGCGGTGACGAAAGTGGCGCTGCGTAATGACGCGACCGGTAGTATCTTTGGAGCCAGCCTGGGCCAACGCACCCTCATCAAGGCAACTTGGTCGGCGCCAATCGTAGGCGTCGTGACGACAGGACAGATGACCTGGGCGACCCTGCAGGGGCTAGGTAACGTGGTCGGCAATTTGGCGAGCGGTATATTCTTGCAATTCAGTTCGAATGCCGCCACGCGTCGCGCCGCTAACAATGATGTTAATTCAGTTGGGCAAAGTGTGGCTGGGCCAATTGGTATTTTAGGTACAATCTTTCCACAAGCCGAGCGCGCCGGTCTCACCCAGTTCGTGTTTTTGTCGGCGATTATCTCGCTGACGCTAGCCGTTATGAATGTTTTGCCGATTCCAGCGCTTGATGGTGGTAGATGGTTCACGATGGCACTATTCAGGTTAATGAAGCGTCCGCTCACCAAAGATACCGAAGAAAAGATACAAACAATCGGGTTCTTGATATTAATGGGCCTTGTAGTCCTGGTAACAATTGCTGATGTCTCCAAAATCTTCTAGTCAAAACGACGTTAGCGTTGCTACGGTTCGACCGGTGATGTCACATAAGCGCCAGGCTGTTCTGTTAATCGCGTTGGTAGCATGGGTATTCGTGAGTTTTGCGGCGGCTCAGGTGGTAGTCGTAGCTTTGCTGTGGCTATTAAAGTTGATACATGTGCCATTTAATGCGATTGATCCGACAGTTCTCGAGACGGCTGTTGCGGCCTTGATTTATATCGTGACTCTAGGGCTGGTGATTGGTTTGCCGTGGCTAGTCAAAAAGCGCCAAACAACCCTCGCCGATGTTGGACTGGACCGTCTGCCCACCTGGACCGATATCTTGATGGCACCGGCTGGGCTAGTCATTTATTTCGTGCTGTCAGCTAGTTTAATGTTCCTGGCGACGAATTTCTTGCCGTGGTTCAACGCTAGTCAGCCTCAGGATACGGGTTTTGGTCATCTGAATTACGGTTATGAATATGTCTTGGCCTTTCTGACGCTAGTCGTAATTGCGCCGGTTGCTGAAGAGACGATCTTTCGGGGATATCTATTAGGCAAGCTACGGAAGTTCGTGCCGGTGTGGTTAGCGATATTAGCAACGAGCGTCCTGTTCGGGGCGGTCCACGGTGCCTGGAACTTGGCAATTGATACTTTTGCGCTCAGCGTCGTGATGTCGCTGCTGCGTCAAAACACCGGTAGCTTGTGGGCCTCGATTTTGCTGCATATGACTAAAAACGGCATCGCTTTTTACATCCTCTTTATTAATCCGACAATATTACATACACTAGGAGGATAATATGAGACTGACTAATTTATTTACCAAGACTACCAAGAACGCACCGGCCGATGAAGTGTCGAAAAACGCTCAACTGTTAATCCGGGCTGGCTTTATTCACAAGGAAATGGCGGGCGCTTACGCTTACTTGCCGCTTGGCAAGATTGTCCTGGACAAGATTGTGAACATTATTCGGGCTGAAATGAACGCTGTTGGTGGTAGCGAAATTAGCTTGACCGCTTTGCAGCAAAAAGATGTTTGGGAGAGGTCTGGGCGTTGGGATGATGATGTTATCGACGTTTGGTTCAAGCTGGAATTGGCTGGCGGCGTTCAGCTGGGCCTAGCGCCAACACATGAAGAGCCATTGACTCATCTCATGAAAGAATACATTCATAGTTACAAAGATCTGCCGGTCTATCCTTATCAGTTCCAAATAAAGTTTCGCAACGAACCACGTGCCAAGAGCGGGCTGATGCGCGGACGTGAGTTTTGGATGAAAGATCTGTATAGCTTTAGCCGTACTATGGCTGAGCATGAGGCTTTTTATGAAAAAATAACTGCATCCTACCTACGTATTTATGAGCAACTAGGACTGGGTAGTTTAACCTACAAGACTTTTGCGAGCGGTGGTAGCTTTGCTAAGTTTAGCCATGAATTCCAGACCGTGAGCCCAGTAGGCGAGGACAAGATCTACGTCCACAAAGCCAAGAATATAGCGATTAACGAAGAAGTTTATAATGACGAAGTGCTGGCAGAGCTAGGAATTGACCGTAGCGAACTGGTCGCGGAGACGGCGGTTGAGGTTGGCAATATATTTACTCTAGGCACACGGTTCAGTGAACCGCTGCAGCTGACATTTACAGATGAGGATGGCAGCGTGAAACCTGTTATTATGGGTAGCTACGGCATTGGCCCTAGTCGACTGATGGGTGTTATTGCCGAGCACTTTAGCGATGACAAGGGTCTAGTCTGGCCCGAGAATGTGGCGCCGGCCAAGGTTTATTTGGTAAGTATCGGCAGCCCAGAATCAATTGCGCACGCCGATGCTTTATACGACGAGCTGAGCGCCAAGGGCTTGGAGATCATTTATGATGATAGGGACGAGCGCCCAGGTATTAAGTTTGCCGATAGCGAGCTGATGGGCATACCCTTTAGGGTTACGGTCAGCGATAGGTTACTAGCGGACGCGAAATACGAGTTAACCATTCGTACTTCTGGTGAGACAATGATATTGACACGCGACCAGCTGCTTGCTAAACTGAGCTAACCGTAGTTAGATTTCGGAAGACTACGCTACATGTAGTGTTTAGGTGGCTCATAATAGCACCATTTATGATTAGATAAAGGAATAATAAATATGAAAAAGATATATCAGATCACGCCAGCCGGCAAGAAAGATCTAGAAGCAGAATTAGTTCGACTTAAAGCTGGCCGTGGCGCAATCGCTGAGAAAATCGCCGAAGCGCGTGACTTTGGTGACCTAAGCGAAAACGCTGAATATGATGCGGCACGCGAAGAACAGGGCCTACTCGAGAGTCGTATCGCCGAGATCGAAGATATTCTATTGAATTCCGACCTAATGAAGGCTGGCAGTAAATCCAAGGTCTCACTTGGCAGCACTGTCACGTTAAAGAGTGGGCACAAGACAGTGACTTATACTGTAGTAGGTCCAGTTGAAGCCGACCCATTGGCTGGCAAGGTGAGTAACGAATCACCAATTGGTGAGTCAATTTTTGGTAAAAAAGTCGATGATACAGCTACGATCACGACACCCAAAGGCAGCGTCACCTATACGATTGTCGCCATTAGCTAAACTCGTCTCGACCGGCAGACTACTTTCTTTAATACCGTCATTGTTCGTCAAGACGGTATTTTGATATGGTATACTACGTAACATATGGCAACACTAAAAGATTTCAGAGACGAGCGACTTAGGAAGCTCGATGACCTCAAGCAACTCGGCTTGAACCCTTTTCCGGCGAAAGTCAATCGAACACACTTGACGAGTGATATTACTAACCATTTCGATGAACTCGAAGGCCAAACAGCGACCGTCGCTGGTCGGATCGTCGGTATTCGTAAATTTGGTAAATTGGCTTTTATTGTCGTTAAGGACTTTAGCGGCGAGATTCAGTTATTTTTGCAAGACGGTCAAGTCGCCGAGCGCAACATCGATAATAACCAATTGGGACTGGCTGACCTACCGTTGTTAGACACGGGCGACTTCGTTGAGGCTACCGGCGAGATTATCAAGAGCAAAACAGGCGAAATTTCGATTTTAGTGAAGAGTCTGCGCTTTTTAGCCAAGGCTTTGCGACCAATGCCAAGCGCCCAAGAAGGCTTTACGAACAAAGAAGAGCGTATGCGACGTCGTTACATTGATATGAACGTCAATCAAGAGGTACGTGATCGTTTCGTGCGTCGTAGTAAGTTCTGGCAGGCAACCCGTGACTTTTTGAATCAGCATGACTTTATCGAGATTAATATTCCAGTTCTCGAACATACCACCGGTGGAGCGGACGCCACCCCGTTTGTCACCCATATGGATGCCTTGGATCAGGATTTTTATCTGCGCATTAGCCACGAGCTTCCCCTGAAGCGACTACTGGGTGCCGGTTACGAGAAAGTCTATGATATCGGTCCACGCTTTAGGAACGAAAACTACAGCGACGAGCATTTGCCAGAACACGTTGCTATGGAATGGTACTGGGCTTATGCCAACTGGCAGGACGGTATGCAGTTTATGACCGCAATGTATAAATATGTTTTGCAGGAGACTTTTGGTACCTTGCAGTTCGAACTGAACTGTAAGCACATTGATATGGCGGCCGAGTGGGTGATATGGGATTACGCAACAGTTATCAAAGAACATTATGGAATTGATGTGCACGATTCGACGCTCGATGACGTCAAGCAAGCCCTGCGCGATAATAAATTAGAGGTTGAACAGACCGAGAATCGCGCCCGAGGGATTGATAAACTGTGGAAGAACATTCGTAAGGACGTCGCTGGTCCTGTGTGGTTGATTAATACGCCAAAGTTTATTAGCCCACTAGCCAAGAGTAACCCCGACGATGAGCGTACTGTACAACGATTCCAGCCGATTATTGCCGGTAGCGAACTTGGTAATGGCTTCTCGGAACTGAACGACCCAATCGATCAGCTGGAACGCTTTGTCGATCAGCAAAGTATGCGCGATAGCGGTGATGATGAGGCGATGATGTTGGATATCGACTTTGTTGAGATGCTGGAATACGGCATGCCGCCAGCCTGTGGTTGGGGACTGAGCGAACGTGTTTTCTGGATATTTGAAGGTGTGACGGCGCGTGAAGGTGTGCCGTTCCCGCAGCTGCGCGCCGAAATCGACGCTACGACGCGTGAAATTTATCCAAATATTCGCCTTGGATAAAACACTTGCTTTTATATAGTTTAATAACTATACTAAATATAGTAATAATTTAAGTGCTCTATTGAAGGAGATACATAATATATGACAAAAATTGCCGTAGTTGTCGGAAGTATCCGCGCCGAATCAATTAATAATTTACTTGCCAAAAACCTTGAGCGCTTAGCTCCAGCGGGAACCGAGTTCGACTATGTCGATGTTGCTCATTTACCACTTTTTAGCCAGGATTTGGAAGCTGAGTTCCCAGTTGAGGCTCAGGCGCTAAAGGACAAAGTTGAAGCTGCTGATGCTGTTTTGTTCGTAACACCAGAGTATAATCACTCGTTTACCGGTGTTCTCAAAAACGCGATTGACTGGGGTTCACGACCATGGGGCAGTAACTCTTGGGGTGGTAAGCCGACTGGTATTGTAGGAGCCACAATTAGCCCTAACGGCACCAAGTTTGCCCAGGCAGCGCTAGAGTCAATTGTTGAATGGTTCAAGTCTCCACTTTATACCGACCAGGCAATAACTCTGACGATTGCCGACGGGACATTTGATGCTAACGGTAATCTACAAGATAGCCCAGAAGCCGAAGCAAAAAGTTATATTGAAGGTTTTGTCGCCTGGGTTAATGATGCCCCGGCCCATACTGGCGAATAGCTCCGCATCATATGACATAAAATAGCCGCAATTATAAGCGGCTATTTTTGCTATACTAGTATGAGCAGTGCCTAAAGGGGGATTATGATAGAGATTCGCAATGTGACTAAGACGTATGGTAAAAAGCAGAATGCTTTTGTAGCCTTAAATGACATCAGTTTCGTAATTCCAGATGGTGCCAGTGTGGCTATCGTTGGTAAGTCTGGTTCTGGCAAATCGACATTAATGCACGCCATGAGCGGTCTTGATCGCCCGGAAAAGGGTGAAGTGTTGATTGATGGCGTTGATATTCTGAAATTGAAGTCAAAGGCCGTTGATAAATTTCGTTCCGAGAAAATTGGCTTTATTTTTCAAGCTTTTTTTGTTCAGGCTAATGAATCTTCGTACGAGAATGTTGCGCTCCCGCTGGAGATAGCTGATCTATCAGCTAAGGTCCGTAAAAAGCGTGTTGCCGCCGCTCTACGTGTCGTTGGCTTAAGCGACAAAGAGAAACAAAAGGCGCGTAACTTGTCGGGTGGTCAGAAACAGCGCTTAGCAATAGCGCGCGCCATCGTCAACCAGCCTAGGATTATTTTTGCTGATGAGCCAACTGGCAACTTGGACACGGCGACTGGTACGACAATCGAAAAACTGCTGTTTGGGCTGAACAAGCAGAGCGGTGGCACGCTTGTGATCGTGACTCATGATGAAGAACTAGCCGCCAAGTGTGATATGCGGATTTATATTAAAGATGGCAAGATTGATCGTTTAGTAGGCGGAAAAGGTGGTAAAAAATAATGAAAACAACTGATATAATTCGTCGCGCCGGTCGAAGCTTGAAACACGCTAAGGCACGTACTATTCTGACTAGTTTAGCGATTGCTGTCGGTGCTTTTACGCTGACAATTGCTTTGGCGGCTGGTGAAGGCGCGCGTGAATACGCCAATACACTATTAACGACTAACATTGATCCCCAGGTGCTCGCGATCGCCAAAGACCCTAGCCTGTTCCAAGGTGGCAAAACAGGCCCTCAGGAATACAACCCTGACAGCAGCATTGTTGCACGACCTAACGGGGCTAGCGTTAAACAGCTGACTCAAGCTGATATTGATGCTATCGCCAAGCGTAGCGATATCGCTAGTATTACGCCGACCTATTCAATCAACGCGCAGTATATCACGCGTGCTGGACAAAAAAAGTATACAGTCGAAGCGACCACTTATGACTCTGGTGTGACGCAAACCGTGCTAGCCGGTAGTCTGCCGCCTCTTAGAACTTCGATTACAAACACTCAGATTGCCTTACCGGAAGCCTACGTATCATTACTAGGCTTCGCTGATGATAGGGCTGCTATTGGGCAGACAGTTACGATTCATCTGGAACGGACGCCTAGTGTGACGCAGGCGCAAATTCAGCAAGCCATCGCCCAGAACGATCCAGCCGCTTTGCAGGCACTGACAGCTAAACAAGTGGAGGACGCGAACTATACGGTGGTGGCAATTGTTGGTAAGTCGGCTACGGCGCTCACTGCTACAACCAACGTCCAGATTAGTAACGACTCGGCCAAGGCGTTGTCGGAATTCAGCACTGCAGGGACGCCAAGCTATCATCAGTACACAATTGCAACAGCAAGCGTAAAGGCCGGTATAGATCCAGCTGTCGTCAAGAAAGCACTTGTTGCAGAAGGCTATGGTGTGCAAACCGCCAAAGACCTGCAGAGTCTGCTCTTTACGATCGTTAATACGCTGCAGGGCATTGTGATCGGCTTTGGTGTACTAGCGTTGATTACGAGCGTCTTTGGTATTATCAACACCCAATACATATCCGTCCTTGAACGGACTCGTGAAATAGGACTTATGAAGGCCCTCGGTATGCGCGGCCGTCATGTCAGCCGTTTATTTCAGTTTGAAGCGGCGTGGATCGGCTTTTTGGGCGGTGTTATTGGTTCGCTGGTGGCGATTATCGCTGGGTTAGCGCTTAATCCATGGATTACAAGCACGCTCAGCCTCGGTGACGGCAATGTTCTGTTGATCTTTCAACCGATTCCGATCATTTTACTGATTGTTGTATTGATGGCGATTGCCATGTTAGCCGGCTATTTCCCAGCCCGTAAAGCAGCACGACTTGACCCAATTGAGGCACTTCGCACCGAATAATGATAAATTTGGTACAATAAGCACATATGTTAGATATTCGTTTTATCCGCGACAACCCAGAACTTGTCGCCAAGAATGCTGAAAATAAAGGCTACCGTATTGATATTGATGGTCTGATTGCTAAAGACCAGGCTAAGCGCCAATTGCAGCAGCGCGTTGATGAGCTGCGCGAACAACGTAATACAATTTCCAGTCAGCTGAAAGGCGGCCGGCCATCGAATGAGTTGGTGGCAACAGCGCGCGGTATCAAAGAAGAGCTGGCGGGCCTAGAATCTCAGCTAAAGGCCGACGAAGACGCTCTATTGCAGTTGATGTATCAGGTGCCTAATATAATTCAGGATGACGTACCACTCGGCGGCGAGTCGGACAGTGTTGAGATTAAGCGCTGGGGTAATCAAACCACTGGCGCCATTGATCATTTGGATTTTGCGACCAAGCGTGATTGGGTTGATTTTGAACGTGGATCAAAGGTAGCCGGCGCTAAATTCTACTATCTAAAAGGTGATTTGGCTCTTCTGGAGAACGCTATTACGCAATTTGCGCTCGACGTGGTGACTAAGAAAAACTTTACATATTTGACCGTACCGACATTGGTTAATAGTCGCATTGCGACCGGTACCGGCTTTGCGCCGCGTAGTAGTGAGCAGAGTGATGAGTATTATATAGAGGGCGAAGATTTATCACTGATTGCGACCGCCGAAATCCCGATTACAGGCTATCATGCCGATGAAATTATCGACGAAGATCGACTGCCACTATTATATGCTGGCTACAGTGCTTCATTTCGTAAAGAAGCCGGCACTTATGGCAAGCACAACCGCGGCCTATTCCGGGTTCACCAGTTTAATAAACTAGAACTATATGCCTTTTGTTTGCCAGAAAGCAGTCATGAGGTTCACGAAATGATTCTGGGCGTTGAAGAAGCAATCTGGCAGGCGCTCGAAGTACCATACCATGTTATTAATATCGCGGCCGGTGATTTGGGCGCCCCAGCCAGCAAGAAATATGATATCGAGTATTGGTCGCCGGTTGACGGCATATACCGCGAGCTTACGAGTGCTTCGAATTGTACTGACTTCCAGGCACGCAATCTGAATATTCGCGTTCGACGCCAGAATGGCACGGTAGAAACCCTACATACTTTGAACGGCACAGCGGTCTCGCTCGCTCGTTCGTTGGTAGCGATTTTGGAGCACTATCAAAATCCTGACGGTAGCTTGCGTGTCCCGACGGTTTTGCAGCCATATATGGGCGGCCGTCAGACTATCTAGTGTGCAGATAATGTTATAATAGAACTACCAACCAAATAAAAAGGAGGGTAGTATGATCAAATCAATTGACATCACAGGAATCAAGTACGACCTAGACGAAACGACGAAAAAGTACGTCATCAAAAAAATAGGCAAACTTGATCGATACCTTCCCAGGCGAGCGCGTAGTAGCGTATCGGCAGAAGTGAAACTCAAAGAAGTTAATCGTGAACACGGCAATAAATATGAAGTCGAGGTTGTTTTTCAGGTACCTGATAAAACAATTACCGCCACAGATTCAACCGTCAACATGTTAGCCGCTGTCGATATCGTTGAAGCCAAGATTGTTGCACAGCTGCGCAAATATAAACAAGCCACGATTTCACACGTTGGTAGCCGTAGGATCCTCAGTCGATTCAAGCGCAGTTTTGATCGCGAATTACAGGACTAAACAGCTTGTCCAATCCTCTCTCACGCCGTATAATGTAAGAAGTATTTGACAGTATTTCTTATAAGTGAGGATTTTTGATTATGGTAAGTAAACAAGGGGTGTTAACTAAAATTTTTGGTGACCCGCAGACTAAGCTGCTCAAGGGTCTGCAGAAGAAAGTTGCGGCGATTAACGCACTGTCTGATAAATATGCCAAAATGTCCAAGGCTGATTTGCCTAAGCAAACCGAATTGTTAAAGAAGCGTTTGCAGAAGAAAGACGTTACGTTGGACTCGTTGCTACCGGATGCGTTTGCTTTAGTTCGTGAGGCAAGTGAGCGGGTGTTAGGTATGCGTCACTTTGATGTACAGCTGATCGGTGGTATGGCCCTGCACGAAGGTAATGTGGCTGAAATGAAGACCGGAGAAGGCAAGACGTTAGTGGCGACTTTGCCGGTGTATCTCAACGCTTTAGAAGGCAAGGGCGTACACATTGTGACCGTCAACGACTATCTGGCGCAGCGTGATGCTAGCTGGATGGGTTCGCTATATCACTTTTTGGGCCTTTCGACGGGTGTGATTATTAACGAAGCGTCGTTCGTTTACGATCCAACTTATGATAATCAGAGTCACACCGACCCGCGCATGAAGCGTCTGCGACCGGTGACGCGCAAGGAGGCCTATGCGGCCGATGTGACGTATGGCACTAATAACGAATTTGGTTTTGATTATCTGCGTGACAACATGGTGAATGAAGTCGATTTACTACGTCAACGTGATTTGAACTTTGCGATCGTCGATGAGGTGGACAGTATCTTGATCGATGAAGCGCGTACACCGCTAATTATTAGTGCGCCAGCCGGTGAAAATCCTGATAATTATTATCGTTTTGCCAAGGTGGCCAACCGCTTAAGCGCCTCGGACTATGAAGTTGACGAAAAGCGACGTAGCGTCGCCTTGACTGATGAGGGTGTCGAGAAGATTCAGAAGATTCTAGGCATCAAGAACCTTTATAGCCCAGATCACGTCCAGTCTGTCTATCACCTAGACCAAGCGATTCGGGCCGAGACATTATTCAAGCGCGACAAGGATTATGTCGTGACGATCGGTGGAGAAGTTGTCATTGTGGATGAGTTTACTGGCCGTTTAATGCAAGGGCGCCGCTATAATGAAGGCTTACACCAGGCTATTGAAGCCAAAGAAGGCGTTGATGTGCTCGAAGAGAGTATGACATTAGCCACTGTGTCGTTTCAGAATTACTTCCGTCTATATAAGAAGTTGTCTGGTATGACCGGTACGGCCTTCACCGAGGCCGAGGAGTTCCAGCAGATCTATAGTTTGGATGTTATTCAGGTACCGTCTAATCGATCACTGGCACGTATCGATAAAGAAGACTTAATCTTTAAAACCGAAAAGGGTAAGCTAAAGGCAGTTGCGGACGCCATCAAGGAATATCACAAGCTTGGGCGGCCGGTGTTGGTCGGATCAGCTTCGATTACCAAGAACGAATTGATTGCTCAGTGGCTGGATAAAGAAAAGGTACCGTACGAAATTTTGAATGCCAAGAACAACGAACGCGAAGCTGCGATTGTTGAAAAGGCTGGTGAAAAAGGTGCGATTACGCTGGCGACCAATATTGCCGGTCGTGGAACTGACATTAAATTAGGCAAGGGCGTAGTTGAACTGGGCGGCTTGGTCGTGATTGGTTCTGAGCGGCACGAATCACGCCGTATCGATAATCAGCTACGTGGACGTGGTGGGCGTCAGGGCGATCCTGGCGAAACTCAGTTCTACGTTTCGACCGAAGATGATTTGATGCGTATTTTCCAGGGTGAGCGAATCGCGGCATTAATGGATAGGCTTGGTGTGGATGAAGAAACACCGATTCAGAATAAAGCCGTATCAAAGACTCTCGAAGCCGCTCAAAAGCGCGTGGAGGGCTACAACTTTGATACCCGTAAAAACGTCGTACAGTATGACAACGTCATTAATCGACACCGCAAGGCCGTATATTCGATTCGACGCAAGATTCTAGAAGGGACTGACATCAAACCTGAAGTTGAACGTTTGATCGAGGCGAAGCTTCGCGAGTTGGTCGCTTTACCGTCCAAGAATAACAAAAGCTTTAACGAAGATTTCGAAACCACGTTCCCAATTAATTATGACGAAATTGTGACTATCGGAACGGAAAAGAACGATAAGCGTCGCTTCGAGCTTGCCCAGCAGGCAGTTAATAAACTTTATGCGGCCAAAGAAGCTGAACTAGATGCTGAGACTATGCGTAAAGTTGAGCGTGAAGTTTACCTGCAGGTTCTCGATACGCTCTGGATGCAACACCTTGAAAATATGCAGCATCTACGCGAAGGTATTCACTGGCGCAGCGTTGGTCAACGCGATCCATTAGTTGAATATCGTAGCGAATCGCAAAATCTATTCGATAGTCTACAGGCGACGCTGCGCGACGAAGTGATACGAGCTGTCGTCAACGTTCATAAACATGATGTCGTTGCACAGCAGGGTGAGGAATATGAGACTGAGTTAACTCGTCTGGCTGAAAGTGCCGTCGAAAAAGGCGTTAACGAGGTCACTGGCGGTGAACTGAACCGCGACGCCGACTTTAAGCCCAAAGCCGCGACGCCGCTGGCCGAAGCGCATCATAAAAAGAACGTAGCACGCAAGAAAAAGAAGTCCGAGCGTCAGAATCGTAAGAAAAAACATTAATCCCGAGTGGCAGGAAGCAAGCTGATATGAATCATACTGTAGAAGAAGTACGTCTAAAAAATGGTGCGAGAGGTCTACTCATCGATGTCCCCGGTGCGACCGTGATGAGTATGCAGTTCCATTTTCGGGCCGGTAATAGGTATGCCAAATCCAAGACTATCGAGCAGGTCGCGCACATTATGGAGCACATGGCTTTTGGTGCGAACGCGCGGTACAAATCAGAACATGAATTTGAATCTGAATTTACCAAAAACGGCGCATACCGCAATGCCTACACTAGTGATTTGTCGATGGTCTACGAGGCAGATTGTGCTGATTTCGAGTGGGATCGCATCTTGGATTTACAGAAATTAGCAATTTGTCAGCCGCGTTTTAATGACGCTGAGCTTCAGGCCGAGAAGGGTAACGTCAAGGGTGAGCTGACTAATTATCTGAATGACCATCATCGCTTGCTATGGCCGCGCGTTCAGCAATTACTGGGTGAGGATGTGCTAACGTATCGTCAATCAATCCCAACAATTGGTAACGTGACACTAGCTGACGTGCGCGAACATCACCGCCGGACACATACGACGCGCAACATGCGTTTTGTGATTGCCGGCAAATTAGCTGGTCGCAAAGCCGAAATTAAACGCCAGCTAGAAGATTTCCAGCTGGCCGAGGGTGAGCGTTTTGAGGTCCCGCACGATGAACTTTCTAGCTCTAATCCTCGCGTCATCAGGCGCAAAGATGCCACTAACCTGACGTTTAACTGGTCAATGGCTGTCAAGCGCGAGCTGAACGACGAAGAGCTAGATGCGATGCATTATTTGAATCACATTTTGACCGGTACGATGAATTCACGCATCTTTGGGGCGGCACGTCAAAAGGGCTTAGCCTATAACGTCAGTGCGCACGTTGGGGCTGGCTATTACGACAGTAGCTGGGACATTATCGGTCAGGTAAATCACGAGACAGCCGGTGAGTTGTTCGATATTATTACGCGCGAAATCCGCTGCGTGCTAGATGGCCAGATTAGCGAGGCCGAGATTGACGCAGCTAAATCATTTGCCTTGGGCCGCTATCAAATGGGCGCGCAGACTGTTTCACAGATTAGCAGTTTCTACACCGGTCGTTATTTCGCTGATGACTTTATCAAGAATTACGAAACTGTACCAGATATGATCAAGAAAGTGTCGCTCAAGCGTATGCTCGAGACGGCTCGCGGGTTTATAGATGAAAATACTTGGGTTTTGGCTGCTGTCAGTAGCGGTGAGAGCCAAGAGCTAGTCGAGCTAAACGATAAACTAGCATCTTTATTCCAGCCGCGCTAAAATAGACTTATGAAGATCGCGATTGCTGGATACGGTATAGAGGGTGCATCAAACTATCGTTATTATGCGGCCGATCCTGCGAACGAAATTGTGATTGTTGACCAGCGTCAACCAGATGCCGCATTGCCCGCTGAGATTGCCACAATTATTGGTGATGATGCCTTCTCTCAGCTCGATGGCTTTGACCTAGTAGTGCGTACTGCCGGGTTAGCACCGTATAAGATCAAGACCGATGGTCAGATCTGGTCAGCGACCAATGAATTCTTTGCTAAGTGCCCGGCACCGATTATTGGTGTAACTGGCAGCAAAGGCAAGGGGACTGTCGCAAGCCTTGTTGCCGGTATTTTAAAGGCTGCCGGTCGGAAGGTTTGGCTGGTTGGCAATATTGGTGTTGCTGCCCTGGACGTACTAGATAGTGTTAGTAGCGATGATATTGTGGTGTACGAGCTATCGAGCTTTCAATTATGGGATTTAGAGCGTTCGCCGCATACCGCCGTCGTGCTATTTATTGAACAGGAGCATCTAGACGTCCATCTGGACATGGATGACTATTTGAATGCCAAAGCTAATATTGCGCGCTATCAAACAGCTGATGACAGGCTAATCTATAACCAGTCCAATCAGTTTGCCAGGGCTATCGCTGATCAGTCAACGGCCCAAAAGCTTGGCTATATCGACAGCCAATCAGCTCACGTCAAAGACGGCTCGTTTTGGTACGGTGAACAAATTATTTGTTCAATAAATGTACTTCAGATTATCGGATCGCATAACGTCGAAAATGCCTGCGCGGCGATTAATGCCGTCTGGGCATTAACCCAAGACAGGGCAGCGATCGAACAGGGCCTAGGGTCATTTCAGGGGTTGCCGCATCGCCTGAAATTTGTCCGTGAACTAGATGGGGTCGCGTATTATGATGATAGTATTGCTACGACTCCTAGTTCGGCAATTGCTGCTCTCAGGGCTTTTGCGCAACCAAAAGTCATTATCCTCGGCGGCTCGTCAAAAGGCTCTGACTTCACTCAGCTGGGGCAAGAATTGGCCCAGCACAACGCCAGGGCTATTTTAATAGGGGCTGAGGCCGCAAATATCGCGCATGCTTGTCAGGCGGCTGGTTTTAATGATTACGAAATTCTAGAGCAAGCGACCGCCAAGCAGTTTGTAGAGCGCGCTCAGGCCGTAGCCACACCAGGCAGCATTGTGCTGCTTAGCCCGGCCTGCGCTAGTTTCGGTATGTTCAAAAACTACTCAGATAGAGGCGATCAATTCATTGCCGCTGTTGAAGCACTCTAATATCAGTTACAATAGGTCTAATGCAACCATTACTCAAGCGGATTACTAATCTATCGTCGCAAATCGATGCGGCATTTGTTCGACTAGGAATCGAAGAAAAACAAAACTTTATTGCCGAGTTAGAAACTGAACTGTCGGCGTCAGAGATATGGAATAATCCGATAATTGCTCAGGACAAGAGCAAGCATTTAGCTGCTCTAGCCAATATAGTAGAACCTTGGTTGACGCTGCGTGCTCAGGTCAAAGACATGGTTGAATTGATGCAAATGGGTGACGATAGTATGTTGGCGGAATTCGAGGGGCAAGTTAGTGCGCTTGAACGAGAATATGATGTTCGTCGCAAAGAACTACTCTTTAACAGTGAGTACGATGATCACAACGTGATTTTGCGGTTAAGTGCCGGTGTGGGTGGGACTGACGCACAGGACTGGACCGAAATGCTGGAGCGCATGTATTTACGATGGGCTGAAAAGTCAGGCATGCAGGCGTCAATCGTAGAGCGTTCAACTGGTGAAGAGGCTGGCATTAAGTCGAGCGTGATCGATATTACTGGTGCTTATGCCTATGGCAAATTAAAAAGCGAGCACGGGGTTCATCGTCTAGTCCGTCTCAGTCCATTTAATAGTGATAACCTGCGTCAGACAAGTTTCGCATTGGTTGAGGTGCTGCCGCAAATCGAGACACCCGATGAGGTGCAAATTGATGACAAGGACTTAAGGATTGATGTCTATCGGGCTGGCGGGCACGGTGGCCAATCGGTTAACACGACCGATAGCGCTGTTAGAGTAACGCACCTTCCAACGGGCATTGTCATCGCTATTCAGAACGAGCGTTCACAACTGCAAAACCGCGAAACGGCCATGAAAATATTGCGTGGTAAGTTGGCGCAGCTGCAGTTAGAGCAACACGCTGCGAGCGTCGCCGACCTACAGGCTGGGGAGTCGGCTAATTGGGGTAGTCAGATACGTAACTACGTCTTGCATCCTTATACCATGGTCAAAGATACGCGCACTAAACACGAGGATCGCGACGCGCAGGGCGTATTAGACGGCAAGTTGGACGGATTTATAGAGGCCTATCTGGATCACTCGCAAACTACCTAATTACATCGTTTTATACATGGCTCTTATGCTATAATTGACAAAGGAATGATACTTTTAGATAGGGTAACAAAAACATACGGCAAGGACTTAGAGCCGGCCATAAATCGCATGAGTTTATTTATCGAACCACGTGAGTTTGTGATTTTGGTTGGAACGAGCGGTGCTGGTAAATCGACATTATTAAAGTTATTGACTCGTGAAGAAAAGCCAACCAGCGGCAAGATTGTCGTTGGTGGAATTGACTACGATACACTCAAGGACAGCCATATTCCAATGTTACGCCGCAAGATTGGCGTAGTTTTTCAGGATTTTAAATTATTACCACAGCGAACCGTCTATGAGAACGTCGCTTTTGCACTAGAAATTGCCGGCATGACTGGACGCGAAATCAAGAACACCGTACCAAAGGTTATTGAGCTGGTCGGACTAACTGGCAAAGAAAAACAATTTCCACATCAGTTATCGGGTGGTGAGCGTCAGCGTGTGGCGATTGCTCGTGCGGTTGTACGTCAGCCCAAGATTCTGATTGCCGATGAACCGACTGGTAACCTGGACCCCAAGCACAGCTGGGATATCGTACGACTACTGGAAAAGATTAATAAATACGGTACGACGGTCTTGTTGACGACCCACAACGTTGATATTGTGAACAAATTAAAGCGCCGTGTCATCACGATTGACCACGGCAAGATTACTGGTGATCAGGCGCAGGGGAGTTACCGTCAGTGAGCAAGCGCAAGTTAGATTCCAAAGCCTTTGCCAAGCAAAAACAAGGTCGTCGCAAATGGATTACCTTTGTTCGTATGTGTCGCTACGGGGTTAATAACTTTTCGCGTAACGCTTGGCTGACAATTGCCGCGACGGCCGTTATGACGATTACACTACTGATTATTTTTATCGCCGTAGCTTCACGCGCGGTTTTGGTTGATACTGTTGGTGAACTGCGCGACAAGGTTGATATGTCGATTTATCTCAAGACCGACACGCCTGACGACCAAGCGAACGCTATTAAGGATGAGCTACTTAAACTATCGACCGTTCGTTCGGTTTCCTATGTGAGCGCGGCTGAGGCTAGGACGATTATTGCCGAGGAGAACAAGAACGATGTCAAATACCTAGCTGCTCTCAACGAAGCAACTAATATGAACCCTGGGATTCTGCATATTACCGTAACCAATATCGACGATACGTCGCAACTGAGTAACTTTGTAAATACCGATAAGTTATTAAAGCAATACATCGACCCATCCCGTCAGCCATCGTTTGCAGGGGAGCGCAAGGCCAGTATTGCCACGATCGGTCACGCTATTAACTTTGCCCAGGAAGTTGGTATTATCGCTAGTCTAGTATTCATCGCCGTTTCATCGTTGATAATCTTTAACACCATCCGCATGGCAATCTTTAATCGCAAGGAAGAGATTCAGATGATGAAGCTAATTGGTGCCGACCAGTCGTTTATACGTGGCCCATTCGTCGTTGAGGCGATTGTTTACGGCTTTATTGCAGCGATTATCGCAACGGGTATCGGTTATGGTTTACTTTATTCTTCGGCATCGACGCTGGAGAGCTATCAAATTGCCGTTCAGCCGATGATCGACTTTATGACGCTCTACGTTGCTTTTATATTGCTAGGAATGATCGTAATTGGTGCCTTGATTGGTGTAATTTCGTCGCTACTAGCCACCAGGCGATATTTGAAGCTTTAACAGATATGATGAAGTTTGACAAAACTATGTTGCTTATGCTAAAATTGGGGTTACTATGAAACTGCGTACCGCCACACCAGCTTCGGTAAATCTTGTGACCAAGTCAGCTCTGGTGATAATAGCGCTAATAATTGCCATTGCGGTACCACTACAGGTCACTCAGTCGGTTTTTGCTGACAAATATGATGATCAGATTAGTGCGTTGCAGCAAGATATTCAAAAAGCTCAAGCTCAAGCGGCACAGATGGCCACGCAAGCTCAAACTCTACAGACAGCCGTCGCGCAAATCCAGGTGCAGGTTACTGCCATACAGGGTGAAATTGACCTTAGTCAGGCAAAGTATAACCAATTAGTTGCTCAAATTGCCGATACTGAAAAGCAGATCAAGGACAACCAAGATGCGCTCGGTGAAACTATTGCAAATCTATACGTTGATGCCAAGATTTCGCCACTAGAAATGCTTGCTAGCAGCAAGAATATTAGTGACTACCTAGATAAACAGGAATATCGCAATTCAGTCCGCGATCAGTTAACTAGTACGATTGCTAAGATTCAAGACTTAAAGACACAGCTTACTACGCAGAAAGCCGACACTCAGAAAGTGCTCGATCAACAAGGCGCACAAAAAGCGCAACTCGCCGCGCAACAGGCGGAGCAGCAGAATTTATTGACGCAGACACAGGGTCAAGAGGCTGCTTATCAGCAGATTGCTGCTAGTGCTCAGCAAAAGGTTGCCGATGCCGCAGCTGCTCAGCGTGCATATTATCAAAGCTTGCTTAGTAGCGGGGGTGGTAGCTCGGGTGTTAACGGCAGTTTCCAGTATGCTCACTGGAGCGGCAACCAAGGTTGTAGCGGTGGCTATCCTGCCGTCGGTGAAGGTGGAGTTGGCGGTTGGGGTTGTAATTATGCCCTTGACTATAACGCGCCGTACTCTCATGACCAATGGGCCTTATTCAATAGGGAGTGCGTGAGTTATGTTGCTTGGGCTTTGCAATACAGATTTAATAGATACGTAGGAGGCTTTAGTGGTCAAGGTATGGCCTACCAATGGCCGTCAAGCGCACCAGCATATAGTGGTGCAGTCAGAGTTTATGATCCACAGCCAGGGGACGCTGTGATTTTGCCCAAAACTACCGATAACTTTGCGCCTATCGGTCACGCTATGGTCGTTGAATCATCTGCAGATAGTAATGGTTGGATTCATGTCAGTCAATTCAATTTCTATGGTACCGGTCAATATAGTACGATGGACATTAAGTCTACAGGTGTCGTATTTCTACGATTCCCACCAGCGTAATCTTATTAAAACCATAACTTCTATAGCGCACACATACCCGAGTGCGCTATACTTATATAAAGTAAAAACCGTCTCATAGGGGAGAATAATGACCGATAAGCCACATTCAGCTCGTGCGCATTTGCGCGCTCCGAAAAAAGTAAGCATCAAACCGTTATCATCTAACATTTTGTTTCTGATTATTGCCGCAACAGCCGCTATTGGCTTTATTGCCGGTACTAACAGTAATCAAATTATGGGCCTCATTGGCCCCGTCTTTGGTCAAAAAGTTTATGCCGGCAATGTCGACCTTAGTTCGGTCGAGGCTACCTACCGCGCGCTAAAAGCTAATTACGATGGCACCTTATCAGATAAGGCACTGATCGATGGCGCTAACAAGGGGCTAGTGGCAGCAGCCGGCGATACCTATACACTGTACATGACTTCATCTGAGTCGACGACTTTTTCAGATGACTTAACAGGTAATATTGGTGGTGGCATCGGTGCCGAGATCGGTATTCGTAATAATCAGGCAACAATCATTCGGGTACTGAAGTCGAATCCGGCCGAAAAAGCTGGTTTGCTGGCGGGCGATATTATCCTCAAGGTGAACGATCAGCCAACGACCGGTTGGACGGTTGATCAGGTTGTCGCCAAAATACGCGGTGATGTCGGTACGACCGTCAAATTGTCGATTCAGCGCGGCAGTGACGTCAAAGATTATACTGTGACACGAGATACGATTATTAACCCGAGCGTTGAATCATCTATCAAGAACGGTATTGGTATCCTGACGATCAGTCGCTTTGACAGCGAAACGGCTGGCTTGGCGCATACCGCGGCGCTCAGTTTCAAAGCCAACAACGTTAAAGGTGTCATTCTAGATCTTCGCGGTAACGGCGGTGGCTATGTAGACGCCGCCCAGAGCGTTGCTAGCCTATGGCTGAATGATAAAGTGGTCGTGAGCGAACGGACAGACGGCAAGGTCGTCAACGAGCTCAAATCTGGCACTGATCCAGTCCTGGCTGGTATTCCGACAGTTGTCTTGGTCGACGGTGGCAGTGCCAGTGCCAGCGAAATTGTCTCGGGCGCTCTGCAGGATTACAAAGTTGCTAAATTGGTTGGTGAAAAGACCTTTGGTAAGGGTAGCGTTCAGAAGCTAATCGATTTGCCGCAAGGCGCACAACTAAAGGTCACCGTAGCGCGCTGGTATACACCGAACGGCAAGAACATTAATCAAGAGGGTATTGTTCCAGACGTGGTTGTCCCAATCACGACCCAGGACGTTAATGCCGGCAATGACCCGCAGTTTGACGCTGCAGTGAAGACGCTCGGGTTATAGAGCTTGTGCTTGTGCCTGTGAATGTAGTACTATGATTAGTAATATGGATACAAAGAAAAAACTTTTGCTTGTCGAAGATGATGTTGCCCTGTCGTCAGTCTATAGATCACGTATGGAGCTGGAAGGTTTTGACGTTCACGAAGTTAATAACGGCGAAGATGCTCTGTCGGCCGCGGTTGATTACAAACCAGATTTAATTCTACTCGATGCGATGATGCCAAAGATTAGTGGCTTTGATGTCTTAGATATACTCCGTAACACACCAGAGACAGCTGATATTCGCATTATTATGCTAACTGCCCTCAGCCAGCCCAAGGACAAAGAGCGCGCCGAAGCACTCGGTGTTGATGATTACCTAGTGAAGTCCCAGGTTGTCATTGGTGACGTCGTAGAACGCGTCAAGTTCCATTTGGGCATGCTCGAGCAGCAACCACAGGATTAGAAGATAGAATGTAACAAGGTCGCAACACTGTGGCCTTGCTTTTTTATGACGCTTATGTTATAATGAAATATAGTTAATAAATAACAAAAACAAAGGAAAACAAACAATGGACACCAAACCAACAGGTCTCGACATGATTACTGAAGTACCCGGTCTCGACAAAGACGAAAAACCTTATGTACCCGAGCAGGTTGTCGATCCCAACCGGGTTGCGATTGCACATGAATTGCAGCGACGCCGAACCGAGCAACTTGAGCAAGTCTCGGCCCTCGCCGTACGAGCTGCAAAGATCGCTAAACCTAGCGCCGAACAATAAAAGCATCAACTAAACATAGCAACCCTCTGGCAACAGGGGGTTGCTTTTTTATCAAGCTTATGCTATAGTGGAGTAAATTAGTTAAAACAAACAATGATAAGGAATACAAAGATGTCAATCGAAAACCCAGAGCCACGAGCACCAGAACTTAAGTTAATTGAAATGCCTGATTGGAATAATCTCGCGCCCAGTCGAGAAGAGTTGCCTGATACTCCTGAGGCTGGCAAAGCAGGCGTAGAACCTTTTGCGGTAGGTGAGGCGGTCTCTGTCCCGCGTTCGAATGGCGGTACAGATCACATAGGATGGACTGTCGAGTCTACTAACCCAGCGCTGACTGTTGTCGTGAATCTGGAGAAGGGTCTGGAAAAGACAGTTAAGACATCTGAACTTCGCTCGTTGCAAGATAAGTTAGACGAACAAATTGAGCGCGACCTTGGCTATAACCCCAAAGAGGCGGCTCGGGCCGCAATGGCAGACCGTGCGTTTAGCGTAGTCGGACCTAATAATCCTGCAGTGGTTGAACCTGTAGCTGTTCGAGAGCGGGATTTCAGTAATTCTGAGGTCGCAATACAAGATCCGCTAGGTGAATTAACCAAGGGCCTGAGCGCAGATGACATTACGCACCTGGAATTTTATGCTCAAGCACTCGACACCAAGAGGTATGCGCAAAAGAGCGGTGACGGCGAGGGCTCGATTAGATGGGGACAGATAGCGGGTCAGCATCAGCGTGAATTATCAGACGCAGCACGGGCGATTGCATCGAGCTATGCCCAGACTTATGCAAGACTTAATAAATAGTTAATTATAATCCGACTAAAATAACCTCCGTGATGGAGGTTATTTTAATGTGTGTCCGTTTTAGATAACGTGGACTTGGGTGCGAGGGGCGGTTTTGCCGGTGAAGCGGCTTTTGCGAACTTTACTGAAACCAATAACACCATCGATAGCAGCGTGGATTGTGAAATCGCGGCTAATGAATGTGCCTGGACCAGCTAATTTAGTAGAGCCGGTCTGGCGTACTAGGACTTCGCCAGCACGAACAGTCTGGCCGCCGAAACGCTTAACACCAAGTCGTTGACCGGCGTTATTGTGGATGTTCTTGGATGAACCACCTGCTTTAACGTGTGACATGGAATAACTCCTTTAATTTAATGACAAAATCTAACTGATTGTATCAAATATGTCGGTTAGCGTCAAGAGTAGGTAAGAGGTGCGGGAGAATATTGTTTCGTCCGCGCTTTCGCCCCACCCTCTAGCCCCGTATTTCCCTAACGCTGCTTCACGCCAGGTTTAGTAACAGGATCCACTACACTCCCGGGTCCTGTCGCACGCTTTACCCCTAAAATTCTTTATGGTTTACCATAAAGCAATTTTGGGGTGGCCCCACCGTGCGCCACCCGTAGTAATGCACAACCCCAGCAGTTTTGCTTCTTTTGTAGTCCAAAAGAAGCTCGTTTGTTACTTGACGAGGGAAAAGTAAGGATTAGACCTTAGTCAGAACTAATAGTTCACGGGCGACAACTTGGTCTTCGCGGTAATATAGTAGGTCGTTTTGAGAAACATTGTGAAATTCGTGAGGTTTGAAGCCGAATTGGGCGACCGTACCGGCGAGCGGTAGGTGCGAGAAGTGGCCTTCGCGGTCACGCCAGGCTGGAATTGCAATACAGACAGGCGTGCCGCTGTCGATTTGCGAGGATAGGTTTTTGAGAAACTCAGTCAGAATATGATTACAATTGCGCCGGACTTCGTCGAGTTTGGCGGGCGATGGCGGAGCACTGAATGGCTGGCCTAGATATGTTTCGGCCACGACGGCATTGATTGGCTGTTGCCAGATCGTTGTCATGGCATCGCCAACGTGGAGCGAAATATCGAAAGTGATGTGATGAGTGTCTGAAAGCCACCGTAGGTTATCGGCCGAGTAACTAACCATTTTGTCAGCCAGATCAGTGCCATAAACGCCGTAGCCTTGCAGAGCGGCCTCTTGTAAGATTACGCCCGTACCGCAAAAGGGATCGAGAATGCGCGCACGGGGCGCTGGATGGGCTAAGTTCAGCATAATTTGAGCAAGTTTAGGGGGTAGCATGCCGACGAAGGCGTCGCGCTTGGGGCGTTCCTGGTCGCGTTTAGTATAAGCGGTGATGTTCTGCGCGCCAGTGCTTTGGGCGATGATAATGCGACCGTTCTTGGCCTTAACTACTAATAGTTCAACTTTGTTATCAGACAGGCCGAGTTTATTATGATGGCTGGTAGCTGTCGATAGAGCCGTGTCTTGGTTGGGGATTAGGCGCAGGCTGACAGAAGCCTTTTTGAGCCTTTGCTTCAATATAATGCCGGTTTTTTGTACTTCGGTTGGCTTGACATCAAAGCCATAGGCACTAATACCGAGGGTGATTTTGCCGTCAAGCGACGACCATTGGCTCAGATAGTGTTGGACGATCTTTTGGCTGGCGCTGTGCCAGTCGCCATTATTAATTTCGGCCGTAACGTGACCAGCCTTGAGGATACCACCAAGCGTTTGAATATCGAGAGTGGGGGTATCGATCAGTGTCGCCAGGTTGGATAATGGCGTGACTTGATTGCCACCAAAGACACGCTCCAGCTCGGCGATACCAAGGGCCGGCTGGCGGCCTAGAATTGCTATATACATAACTTCATTATACGACGACTGGGGTGATTATGGTGCTATAATAGTGCCAGATATGTCATTTCGATCATGGGTAACAGTCGTCACGCTTGTTTTGCTAGGCCTTTTTGTGTACTTCGCATGGCCAGAGATTGCGCACGCCTGGGGCTTGCTGGGTCGGGTGAACGGCTGGATACTGTCGCTACTAATTCCGATCCAATTCCTGAGCTACTATGCGGTGGGCAGCATGATATTCTCCTATTTACGTTCCAAAGGTGACCTCAAAGGTGTATCGCATTGGACGATGACTCGTATGGCGCTTGAATTAAACTTTGTTAATCACGTTTTGCCGAGTGGTGGGGCAGCTGGCTTTTCGTATTTGGGCTGGGTACTACACCGTTATAACGTGACGGCTGGCCGTGCGGCTATGGCCCAAATTGTTCGTTTTGCAATTATGTTCTTGGCATTTGTCGCCATTATGTTTATTTCAGTATTAATCCTGATTCTCGATCACAAGGTCAGTCGCTTGATAATTATGCTGAGCGTTCTACTGGCGGTTGCCGCAATCGGCGCGACGGTCTTTGCGATTTACATTATCGGCAGCACGAAACGCTTGTCGACTTTTTCGGATAGGTTAGCACGGTTTTCGAACAAGGTCGTCTTCGTTGTAACGTTTGGCAAGAAATATCAGGTCGTTAAAAGAGATAAAGTTGAGCATTTCTTTAATGAGTTGCACGTTGACTACATCGACATTAAACGCGATAAAAAAATCCTCAAAACACCGTTGATATGGGGTATAATTGCGAATCTGTCGGACGTATTATTGCTAGTTATTGCGTTTATGGCACTTGGTAGCTGGGTGAACCCGGCCGTGCTGTTCGTAGCCTTTGGGGTTGCTGGTATTGCCGGAGTGATATCGCTAACGCCGGGCGGCGCCGGCGTTTATGAGGCGATTATGATTGCTTTCCTGGCCTCATCAGGTGTTGCGGCGGATGTGGCGATTGCTGGTATCTTATTGGCGCGCGTGGCGTTACTGTCTGGCACGATTATTTTTGGCTATGTCTTTTATCAGTTAACGATTTTCAAATATGGAAAAACCCCTATTCAGCGTTAGCGATTTTATCGCTGTTATCAACCAAACACTTGAATATACTTACCCAGCAGTCGAGATTGAGGGTGAGGTTGCTTCGTTCAAGGTCAATCAAGCTAAATATGTCTTCTTTGATATCAAGGATACTGGTGGTAGCCTGGGCTGTTTTATGACTGTTTGGCAACTGCGGGTACCGATTGAAGATGGCATGAAAGTGATTGTGTCGGCCGTCCCCAAGATTACGCAGTGGGGTAAATTCAGTCTGACTATTAAATCTGTCCGTCCGAGCGGTGAAGGCGCGCTCAAAAAGAGTTTTGAACTATTAAAGGCCAAACTGGAGCTAGAGGGCTTGTTTGCCCCAGACCGTAAACGTGCGCTACCTAGTATTCCGGGACACGTGGCCGTTATTAGCAGTACTCAAGCAGCTGGTTACGCTGACTTTATCAAGATTATTAATGATCGTTGGGGCGGGCTACGGGTTGATGTGGCGCACGTTCAGGTTCAGGGGGCAGACGCACCAGATCAGATTATTCGAGCGTTAACTTACTTTAATAGTCGTGATGAACTACCGGAAGTCATTGTTATAATTAGAGGTGGCGGTAGCGCTGATGACTTGGCGGCTTTTAACGATGAACAATTAGTTCGCGCGATTGCCGCTAGCCGTGTACCGACGCTGGTTGGCGTCGGCCATGAAGTCGATGAAAGCTTGGCCGATATGGCCGCCGATGTGCGCGCCGCCACACCTAGTAATGCAGCGCAATTACTTGTTCCAGATAGAGGAGAGATAATTCGTGCTGTACGTTACCAGGTGCGCTCGCTGTTGCCGCGTGTCGAAAGTGCCGTATCTCAGCAGTCGACGATCGTATCAGATATGTTAATCGGTGCGCTCGAGGCCACCGACGGACGTATTGACCAACAATTGATACAGCTGGCGGGTGTCCGTAATGTACTGGCTCAATTAAACCCGCAGACTGTTTTAGCTAGAGGCTACGCGTTGATCAGAGGTGCGCAAACGGTCGGCGCGATGATTGAGGTTGAAACAAATCGGTCTATAATTAAAGCAGAGGTAAAAAATGTCCAAAGAAAATAAAACCATTCAGGCAAAAACTGCCGAACTAGCGCAACTAGTCGCCTGGTTCGATAGTGAAGATTTCACACTCGAAACAGCTCTCGATAAGTTCAAAGAAGCCGAAGCTCTAGCTGAGACAATCGAAAAAGATTTAACGGCCCTAAAAAACGACATCCAAATTGTAAAGCAAAAGTTTGACAGCGAAGCTTAGTCGTGTCGAGCTTTACACATAATACAACCGTAAGTATAATGACAGCATGATATCATCTAGCAAAACTCGACAACACGGTGCGGCGAACAGTTTATTGATTGCGACAATCGGCTTGTCGATATTGAGCGCGGCGGCTTGCGCGGCGGCGGTCTGGGGCATTATGAACTATAGCGCTCAGAAAACGGACGTTAACGGCAAAATAGCCTCGGCTGTCGCTGAAGCTAAAAAGGCCCAGGCTGACAGTGATGAGGCGAAGTTCGCCGCTCGCGACAAAGAACCAAATCGACAATTTGTTGGTCCGGACGACTATGGTCGTTTGACGTTTAATTATCCCAAGACGTGGAGTGTTTACGTCGACCAGGACGCATCTAGCGGTGGTACGTATGCGGCCTATTTGAACCCTATTAGTGTTCCGCCAGTCAGTAATTCGACGCAACAATACGCGTTGCGGGTAACAATCGAAAGCAAAGATTACGACAAGGTCATCGCCAGTTATGAGAACTTGGTCAAAAAAGGTGATTTAGTATCGAGTGCAGTCACATCCAACGGCATTGACGGCACGCGTTTGGACGGTAGCTTTAGCAAAGACATTCGCGGTTCAGCGGTAATTTACAAAATTCGTGACAAAACCGCTACGCTGCGGACTGACGCCGATACGTTCAAACCTGATTTCAATGCATTAGTGGCGACGATTAAGTTTAATCAGTAGTAGGTAGTGCCGAGCGTGCTACACTAGTTATAGTATGAGTGCCAAGCGAGGAATGCACGAACAATCTAGCGGGGGGTTAATTGGGGGTGAAATACCGTCACTCGTGGCCGCTGCGCATGAGCTAAAGTCGCCGCTGGCGTTAATGCGTCAATTGTCGCTAATGTTAGAGGCTGGCGATCTGTCAGTGAGTGAAAGTCAGCGGATGTTGCGCCAAATTAGCCTGACGAGCGAGCGGGCTCTCCGCTTAACTAGCGACCTCACTAGATCGGCTAGGCTAGACGACGCGATGTTCAACTTAGAACCAATCAATCCGCAACAGTTATGTGAAGATATTGTCCATGAATTGACGCCATTATTTAGTGCCTATGGCCGCGGTGTCCGTTTGCTACCACGCAAACATCCGCTGCTAATGGTGGCGAATCGTGATTTGCTACGTCGGATAATTATGAATTTTAGCGATAACGCACTGCATTATGCCGATTCTAATGCCGCAGTCGAAATTCAAATCAAGGCCTTTAATGACGGCCAGACAATTCGCCTCGGGGTACGTGATTATGGTCCAGCGTTATCGAGTGACATGTGGCAGACTTTGCAAAGTAAATTAACCAAGGCACCACAGTCAGTGCATGCCAGGCCGCAAAGTAGCGGGCTGGGGTTGTATATTGCGAGTCAGTTCGCTGATGCGATGAACGGCCGAATAGGTATTATTAGACATCATGATGGAGCGACCTTTTACGTCGATCTTGGCGCTTCGCATCAACTTAGTTTATTATGAAACAACTACATATTTTAATCGTCGAAGATGATGCATGGCTGGCTGAGCAGCAGGCACGTGTGCTCGAAAAAGCCGGCTATAAGACGTCGATTGCATTGCACGCCATTGCTGCCATCGATGCTGTTGACGATGTGCGCCCCGATGTGATTATATTGGACGTTCTGCTAACCGGTAGTACGGCCTTTGCGCTACTCAATGAACTGCAGTCATATGGTGATACGGGAGCAATACCGGTTGTCTTATGTACCAACTTGGCTGCTGATATTAAACTTGATGATGTCAGGCCATATGGTGTCAAGCGGATACTCGACAAAGCTACGATGGAACCGAGTGATATGGTTGCCGCCGTAAAGAGCGTGATTTAGATGAATAGTTTGCGGACACGGGCTATTGTATTGCGCCGCACTAACTATGGTGAAGCTGATCGTATCCTGCAGCTCCTGACACCTAGCGGCAAACGCAGTGTTATGGCACGCGGCGTCAGGCGTGAAAAGAGCCGCCTGGCTGGCGGCATCGAGTTATTTGCGATTTGTGATGTCGTCATCGGTGATGGCAAGGGCGATTTGGGGATATTGACTTCAGCGCGACTGGTGCAATTTTACCGCCATATTATGGAAGATTATGATCGCATGCAATTTGCTTATACGACCATTAAACTAGTCGCCAAGGCGAGCGAGATGGTTGATGAGCCAGACTGGTATGATATATTGTCGGAAGTATTGATGGCGCTAGATGTGCCGTCAATATCCTTAGAATTAATTCAGACTTGGTTTTATGTGCATTATTCGGCTGTTTTGGGGCATGAACTTAGTTTGTACCATGACACAGCCGGCGAAAAGCTCGCAATTGATCGACAGTATCGTTATGATGAAGCCGAACAGGGTCTAAGGTCAGTGGTGGGCGGCGAACTCGGGGCAGCACACATTAAATTACTGCGTTTGGTGGCAACTCGATCGCTGAAGACACTAGCCCAGATTGGCGGTATTGAATCAATTCAGGGTGAATGTTTGTTGGTAGCCAGGCAACACGCCGCGATATAAAAAACACCCCGTATTAATAACGAGGTAGTGCGCCCACCGGGTCAGCACTTGGCTGACCCGGTGGGGTAGTTCTAGGCTCCTGGGCTGCGGTGGCGACGGGTCGCGTAGCGCTCCGCCGTGTCGTACAGCCTGTTACCACCAACCACGAGGAGAGCAACTTCTACCAGACGGCGCCTCTGTCCAGTCTGCCTGATGAGTCGTAGGGCCCGTGGCAGTAGGATGGGGCGCACGAACGGGCTGACGAGCTTGAACAACCAGACTAGGTTGTTCAATTCGTACGTTCGGTTGTCTCCATGACTTAACATGATGGCTGTTACGATGAACAGCCGGTATGCTTCGTCCTTGTGGCCTATGCGGAGTTCGACGCGGGCGAGGAATCCGAGTGACGCGCCAGCCTCGGTCTCATTGATATTGATGAGACCGATAAAGCTGTCTTCGAGGAGGTCTGATGCATGTCGGAGTTTGCCTTCGTCCATGTAGACCATGGCTTTGTCGCGATTGATGCGCCAGAGTAGCTCGTCGTTTCCGCGGGCGTACAGCGTGGCTGTTCCGAAAGCGACATGCGCCTCTTCGAGTTTGCGGTTCAGGCGCAGGGCGACGCCCTGCATCTGATGAGCGCAGGCAACTTCGTACGTGCTATACGCCGCATCAGCGGCGTGCTTGAACGCGATGACCGCATCGGCAAACCTGCTGCTGCCTAGGTCTTCGCTTCCAACTTCCATGTACCAGCCAAAGTTGATGACTTCTTGCGGCATGAACGTCTCCGATCGTTGTTGAGGCGGTGGGGTCGGGATATGTCAAAGAACTGTATTAATTATAGCACGAATATGTCTAAAAGTCAATATCTAACGGCTGAATTCCACCTCAAATCGCAACACTACCATTTTGTTTCAAACATCTCAGCTGGTGTCTTGTAGCCTAGTCGCTTACGGGGTCTAGTATTAAGGAGATTGACCGCAAGGTCAAGCTCCTGCTGG
>JAJYBZ010000025.1:3895-11432 GCA_021778755.1 bacterium | reverse complement strand
AGACCATATTTCTTGCGTTCTTTTTCGCGTGAGTCACGTTTTAGGAACTCGGCCTTTTTAAGTGTTGAGCGAAGGTCGGCGTGACCAACAGTCAGCGCTTTGGCGATCGCAAGCTTAATGGCATCAACTTGACCAGCGATACCACCACCTTTGACAAGAATTGTAATGTCAAAATCTTTTTGCTTGTTAACAAGCGCTAGTGGGTCGGTGATTTCTGCAACGTGAGTTTTATTCTCGCTGAAGTATTCATCGGCTGGTTTGTCGTTAATGGTTACTTTACCTTTACCAGCATAGAGACGAGCCGAGGCAGTTGCGCTCTTGCGGCGTCCGAGTCCGTAAAAATATTTAGAATCAGCCATTATTATTTAACCTCAACTTTCTCTGGTGTTTGAGCTGTATGAGTATGCGCCTCGCCAGGGAAGACACGGAGACGCTTGAGGCGCTCGGCGGCTAACTTGTTACGTGGAATCATACCCTTGACAGACTCTTCGATAATTCGCTCTGGGAACTTAGCCCGAACTTCACCCAAAGTTGCGTCACTAATACCACCAGGAAATCCTGAGTGATGATAGTACATCTTGTCAGTCTCTTTGTCGCCTGTTACAACCAATTTGCTGGCGTTGATAACTACAACGTAATCACCAGCGTCGATATGAGGCGTGTAGGTAGGCTTGTATTTACCGATAAGGTACTTGGCGATCTCAGTTGAGACACGGCCCAGAGGTGCACTTGAGGCATCAATCAAGATCCAACGACGAGTGACTTCGCTGGGCTTTTGTGAATATGTTTTAGCATTAACCATTACGCCGTCTCCTCTTTTGCTACGCTTTTCAATTCATCGACAAAGCCGATAGTTGCAAGCTGTGCGCCGTCACCAACTCGTAGACGCGTGCGTTCAACGCGTACATGTCCACTGGTGCGACCCTTTAACTGTGGGGCAATTTCGTCAACCAACTTGAAAGCAGCGGCCTGAGTAGACAGAGCTGCAATGACTTGACGTCGATTGTGAAGGTCACCCTTTTTAGCCTTGGTGATAACTTTTTCGATGTATCGAACAAGTTCCTTGGCTTTGGGTAGTGTCGTTTCAATCTTGCCATGCTCTACCAGGTTTGTTGCCAAACCCTTCAGAAGCGCACGACGTTGATCACGTTCGCGACCGAATTTTCTTCCTTTATAACTGTGTCGGTGCATATCTAAAGTTCCAGTTCTGCTAGTTTATCTTTTACTTCATCTAGCGCTTTTGATCCGAAGCCCTTCAGCTCACGCAAATCTTGTTCAGTTAAAGTAACAAGGTCGTGGACTGTACGGATGTCGTTGTTAATCAGAGCGTTAGCTGTGCGTGCCGACAGATTGAGTTCTTCGATTGGCGTGTTCAATTCGCTAGTATCATCTTCGTTGTCTTGTCCAAGTGCAGGGGCAGCTTCAACTGTTGTTGAACCGGCTAGTGCGGTGTATTGGTTGACTAGGATGGCAGCAGCTTCTTCAAAAGCTCCGCGTGGAGTGATTGAACCGTCGGTTTCAATTGTCACCGCTAGTTTATCGAGGTTAGTTTCTTGGCCAACGCGTGTGCTATCAACCTTGAAACGAACACGAAGAACTGGGCTAAAGACAGCGTCTAGAGCAATCATATCGCTGTGAACGCGTCCAACGCTTGATTCTTCGATAGTACGGTAGCCGCGACCAGCTTCAACAACTAGGTCCATCACAACCGACTTCTTTGGGTCGTCGATTGTAGCGATAATTTGATCTTTGTTGATGATTTCAACATCAGCGGTTGTTTTGATATCACCAGCTGTAATAACGCCTGCACCCTTTTTCTCTAGGCGCAGCTCAACTGGCTCGTCGGAGTAAACATTCAAACAAACTTTCTTGAGGTTTAGCATGATATCAACGACATCTTCTTTAACACCAGGTACGGTTGTGAATTCGTGACTTGCACCTTCGATACGAAAAGCCACAATAGCACCTCCTAAGATGCTTGAAAGCAGGACGCGACGTAGGCTGTTACCTAAGGTGTTACCGTAACCAGCGTGTAGAGGCTCGATTGAAAAAGTGGCGTTAGTAGCTGAATGCTCATCAATGTTTGCAAGTGCGGGGTTGTGAATTACTTTTGTCATAATGTAGGCTCCTTACCCTTAACGTGAGTAGTACTCGACGATTAGCTGTTCGTTGATATCTGGTTCTGCCTCTGTACGCATTGGTAAACCTGTTACTGAGACTGTAAGTTTCTTGTGATCGCTCTTGATCCAACTAAGTGGCGGCTGAACGGAATTTTTAACGACATCATCAATTTGACTAAAGTAGCCAGATTTAGCGCTCTTTGGACGAATTACAATCTCATCACCCGGTTTCAGGCGAATTGATGGAATATCGACGCGGCGGCCGTTAAGCATAAAGTGTCCGTGACCGACAAGCTGACGAGCAGCGCGACGAGAAACAGCAAATCCTGCGCGGTAAATAGCGTTATCTAACCTGAGCTCCAGCAGTTGTAGCAAGTTCTCACCGGCTAATCCTTCGCGACGTCCAGCTTCAACCATTAGTCGAGCAAATTGCTTTTCCAGTAGTCCGTAAGTACGACGTACTTTTTGCTTTTCACGTAGCTGTGTTAGGTACAGGCTAGCCTTGCCCTGACGTCCACCAGCGTGCTGACCAGGAATACCGGCCTTTTTAGCCATGATTTTGTGAGCCTTGGGGTGTAGGGCGTAACCCTCGCGACGACTCTGTTTAACAATAGGAGAAGTATCTCGTGCCATAACCTATGCCCTTCTCGCTTTACGTGGGCGAACACCACCATGTGGGACACCGGTCACGTCTTTAATACTATCGACTGAGATGTCAAAGCTTCCCATTGCGCGAATTGCAGCGTCTCGTCCTAGGCCAACGCCCTTTACGAAAACGTCGACAGCTTTGACGCCATGAAGACCCTTAACAGTTTCGGCGGCTTTCTCAGCAGCAACTTGTGCAGCATATGCTGTACCTTTCTTGCTACCACGAAAACCAGTTGCACCAGCGCTTGAGGCGGCTAGTACGTTGCCTTTTTTGTCAGTAAACGTAACAATTGTGTTGTTAAACGTTGCCTGAATGTGCAGCTGACCAGAAGGAACTGATCGTCGCTGCTTCTTACGAGTTGTAGTTTTTGCATCTGCCATAATCTTATTCCTTTCTACGTCTTAGACGCTGCCTTCTTTTGAGTTCCACCTACGGCGACACCCTTACCCTTACGAGTTCGTGCATTCGTACGGGTACGTTGGCCGTTTACAGGAAGGCCCGCTTTGTGGCGCAAACCACGGTACGAGTTAACATCCTTTAGACGTTTGATATTATTTGTTACCTGACGCTGTAAATCGCCTTCGACAGTATAACCAGTATCGATTAACTCTCGTAGACGTTGTTCTTCAGCCTCGGTGAGATCTTTCACCCGAGTGGTCGGCTCAATATTGGCCGCCGCAAGGATGGTCGATGCGAAATGTGGACCGATGCCGTAGATATACGTCAAAGCGATCTGCACTTGCTTTTCAGCGGGTATTACTACCCCAGAAATTCGAGCCATGCTTAACCCTGCCTTTGCTTGTTCTTAGGTTTTTTCTTGTTGATGATTCTCAGTACACCCTTACGGCGCACCAACTGATCATCTGGACTGATTTTTTTGACACTTGCACGAACTTTCATAAGCGTTCAAAAACTCCTGCTTCCGTTAATTTAATCTTTTAAGCGGAAGGTGATTCTGCCCTTACTAAGGTCGTAAGGGGTCAACTCAACTTCTACTCTATCGCCTGGCACAAGTCGGATATAATGCTTGCGCATTTTACCTGAAATGTGAGCAATAATACCATGGCCGTTCTCAAGTTCCACCTTAAATTGAGTATTAGGCAGTGCTTCCACCACCTTACCTTGCAATTTAATGACTTCTTTAATACTTACCATAAGTTACAGTAGTAGATTATACACCACATAAGAGTAAAGGTAAACAGGCAATCTCAAGAAAAATACACGCTCGTTTGTCTAACCCGCGTTATTTACTGTATTTCTATTATATCGCACCTAAAACATGTGTCAATATTTACTAAATGATGTAGTAGCGGTCGCAATTCGGCCTAGTAGTCATCGTAGGTAACCATCAAAGCGCGACTGTTTAGCTGTCTAAGCGCTTCTAGAGCGACAGATACCACAATCAGCAGCCCCGTGCCACCGATTGATAGCTTGGTGTTAGAGATGCCGGCGATGTTGTACAGCAGGTATTCGGCCGCAAACGGCATAACGGCAATAATGCCTAACACCAGCGACCCAAATAAGATCAAACGATTCACTGTCCGCGTCAAATAGACCTCGGTACTATTACCGGGTCGGACACCTTCGATAAAGCCGCCTTGTTTCTGAAGGTTTTCGGCAATTTCATTGGCATTAAAGACAATACCGGTATAAAAGTACGTAAAGATAATCACTAATATGAAGTAGGTCACCGGGTATATAAACGCCTCAAGCGCCGTCCCCGTAAATGCTCCTGGTTGCGGTGCCTGGAACCACAAGATTAGGTTAGCTGCGAGATCGTGGTAGGCTTGGTTGCCGGTCGCTTTGAGAACTTGTCCTAAAAAGGCTGGTAACGACAAGAACGCGACGGCAAAGATCACGGGAATCACACCGGCAGCGATTAACTTCACAGGTAGTATGCTTTTGATACCGCCATACGAGCTGTTACCATGGACGCGCTTGGCGTAGTTGACTGTAATGACGCGCTGCGCTTCATTCACCTTGACGAGTATATATAACACCGCCAGCGACACGACCGCTAAACCTATTGAAACCCAGAACATTAATGGATTAACCGGGATGGTGAACCAGCCGAAAACATTGAGCGCACCTTTGGAAGTATCGAACAGCGCCGTACCTAAACTCGCTAGTGTTGCGGGCAACTGGCTGATAATACCGGCGAAAATAATCAAGCTAATACCGTTGCCGATACCCTGTTCGGTCATTAACTCGCCTAACCACATCAGTAGGATTGAACCGGCCGTCATTGCAGTGACTGCCACCACCCACTCCATCGGAGTCGAGTTAGCTAGAACTGTTGTATTGCCGGCCAGCACTGTTTGGCGCAAGATATAGATAAAGGCAATCGACTGCACAATTGCTAGAGGAACAGCAATCATACGTGTCCATTGGTTAATTTTACGGCGGCCCGATTCGCCGTCTTTGTGGAGCTCTTCCAGCTTTGGAATAGCCTTGGTGAGTAGTTGTGAAATAATCGACGCGGTAATAAATGGACTCATACCAACCAGGACGATCGAGAAGCTAGCCAGGGCCCCACCAGATAGCAGGTTGAGAAAGCCCCCAAAGTCGGTACTGCTCACGACACTATTAATGACTTGCTTTAATTGAGTTGGTTCGGCCAGCGGCACTGGAATATGCGCCATAAAACGATAAGCCACGATAATACCAAGCAAAATATAGAGACGCTTTTGCATATCACGGTTTTTTAATGATTGAAAAATTGTTTTCCAGTTCACGTTAGATTTTTACCCTCACTTATTCAGCAATTATTATTACTCCGCAAAGTATGAGGTTCATACTTTGGGAAGTGTAACAAGTACTACTTATCTGATTTTTCAGCTTCTTTGGTGGTCTGCTTCAATGGTACCGCAGTTTTGACAAAAGTTCCACCAGCTTTTGCGACTGCCTCTTGGACACTTTTACTGGCGCCGCTAACGTGCAGGTTGACCTTTGCGGTTAATTCGCCGCGCATAATAACCTTGACAGTGTGAAATGGCGTTGCAATATAACCAGCTTCAAACAAAGTGAAGTTATCAGCCGTCTTGCCGGCAAAAGCGTTGAGGTGGTCTAGATAGACGACTTGGGCAGCCGTACGCAGGCTTTTGAAGCCACGCGCCTTTGGAACAGCCTTGGCGAGTGGTCGTTGACCACCCTGGAACATAGCGCCCAGCTTCTTGCCAGTACGAGCGCCTTGACCCTTGGTACCACGGCCAGCAGTTTTACCCTGGCCAGCGGCGATACCGCGACCAACGCGTTTGCGATCAGGCGTTGCATCAACTTGTAGTTCATGATACTTAGTCATTACTTAGTCTCCTCTTTTTTAGCTACTTTCTTGGTAGCTGGCTTGACTGGTGCGTTCAGCCATTCGTCACGTGGAACCATGCTTTTTAGGGCGTCAATCGTTGCGTAGGCAATGTTAACTTTGTTGGTCGAACCGAGTGACTTCGAAAGTAGGTTACGAATACCGGTTACACCAATAATAGTTCGAACAACACCGCCGGCAATAATACCAGTACCGGGAGCGGCTGGCTTCAGTAGAACTTGCGCTCCTGAAAACCTAACTTCAGCTTCGTGTGGCACCGTGTCGTTTAGAACCGGTATTGTAATCATGTGTTTTTTAGCAACATCAGTTGCCTTGGCAACAGCTGCCTGGACGTCTGCGCCCTTGGCAACGCCAACACCAACCTTGGCCTTACGGTCACCCACAACGACTAAGGCTTTGAAGCGGAAGCGGCGTCCACCCTTTACAACACGCGACACGCGGTCGATATTGATAACTAGCTCCTCGAACTGCTTTGGCTCTTCGGGAGTTTGGTCACGACGCTTGTCGCGACGTGGGGCTGCGCCTCGTGGTGAGCGTGGAGTAGTCGTAGGGACTACTGCTGCTTTATTAGTTTCAGTTGTTTCGGCCATATTAGAACTCCAAACCTTCCTTGCGAGCTGCATCTGCAAGCGCGCTTAAACGTCCAGCGTACTGGCGTCCGTTACGATCAAATACAACAGCATTAATTTTAGCCTTTTTAGCCTTTTTAGCGATTTCAGTGCCTATAAAAGCAGCTTGTTCGGTGATTGTACCGGTCTGCTTGGTGCCAACAGTCGTCGCAGCAACAAGTGTTGTCTGTGAGACGTCGTCGATCACCTGGGCGCTAACATGCATATTAGTAATTGTGACACTTAGACGTGGGCGTACGGCAGTACCAGAAACCTTGGCACGAACACGGTTCTTGCGAAGTTTTTTGTTGAGTAGTTTCTTAGCGAAATTAGCCATATTACTTACCAGTCTTTCCAGCCTTACGAAGCACAACTTCATCGGCATATTTAATTCCCTTGCCCTTGTAGGGTTCGGGTTTTTTGAGGGCGCGGATCTCGGCGGCAACTTGGCCAACCTGTTGTTTATCGATACCGTTCACCGTGATTGTCATCTTGTCGACAGCTAACGTAACGCCGTCTTGAGCTTTGTAGCGTACGGGATGCGAAAAGCCAAGTAGCATTTCGATTTCTTGTCCGCCACCGCTAACGCGGAAGCCAACACCGTTAATTTCTAGCTTCTTTTCGAAGCCTTTAACAACACCATCGACAGCATTGTTTAGTAGCGCACGCTGCAGGCCATGCTGTGCTTTGGCGATGCGCTGATCGTCCTTACGCGTCACAACGGCAAAGCCGTCTTCTAGAGCAACAGTCACGTCTGACAGATGAGGCACTACCAGCTGACCCTTAGGGCCAACAACGGTAATAGAATCATTGTCGATCGTGATTGTCACGCCAGATG
>JAJYBZ010000025.1:1830-3795 GCA_021778755.1 bacterium | reverse complement strand
GAAAGTCCAAATCGGCGCATGTAACCTCGTGGTCGTCCGTGTAGGGCGTCACGATTCTTCCAGCGTGTCGGCGAACTGTTGGGCGGCAACTTGGCCAAACCTTCTTGGTCGCCTAATTCTTTGAGTTCAGTACGTTTAGCAGCGAACTTCAGAATCATCTTCTTGCGCTTTTCGTCGCGTGCAACTGCAGATTTCTTAGCCATTAGTTCTTTCCTCCAACTTTCTCGAATGGTATACCAAACTTTTCTAGTAATGCGCGACTGTATTCTTTGCTACCACCGCTAATTACAAAAGTTACTTGTAAGCCATGAAGAATTTGAGTTTCCTCAAATGTCAGTTCTGGAAAGATAGATTGCTCAACAATACCGAGACTGTAGTTACCGTCACGATCGAACGCCTTGGCACTAACACCGTGGAAGTCACGGACGCGAGGCAAAGCAACGTTAGTTAAACGGTCTAGAAATTCGTACATACGAGCTTCACGAAGCGTTACGCTAATACCAACACGGTTAAGTCCAGCACGAATTTTGAATCCAGCAATTGACTTTTTGGCCATGCGGTCAACTGGGTGCTGGCCGGTAATTTTAGTAAGTGTATTACGAACAATTTCGTAAAAACGCTTGTCATCTTTGTTCTTGCCAATGCCCGCACTGACTACAATTTTCTCTAGCTTTGGAACTTGGTGAATATTATCAAGTTTTAGTTCGGCTTGTAGTTCCCCGATAAAGGTATCTTTATATAGGGCTTTCAGGCGAGGAGTGGTCGTGATAGTTGCTTTAACCATTACTTGATCTCCTTATCTTTATTCTGACGCGCCACACGAGTGGTCGCACCGTCAGCGTTCTTAATTAAGCCAACACGGCTAGTCTTGCCTGATTTTTCATCAACTACAAGAGCGACCTTGTGCAGCGATACAGGAACGTGAATGTCCTTGTGCCCACCGCGTGGATTAAGTTGGCTTGGTTTCACGTTGCGGTGTTTAACACCAATACCCTCAACCAAAACAGCACTTTTCTTGGTCAGAACTTGTAGTACCTTGCCGGTTGTACCTTTGTTGGCGCCACTAATTAGCTTAACTGTGTCACCTTTAATAATTCGTTTTACAGTTGCCATATTATAGTACCTCCGGTGCTAGGCTGATGATCTTTGCGTAGCCAAGGTCACGTAGTTCACGTGGCACTGGACCAAAGACACGAGTGCCTTTAGGGTTCTTGTCGTCACCGATAATAACCGCAGCATTGTCGTCAAATACGATAGTGCTGCCGTCTTTACGTTGAATTTGGTCACGCGTACGTACAATAACTGCTTTGACAACTGATTTGCGCTTTACAGCACCAGTTGGGTTAGCTGTCTTGACGCTGGCAACAATAATGTCACCAACACGTGCATAACGACGCTTTGTTCCACCAAGAACACGTATACAAAGGATTTCCTTTGCGCCGCTGTTGTCGCAAACTTTCAAACGAGTTTCTTGTTGAATCATTATGCCACCTCTTCTTTCAGCTCGATCGAACCACGTGACTTCTCGATAATCGACTCGAGTTTAAAAGCTTTGCGCTTAGAAACAGGGCGAGTCTCGACGATAACGACTTTGTCGCCAATCTTTGCTTCGTTATTCTCGTCATGGGCGGCGTACTTGCGGCTAACAGTATACTGCTTGCCATAAATAGGATGCGTTTCACGACTAGTAACAGTGATGGTGATGGTCTTGTTCGCAACATCCGATGTTACAATACCAGTCAATGTCTTGGCCATATTACTTTTTCTCCTTTAGCTCGGCTAGTTCAAGTGCTCGGATAGCAGTGTTCAAGCGAGCAATTTCTTTACGTGTAACGGTTATAGCGCGGGGATTAGCCAATTCGCCAGCTGCATTACCGCGCTTTGCTTGTAGCAAATCGACAGTTTTGGCAGTTAGCTCATCGCGTAGCTCGACAATTGTCTTGACTACGGTAGCTTTTTTAGCCA
>JAJYBZ010000025.1:0-1730 GCA_021778755.1 bacterium | reverse complement strand
GCGACTAGTTTAGCGGCAAGTTCTGGGCGCTTCACTTCTTCGATGTTAATGCGCACAGGTAGACTAGCTAGCTTTTCGATATCAGATTTTAGCTCCGTCACACCAGCTCCGCCACGACCAATCACAACACCAGCTTTGGCAGTGTGGATCGTTACGGTAATCAGGTTGGCAGAACGCTCAATCTCGATACGGTTAATTGTTGGGCGGCTTTCGAAACGCTTCTCGATAAGCTCACGGATACGAATGTCTTCACCTAGCCACTTGGCAAAGTCTCGCTTTGGCGCAAACCAACGTGAGTCCCAGTTCTTGTGGACCTGAAGACGGAAGCTAATTGGGTTTACTTTTTGGCCCATTACTTGGTCTCCTTCTCTTCTGCCTTGGCGGCTTTAGCGGCCACTGGCTGTTTCTTAGGTTTAACATCGCCGGTAACTTCGACGAGGATATTAGCAGACTTTTTCTGGAATGGAAGGGCACGGCCGCGGCTAGCTGGCTTAAATCGTTTCAAACGAACACCAGCAGTAACTGATAGCGTCGAAATAACTAAAGTCTTGGCATCAAGACCGTGGGTATTGACAGCGTTGGCCTTGGCGCTCTCAATAGCCTTAATAACAGGCTGAGCAGCTCGTTTCGGTGTGTGCGACAGAATAACAAGCGCATCAGCAACTGTGCGGCTACGAACCAGGCTAGCAACTAGTGCAACCTTGCGCGGAGTCTGATCGATGCCTTTTGAGTAAGCACGAATTGTCAGTTGATCAGCCATTACTTCTTGTCCTTTCCACCGTGTTTACGGAACTTCCGAGTTGGACTAAACTCACCAAGCTTATGTCCAACCATATTCTCCGAAACAAGTACTGGTACGTGTACCTTACCGTTGTGAACAGCGATAGTGCGTCCGACCATTTCTGGGCTAATCGTGCTAGCACGAGCCCAAGTTTTAATGATAGTCCGGTCGTCTGAAGTCAAGGCCGCCACTTTCTTAGCGAGCTTGAAATCAACAAATGGTCCTTTTTTTAGTGAACGACTCATAGTTACTTCTTCCTCTTCGCATCATGGCGAGTCTTTACGATCAACTTACTGACGTCTTTACGACGACGAGTACGATATCCAAGGGTCAATTGACCCCAAGGTGTACGTGGTGGTTTACCACTACCGTGACGACCACCGTCACCACCACCATGTGGGTGATCTGCGGCGTTCATCACAACACCACGGACGCCTGGTCGAATACCCTTGCGGCGATTGCGTCCGGCAGATCCAATTTTGACGTTCTGGTGCTGCACGTTACCGACAACTCCGATAGCCGCAGTTGCTTCTAGACGGAAGCGGCGAACTTCACCCGATGGCAAACGTACCTGGGCGTAGTCACCCTCTTTGGCCATCAGTTGAGCCTTGGTGCCGGCTGAACGAACCATTTGAGCACCGTTGCCTGGTGTAATCTCAATAGCGTAGATTTGAGTACCTACAGGGATTCGCGACAAAGGCATACGGTTACTTGATTCGATTGGGGCTTCCTCGCCGCTAACAATCACTTTGCCCTTTTCCATTGATGTATCGGCTAGAATGTAGTGATACATGCCAAACTGATCTTTGACTCGGGCGATACGAGCACTACGGTTCGGGTCATATTCGATCTCTTCGATCGTAACAGTTAGCCCTGGTGCAAGTTTGTGGTTAACTAAACGATAGTGTCGTTTAACTCCACCGCCACGGTGACGTACGGTAATACGACC
>JAJYBZ010000024.1 GCA_021778755.1 bacterium | reverse complement strand
CTACCGCAATTGCCGCCGGATTAAATATATGACGCCCCCTGATAGCCAGGACATACTTGGATGCCATCGCAATACCAGCAACTACTACGAGCTCTAGATACCCTTTGATATCATTTTGCGGAAAGACCAGAAAGAAAATAATCAGGGCTGTAATTTGCCACGATTCAGGATTATACGGCACCGATAGAGTCTGGCTAAACAAGCGATTAATCACATAAGAGCTAGTTAGGAGCACAATCAGCGTTACGATTAATGCCACCGGGGTATAGCTGAGCTGTCCGAACATACTTAGGCCAATTGCCGTACCTATAATCAGATACAATCCGTAAAGCACCAAGCGATACATAGTAATACTATCGATAAACTTTTCAACTAGTCGTTTCATATTAATTTTTCTCCGTAAATATCGTTATTGAATCACTGTTCGTCGCCCGCACCGTCCCGTCGCTATACATAATGCAATATTGAAACGGTACGAGACTTTCAAGTCGTTCTGGCGGTACGAAGAACAAAGCTGTCGCTAGGCCGTCAGCGTGCATCGCGCTGTCACTAATCACCCACGTCGCCAAAATACCATCAACCGGTCGTGACGATTGTGGATTAATAATGTGATGCCAATCCTGCCAGGCCCGTCGGCCAATACCAGAACCGCAGATACTAGCATGACTGATATCGGCAACTCCTATCAGCTTGGACGGATCGCGCGGATCCTCTAGACCAATGCGTCTGACTTTATCACCAATCATCATATCGCCACCGGCATCAACACAGAAGTCGCCCCTTAAAAGTTCGGCAACTTGATCCACCGCATAGCCCTTGCCGGCCGCCCCGACATCCAGGAGGCGCGGCTTTTTAAGTGTCACCGAATTGTCGTCTATTTCAATAATCTCATCCCAGCCGGGTGTTGTCTGAATCTTTGCTGCCGGTTGCAGTGAGTAGGCTTTGTCGTAGCCAGCATCCGATAATGTCTGGCCAATCAAAGGAGTCATTAGGCCATCGGTCGCATCATGCAATTGTTTATACCACTTCATTAGCTCAATATCTGCCGCATTTAGCGGATAACGACCGGCCGTTTGTGCCATGCGTGCTACGAGCGAGTCGTCACGAAACCGCGACCAGGTGCGATCAACCCGATCAATGACTTTGTGTATCGCCGCCTCGTGCGCCGATACACCAGCCGCCTCAATCCACCAATGTGTACCGAGAGATTCGAACTCCATGCCTAGACTCGCGCGTTATTCTTGATTGTATCTAGGGCACTATTAAAGGCCATTGGCGTCAGGGAAGCGCCAGAAACCCGCGATACATTGACGGTGTCAATATTCTTGCCATCGACTGCTGCATTGATGCCATGTGCAAACTGATCAGTGTAGGCAAATGAGGTACCTGAATAAATCGACGAGTCATCAATTGAGACGTTGGTTATATTATTGCCAGCAAGTGTGACGGTGACACCAATCTGTTCATCGCCGCTTGGTGTATAGAAACTGCCAGTGGCCGTATAGACACCATCTTTGTAATTTGCGCTGCTCACTGGGGCTGGAGAGCTAGTCGTCGCATTAGTACTACCGACCAGATTTGGGCCGTATGACTGTGGTCCGCTTTGCATATTCTTGATAAACACAACACCGGTTGTGGCGGCGGTCGAAATCAACACAATACTAATTAACCCGATAATCTTTGTTCGATTTTGTTGTGACATTAAATAGCGATTCCTTGATTACTAACTATACTTAGTATACTGCGGAGCTGCTGTGAATTAGCTTATGGCGTCAGGCGATTTATATCGCGCGGGAACAGTGTCGCCTCTTTAACATTAGCGAGGCCAATCGTCTTTTGCACCAAACGATCAATTCCGAAGCCACAACCACCGTGTTGCGGTAAGCCAAATTTAAAGGCCTGTAAATAATATTTAAACCCGTCATGCTCAACATCTAGGCCAGCCTGTTTCATTTGTGCAATCATTTGATTGTAGTTATTTTCGCGCAGCGGAACGGTCGAGATTTCCAAGCCGCGAAACAGCAAGTCGCCCCACATGACAGTACCGTCTTCGATATCTAATTTGTGATAGAACTTGGCTGCTTCAATCGGAAAGCGGACAGCATAGACTAAATCAGTGCCCAGCTGCTTACGCGCATAGTCGCTAATCCAACGCTCTTCATCGGGGATTAAGTCCTTTTCCTGGGTCGTATCGGTCTTGGTCGCCTTGGTGTACATATCGTGAATTTCGGAAATCGTAAAGCGTGGCACCTTGCCGTCAGCCGCTAATTTGAGTTCCGGGGCGTTTAAAATGCGCAGATCATCAGCATGCTCATCATAAACACGTTTCAGCGTGTACTGCGTCATGTCACCCACCATATCCAATACCTCGTCGTGCCCTTCGACAAAGCCCATCTCAATATCAAGCATCGTAAGTTCGGTTAAATGTCTGGTTGTCGCGCTTGGCTCGGCACGGTAAGAATGTCCGATTTCGTAAACGCGCTCAAATGCGCCGACCATAATCTGCTTATAAAATTGCGGACTCTGCGCCAAGGTGGCTGTCTTGCCGAAATAGTCTAATTTAAAGACTTCGGCACCGCCCTCGGTAGCTTCGGCCAGCAATTTCGGTGTATCGATTTCAATAAATTCTTTGTCGTTTAAAAACGCGCGAATGTATCTGGTAAGGTCGGCTCTAATCTTGAAAATTCGCTGTTCGTTGACGTTACGAATATTCAATACGCGGTTCTCAAACAGCGTGTCGAGATGCTCAGATTTATGTGAAATTGGCTTATCGACTTCAATTGGCGGCTCATCAGTCACTGGCATTTCAACTTCGACGACTACGTCGTGAAGCTCAGCGCCGCCGGACGCACGCTCATCAGCAACTACCATACCGGTGAGCGCCAGCACCGTACCGATTTGTAAACCACGGAGCTTTTCAAGCTCATCACCACTATCAATTAGGGTTTGCACCAAACCACTACGATCGCGCAAAGTAATAAAGTTTAAGCCACCCATCAAGCGCTTTTTATGCAACCAGCCACGTACGGTGACGGTCTCGCCAATCTTGGCCGGAACTTCTCGGACTAATGTTCTTGTCATAATTAATGCTTAGTATAGCACTCCCACCCCTATAAGGCTAGACGTCCTCGAGGTTTTTGGGATGATTGTTGTCGTGTAGGTTACGTAGCGCAACGACGCGCAGGTCATCATGTGCATCAAATTCATCGATAATCCTACGCCCCAGTAGCGCCTCGATAACATCTTCAAGCGTCAACAGTCCGACGGTTTCTCGAAATTCATTTACAACAATAAACAAGTGGTGGTGCGTGCGCAAAAAAGCCGCTAAAGCATGTTGCAAAGTTTGATCCTCGCGAATGTAGTAAACGCGCGGCTCCATGGCCTTCTCGGCCGTAAGAGAACGCTTAATGTCCAGGGCTAGCAGGCTACGAATCTGTAAAATACCAATGATATGGTCGATATCACTATCAATAACCGGTATGCGGCTATGCCCAGTTTTATGTAGATCATCGAGTGTCAACGGCCCGAGCAACTCAGTCTTTTTGATAGTATCAATAGCGCTCCGAGGAACCATAATCGAACCAACCAACTTGTCACCAAACGAAAGTCCGTGGTCTAGCAGGCGCTTTTCGTCAACCGTTAAGACGCCGTTTGAATTCACAATCAAATGCTGTAATTCTTCGCGAGAATCAAATCGTACCGCCACCGTGTCGCCTGATATGTCACTGATACCGATCACACGAAAGACCACCGGAAACCTTGCGACGAACCCGAGTAGCTTATTCTCATATTTATTGTAAAGCCGACTTGCCACAGTCCGTATCGGTCGTAATCGACCCAATGTCCCGTACCCAATCACTACCGCCAAGATAACCAGCAGCCCCCAGCCCCAGGCCCAGATCACAATACTGATATTTGCGATTGCCGCGATCGCAAGCCCGATGATAATTCGTTGCAACGACAAGATACCGCCGAGCAATTGATCGCGGCGCAGTAAGTCCCGGGCGGCGACATCGCCCAAGTTAGCGCGCCGCCGACGCTCGAACGTACTCATAGTCGGCTTGATTGGTCGCACAGAGCCAACGGTGATTAATACGGCCACCAGAATAACCAATAACACTAACAGCATATAACCCTATTGTACATCAGCCGGGGCCGGGTTTGTGTCATATCTGCTACAATTAATATAGTAATCATAAGGAGTTTTTGTGAGCAAGAAAGCATGGATCATTTTTATAGTTGTCATCACGGGATTGCTAGTCGGTCTCGTAGTTTGGTCTCGTAGTACAACACCACAGGTTAATATCAATAATATCAATGCCAATGCCATTCAACCAGCATCTAGCTCGGACGGCAATATTGCCGACCATGTTATCGGCAAAACCGATAGTAAAGTTATCTTGATTGAGTATGGCGACTACCAATGTCCAGGTTGTGGCGCCGCCAATCCCGGCATCGAAACTGTCACCAACCAATACAAAGACGTCATCACTTATATCTTCCGCAACTTCCCACTCACGACCATTCACCAGAATGCCCTTGCGGCGGCTGGAGCCGCTGAAGCCGCAGGTTTGCAGGGCAAATACTGGGAAATGCACCACCTACTATACAAGAGCCAAGCTGACTGGGAGAACCTATCTGGTACAGACCGCACTAATATGTTTACCAGTTATGCCAAAAGTTTAGGCCTCAACGAAACACAATTCCAATCTGACCTATCATCAAGTGCAATTTCGCAAAAGATATCATTTGATGAGGCTATCGGCCAAAAGGTACAGGTTGATTCAACACCATCACTCTTCCTAAACGGCGTCAAGTTATCGAGTAATGTCATTAGCGACATCCAACAGGGTAGCGGTAACCAATTACGTGACGCCCTAGATACCCAGCTCAAGGCTGCCGGCGTCACCCCTCCAGCCAGAAGTTAATCTAAGGTCCTATAAAAGCAAAAACACCCCGGTGCCTTGGGGTGTTTTCTTTTTTGTTAAGTCTCGTAAACGAAACTCGGATTTATAGTCAGATGACTACTACTGTGCAATATACAGTTGCCATTCGGCAGGCACCACATCCACGGCTATCTTTTTGCGTCGTGACGACACAAATTCGACGGCTATTGGCATGTGATTATTCACTCCTTGTACTATGTACAGCCTCACGCGCTTCGACCTTTATAATATAGTTTTGGCGCGAGACACATCAACTATATTAGCAATTCTGGGCGCGCACGTCAAGACTGGCGCTATTTAGATAACGCTATTGCTAATATAATAATCTAATTTTCAAGTTACCGCAAGCAATAATTGTTGTATTAAACAACTAGGCTTCGCCGGGTGTTTCTTCTGGCTTGGCACTGCGTAGAACCCGCTCTTTAAGAGCAAAGACGCCAACCGTCGCCACGACCATTAAACCACCGGCGACCATAAATATCCGCTGCAGACTGTAGCTAAAAGCATGTGTTACAGTACTCGCAAACTGATCTTGTTGGGCTTTAAAGGTCTGCTCTACGCCAGTTCTAGCGGGCAGCGGAATCTGTGCGAAATTGGCTTCGGCCGCACTCGTAATCACACTCTTGGTATCAGGCATATTAATTCTCAGGATCGTATTGGCATCACTTAAACTACCAATCTTGGAGATTTCAGGGCTTTTCGACAAAGTTTGCAAGTAAGCACTTTGCTGAATATCGCCCAGGTGAGCTACGATGCCAGCCGTTAGCATTGCCCCAAAGACCGCTGTACCGATTGTCGAGCCCAGACTACGGAACAACTGGCTTAAACTGGTAGCCGCACCTAGCTCACTCATCTCGAACTCATTCTGAACGGCCAAGTTAATAACCGGCATCGCCACACCCATACCTAGACCAAGGGCGATCATAATTATGGCTTCGTAGCCATAACCACTCTCAGGAGTCAGTAACGTCAATAAGAACATTGCAATCGTTGCAACTACGAATCCGACCTGCATAAATATCTTGTAGCGGCCAATGCGTGAAATGATTTGCCCAGCACCAATACTCGACACCATAATACCGCCAACCATCGGTAGCAACATCAAACCAGATTGCGTTGGCGTAGCACCAAAGACCTGTTGATTAAACTGTGTCAGGTACAAGATCGAACCCATAAAGGCCGACCCGAACAGCATCGCGACAATCATGATCAATACAAAGTTACGATTCTTAAAGAAATGTAGCGGTAGAATCGGCTGCTTTGCTTTGCGCTCAACCAGCACAAACAGGGCAATCAAAACGGCCACAAGGCTGAACATAATAAATTGCAAGGTACCAACCGCCATACCGGTGGCGCTCAGGAAGCCGGCAAAGATAGATGCAGTGTTGTCAACTGCCAAAATTAATGTGCCAAGTCCAAGCGCCAAGATGGCAGCACCCAGATAATCGACAGACGGCTTGTTGTCATGACGCAAAGCCGGTGAATACAGCGATATCAAAATGAAGGCAATAATCCCAACCGGCACATTAATAAAGAATGTCCAGCGCCAGTCAGTGATAGCGCCAAAGATATGCTGGCCATCAGTCAACCAGCCACCTAGCAGCGGACCAATCACTGAACTTAGACCAAAGACAGCCCCAATTAGCCCCTGCCACTTACCGCGCTCGCGGGCCGCGAACAAATCGCCAATAATCGTGAAGGCATTGGCCGTGATGATACCACCACCGATACCTTGCAGCGCCCGCCACATAATCAGATCGGTAATATTGCCGCTCAAACCACTCGATAATGATCCAATCGTAAAGATGGCTACACCAATTAGTAACATAATGCGACGACCAAATTGGTCCGATAGCTTACCGGCAATCGGTACCGTGATAGTTGTCGTCACAAGGTAGGCCGTCACCACCCAACTTAGCGAGTCAAAAGCGTTGAACTGCTCGACGATCTTACCAAGGGCGGTGGCGATAATTGTCTGGTCCAAGGCCACCAAGAACATGCTGGCCATGACCGATATCATAATAATTAATTTACTGCGCAAGGTTAAATGATGGTGCATATTATTCTGGCTGATCCTTTGATTTTTGAATTGATTTAAATGTTTCGATATGCAGATTCATGGTCTCGATATAAGATTCAATCTGATCTTCCTTGAGCAGGCCCACAAACCCGCCCTTACACGAACCTAGCACATACAGCCGGTCTCCTGGCATAATGCCGATTTCTTCGCGTGCATCGGCCGGTATAACGACCTGACCTTTTGTGCCAACAGTTGCTGTACCATATAGCTTTTTATCATGCATGATTATTACTCCTGAGAATTATATGTATCATTGTAATAAAGTATGAAAAGTATGTCAAGTATTACGAATTAATTTAGCTGTTATCGTCCAGATATTTGCGCAGACGCTCGACGTACAGCACATAGCTCTTACGCGAATGGCTAATTAACCGCTTGACTTCCAGTTTTTTGATTTCCACATTAATAGTTTCCCTAGTGAGCCCCAAGGCATTGGCAATTTCTTGTTGAGTGACCGACAACTCCAGGCGATTATTATATGGCCTTAGGAAAATACCGAATTGATCAGCCATATACATCAAGATTCGGGCAATTTTATCGCCAGCGTGCGGCACGAACCTGATTCGACATATCGTAAAGGCTTCGTAGAAATAAGGAGCCTGTTTCACCAGGCCGGTTGCAAAGCCTACTAAGCGTTCATCGCCGCTACTATTAATTGGATAAGTTTTAACAATGCCAGTTTCAATAATATAAGCGTTCCTTGGTTATTGATATTTAACCAATCGCAATAGGCCCTTTGATGGTTTATATACCTTGTCGGGAAACTTTTCGACTAACTTCCAGATGCAGCCATTGACTGTTTTGGGATGCAAGCTAGCATCCGATTGCTTAATCTCTCTCAGCAGGTCCGTCCAGCGTAGTCCATCTGGATGCGCGTCCAATAGTTCCAGCGCTTTCGCATTCACGCGCCCGGTTATTATGAGTGGATTAATTCGATTGTCATTCATCTCCTAAGTATACCGCGCTTTGTACTTGCGCAATACGGGCTATGCAGCGGAGTGGAGCAGGATCAATGAGAATGCTCCACGTCGTTGACGCAGAGCATTGCTCGTTGTCTGACGTGGAGCTGAACTCCGATTGGTCAGAGGTTGATGATCTTGATGTCGGAACTGCCAGCGCCGAGAGTCTTATCGGCAAGACCAGACAGGACAATCGTCGCGAACCAGAAATTCGGATAGTCGCCGTTGTTGGCCGCCATGACTTCATCGCAGCGTTGGTTCCAGTCGCCCCTGGACATCGATTCACTCATATGAGCGGACACGCCTTCGGGTGTAGTTAGATCGTGCATCTGCCCTCCTTGGATTGGTGTCGGAGTATGGCAACTTAGTGTTGTAAGTTGTCATACTATTTTATCATAAACCTACTATTAAGTCAATATTAGCTTTGGCGACAAGACGGCGGCTTTGCTTCTCAGTTTGTTCCTCAAAATATGTAGGCGCATTTTTATTTTACTGCACTACGCCGAACCACTTTTGCTCCGCAAAAGACCTGGTTCTCATGCCACGGTGCAGCGCCAAGAAAAAAAGAGCCACAAGGACTCTTCTTTTCTTGGCTCCGACGGCTGGACTCGAACCAGCAACCTCGAAGTTAACAGCTTCTTGCTCCACCATTGAGCTACGTCGGAATACAAAGAGTATTATACCCTTACCTCGGTTGTGTCGTCAATGTTTATTCAGCCAAACAATACTAAATCTGTTCCGTATACACCAAAACTCGTTGCGATAACGTCTTGCCATTCTGTACCCACGTACCCGCACAGGTCATCAAATTTAAAGCGCGCAATGCTTTACCATACGGCAGTAGCATAGATTTCATATCAACCTTGTCTTTATCGACTACATCCGTATGGACAACTTTGTAAGTTAGGCGCGTGCCATCACCCTTTTCAACCTGCAAAGTATCGCCAACCACTAGCTTAAAAAGGTTACCGAACAACCCCTGACGAGTTGGCCCCGAGGCATGTCCATCGATAAAGACCGCTCCAATCTCTCCCGGTTGCACGCTGCCGTTATACCAACCAGAGTCATAAATCCCAAGTGGCGCTTGAACACTCCCGTCAGGGTTAACGCCCATCGGCAGAATACGCGCCGCTATCCCCAGTTTACTAATGTACAAGGCCCGCGGCAGACTCGCGGCAACATGATAATTCTTGAGCGATGTATCTGGTAGGGGTTTCTCGTCCGTGCCCTCGGCAGCTTGATGCGCTTGAGGGCTAGCGGCAGCCTGCGTGAGAGCGCTGGCGGTTTGTGTCAATTGGCGCGTAGCGTGATTATTAGTCTGCCATGTGTCAAACCCGACATATCCAGTCGCCGCCAGGACTACTACCGCCAAGACTCCAAACAGTAGTCTACCGGCAGCGCGCAACTTAGACTTTGGAACAGTTTGACTAATTATATGTTCATGCAGCCCGCTAATAGCCACCGCCCTCGACAAGACATCTGCTCGCCTAGCTGTTTTCGCAAAACTATAGCGCAGAGACACACTAACTACCCTGGCTACCGGCTGCGACGTTTGCGCCACGATGTCATCAATCCGTCTATTGCCGTCTAGTGGAGTTGTTATAACACTATCTGAATTAATAACTGCACCGTATTGGTTGAGGTTGGAGTGACGGCGGACATACACTACTTCACGCGCAACAAAAGGCGCCCTTGGTTCAGAGCGTATCCGGCCTCTAGTTGTTGTAAAGTCATTTTTCATTTTTTGTTGTTTTTGTTTAATACACATAACGAGCGAGCGCCGTGACGGCCCCGCTCATTATGTATGGTTATTTTAAGTTACGTTATTAATTATTAAATCGACGTCGGGCCAATGTCAACAGCATACCGGCTGCCACAATACCCAAACCAATCAGGACGGCTGGATTAGCAAGTTTTAAAGGCTCAGCACCAGTATTAGGAATAGCAGGTGCACTACCGGTGCTAAGTGCCGTCAAGACAATATCGTTACCGTCACCGCCAACATAGCTGATACTAAATGTTATACCACTTACCGTAAATTGCGTGCCTTCTGGAAGTGTGGCGAATGTACCGCTTACGGCAGTTTTACTCATATTATCAATGATTCTGAATGAATCGCCCTTTTTAATCACATATCCAGGCAATAGGACAAGGTTTAGAGTAGGGAGATTAGTTCCAGTACCTAGCGTAACAGCATTACCTGTAGTGGAATACTGGGCGCCGACCTGTAGTTGATCATAGTGAGTCGCGTCTAGTATCTCTGCCTGGTAAATAGCCCCAGAATTAAGATACAAGCTCTGTAGCATTGTTAGCATACCGGGACTATTGCCAGGACTAACAGTACCGCCATATGAGACATAGAGACTATTTGTGAGGATACCAGTCCCTTTTAGGATACCGCCAGTATAGACATTGGCACTATTGCGAGTTCCGCTCAGGACAGCAGTCTCACTTTCGGCTACGTCAAAGCTAGTTTGCGGCAAATTACCAGTATACTGACTGGTAACTGGTGCGTTTTTAATTTCAACACCGTTAATAAATAGCTTACCCGATGAGCCAAGGTATTTAGAAATAGTAAACCCATTATAGGTAACCGCTCCTGTAAAGCTGACTGATCCGGAGGTTGCATCACCGTTAGTTAAAACACTTAAATTGTTGAGGAGTGTTATCGGACTGCTAATCGTTAGATTATTATATGTATAGTTTTGAGTCTGAGAATTATAGGTACCAGTATTATAAACGAGTGATGGATATGCGGCACTTGCACCACTACCAAATGTTATTGGAAACGAGGTATTACCATCCAGTGTTGCACCGGCGCCATTATCTACAACAAGTCCGCCCAAAGTAATGGTCGCACCGCTTGTTTGATACAGCGAGCCCTTAACCACTGTTGCCGTACCTTTTATAACGCTACCGGTCGACAAATAAATAGTGCCATAGTTATTGGCATCGCCAATCGTTACATTGCCCGTCACGGTGTATACTTGGGTCGCATAAAGACTAGCTGTCGCAACAAGATTACCACCGACAGTTACTGGGCTATTAACCCCTAAGTTCGTGCCTGCCAATGTTAAGTTCCCTGTGACCTTAACGGCACCGTTAATATTGAAGTAGTCATTATTATTGACGTAGGTCCCTGTCAGCACCGCCGCACCGCCAACAGTTAAGGTATTACTGAGGTTTATGTTGCTGCCAGAAATAGTCAAGTCACCTGTCGTATTAATAGCACCAGCGAAGATTAAAGCGCCTCCTACACCAGTAACTCCCAAGCTTCCAGCTGAAGATACTGCTCCACTAACCGTTAAGGTAGTGTCAGTTCCTGACGAAACAATTGTTGCACCCGTTGCAAAGCTCAAAGTATCAATTGTATAGGCCGTGGTAGTACTAGTAAATCCACCATTGATCGTAACCCCACCCAAAGAGACACCGGCCCCAAGGTCATTTATAAGTGACCTGGTGGCTCCACTGCTCACGGCAGAGAAGCTCAATATATCACCCGATACAGGGGCTACATTACCCGCCCAGTTACTAGCCGTAGCGAATTTATTATCACCTGCCGTACCCGTCCATACGTCAGTCGTTAAGGCGTGCGCAAACTGCACTCCCGAAAGCTGCGTTGCCATCACCGTAGCCACAAATACAAATACGCCTCCCAGGCGCCTTAGTCGGACAATGTGTCGTCTCATGTCTTTTTCCCTCTTTTTTTGTTTTTTATAAAGTCGTACTGCTCGTTAGTTTAAGCTTCGTCAAAGCATAAGTCAATTGTATTACGTTGTTGTAATTACATCACTACTAGTGTATTTGTTTTTGACGTCTTTGAGGCGAGCTTTCATAGCCAGATGTGCATCATTGAGACCTAGGACCTTAAGCGCTCCAATGAGGACGTATAGTTCGTCCATAATATTTTCTTCGTACGTCATACCTAGCTGATCGAATCGTTCCGTGACGGCATTAATTAGCCACTTTTCTTGCGCTGGAGTTGGGCCTTTTTTAACAGGAGAGCTATCCAGACGAACAGTTATAACTTCGAGCGACCGGGCTGAATTATCGCGCTTACGCAGGTAGCCTTTGTTGATCAACCCATCAATATGAATCGCAAC
>JAJYBZ010000023.1 GCA_021778755.1 bacterium | reverse complement strand
GTTTCTTTAGTAAGATGGGTATACATCTCTCTGTTCCTTTCGTTTAGTTTGTTGTGCCAACAACCATTCTAACGAATACAGAGAGATGTTTTTTAGTGGGTGGTGCAGTTCGGGGTGGAATGTACCTTACAACAATAGACAAAAGTTTATATATATTATATTGTTGAGTTATGACAGAGCACGCAGGACGAGAGCCGGAAAGTATTCAATATAAAGAGCATTACCCATATGTTACGAGGAGCCTTGTTCGTTTATTTAACGAAGGAAGCTTGACGAACGTACGTGACGTAGTCGTTGAGCCTAAATACGGATACGTATCGCGTATACAGTACAATAATGGTACCTTTAGGGTAACGTATGGTAATGACCTGGGGTTAAATACTGGCGCCGCGGAAGATCTCGCAAAGGATAAGGGCCATACTAAATTTATGCTTCGTAGTATAGGCGTCGCGTGTCCTCGTGGTGATGAGTTTCTTTTACCATGGTGGGCTGATACGATTAGACCTTCGCAAGAAAACCGGGGCAACTCAGATATAAAGACGACAAGTGAGGCCGAGTCTTACGTTAATCAGGTGCTGGGCTATCCGGTTTACATAAAACCTGTAAGCGGGTCAAAGGGTGGTGACGTATATAGGGTTGAGAACGATCAAGAATTGAATGAAATAATCGATATTTATGAAGAAAAGAAAATAAAATTAGCCGTTATCGAAGAGGCTGTCTTGATGCCAGACTACAGGGTTGTCGTTCTCGACGGTGAGCTTATTAGTGCTTATGAAAGACGTCCGCTGTCCGTTGTCGGTAATGGCGTTGATACGACTGAGAATCTGATCGGCGCTTTACAGGAAAGTTATCAGCTGGATGGAAGAGATACTCTATTGGAGCCACGTGACCCCAGGATTATCAAACATCTAGGAAAGCGAGGGCTTGGCCTTGACTATATACCATCAGTTGACGAAAGACTAATATTAACCTCAATATCTAACTTGTCTGCGGGTGGAACTTCGGTTGATGTCAGCGACACTATAGCATCTCGTTGGGTAGACGTGGCTGCTCGTATAGCCAACAACTTCAATCTTAGGCTATGCGGCGTCGATTTAGCGTGCGCCGACATTAGCTCTGGGGATGCGGACTATAGTGTACTAGAAGTTAACTCAACTCCAGGACTTGATCATTACGCATCTTCTGGTGAAAATCAAAAAAGAATTGTTGACGATTTATATATCCGTGTACTGAATGTTCCGCCTACAAACTAAGCCGCTATGTTTATCTAATGAGCGGCAAATAAGGTGTCTCTAATGTGATGTAGCAAATAAAACGAGCCAGTTACCAGACCTATCTCTGAAACGTTGCCTTCAAATACATCAAAAGCAAGTCTCGGATTAGGTTGGACTATTATTGACTTAAAACCAGCTTGTTCAGCTATGCCCTTCAACTCACGAGTTGCTAGGGCTGGTTTAATAAATGTGCCATTGTGACTATAGTCCGTTATTATTATTGTCGAACCTAACTTGGATAGCAGTCTTAAGCTGGCGAGTACGCTGCTAAGCTTATTCTTACCGAAACTAACTAGTATGCAAATATCTTTATTCGAGAACCGGTTTTTCATCGAAACGACCAGGGCTTGTATTTTTTGTTCGTTATGCGACCCATCGAGCACGATTAGCTTATTGTGAAACTTCACTACTTCCATTCGTGCCGGGATAGCTATATTTGCGGCCGCATTGATTTTTCGATCCGATAGCCTCACTCCTCCATCGCGTACCAGTATATAGTCGACTACAGCTTGGGCCAGGCTGAAGTTGCGTTGTTGAAAGAGCGGTAGACTGGATATATGAGCATCATCGTTTATTACATGCAGTTGGGCATTTGCTAATACACACTGTTTGCCGACAATATTCACGATTGATGTCGGTTGATCGCGTATAAATACCGCGTTATTTGGTTTGATTATGCCGGCTTTTTGAACAGCGATCTGCTCTATCGTGCTGCCTAGTATTTCGGCGTGATCAATACCGATATCTGTTATTGCGCACACCTTATCGGGCCTACTGACAATATTAGTGCTGTCTAGCAGGCCGCCTATCCCTACTTCGACTACTGCATAATCCACACCGTGCTTATTAAATAGCCAAAAGCTAAAGGCTATCAGCAATTCAAAATATGTAGGCCGTAGGCTGCTTTTATCAAGGATGTCCATAAATATACTGAATTCACTGCAAAATTGCGCTTCCGGCAAAGGCGTCATATCAATTTGAGCACGCTCATTAACCTCGTCAATATGGGGCGAAACCGTTAACCCGGTCCTATAACCAGCTGCTTTTAGGAGTGATGCGACGTAATAAGATGTTGAGGTTTTGCCAGATGTTCCGGCGACATGTATAACCTTTAGGTTATCCTGTGGGTCGCCGAGCAATCCCATAAGTTGAATCATACGATCGAGCGTATATCGTTGAGTTGTGTTGCGTGTCGTAATATGTTCACTCAGAGCAAGATGAGCTTGAGCAAAGGTTGTTATGTTTCTCATGATTTTTTATTATAACCCCCCGTCTCTTGATTCCTCTCATGCTATACTAAGACCATGAATCCTGACCAGCAAAAAAACTATTGGGAGCAAGATCCAAGCACTGCCGAAGCAGCCGAGCCAAAGGATGTCGACTCGACTCCGGACGTTGCGACGATTCAGCCCAGTCCTAGCCAGCGGATCAAAGAATCGGCTATTGAGCCTATTCGTTGGACGGCTAGTGAGTACGTTCACCTCGAGAAAAATGGTCTGTGGTACGTCATTTTTGGACTTGTTGTTTTGGGCTTGATTGCGTCGGATGTGTTCTTGCTGAAGTCTTGGACCTTTTCGCTGCTGGTTATTGTTATGGCCTTTGCGGTTATTGTGTATATCCGCCGTCCGCCCCGAGAAATTCAATATACACTGAGCGGCAAACAGGGTTTGTATATTGGCGAGCGTTTGTATAGCTTTGCTGACTACAAAGCTTTTGGTCTGATTCGCGACGGCGAACATCATTCGATTATGTTAATTCCTGTTAAGCGCTTTGCGGTTGGCGTATCGGTCTACTTCCCAGAGGAAGCTGGTGAACGGATTGTTGATATCTTGGGCTCGATTCTGCCAATGGAGAATCTCAAGCTGGATGCAATTGACGTATTAGTACGTCGACTGCGTCTTTAATGAGGCGCTTATTGCCTAGTAACGGATAGACGTGTTACAATAGCCGATGTTCGCTGCGTTTTTATAACGTCGAAAGCACCTTCTAGTTACAAATAACCGTATTCATAAATGGAAACATGTATGAATACGTTATATGGACTCGTAGCTCAGCTGGATAGAGCGTTGGCTTGCGGAGCCAAAGGTCGCAGGTTCGAATCTTGCCGAGTTCACCAAAGTAAAAAACCCACTTTTTAGTGGGTTTTTTACTTTGGCTACGTCGCGCAAGATCCGAACCTGGTTTTTGCGCAGCAAAATAGGTTCGTTGTATTTTTAATAACAATATCCAAATCTGTAATTTGTGCTGACCGTGTAATTCGCGGTAATGAAGATTGACTCGCCGCAACAGTAACCGTAAGCTTGATATAAGAACGTTTAATATATAGGAGCAAACATGCAAAAAAGAATATTAAAACGACACTTGCCGGCTGTAATAGTAGCTGGCGCGCTGTTGGTTTTGGCTGTACCGATTACCGTCGGTGCGCTTAGTGGACGAGCGAGCGCCGTTGCGGCTCAGAATACGCCGACTGTACCGGCTCAGGCTACTGGTGCGACCAACAACGCCGCACAAGCTGCCGCTAATCAGGCAGCTGTCCAGACCAGATTAGCCGACGCTAGGTTAAGGGTATGCCAAACTCGTCAAACCGTTATCGCGAATATCATGTCGCGCATTAGTGATCGTGGTCAGAAACAACTCGATCTGTTTACTGGTATTGCCGGTAAAGTTGAAAAGTTCTATACCGACAAAGGCAAGGTGCTCAGTAACTACAATGCTCTAGTGGCTGATGTTAACGCCAAGCAGGCCGCTGCGCAGCTGGCAGTTAATGCTATCAAGACGCCGGCAATATCGTTTAGTTGTGACGGCACCGACCCTATGGGCGTAGCTGATGGCTTCAAGAGTATGCTCAAGATTGAGATTGAATCATTAAATACCTACAAGACATCAATCAAAAACCTCATCGTTGGTGTTAAGTCGGTACAGACTCAGACGACGGCAACTACGCAAACTACCACTTCGACAACTAAAACTACAGGAGGAGCTCAATAATGACAGCAACTAAACGTCAATTAGGCTTCTCGATTATTGAAATTGCAATTGTTGTAGTTGTTGTTGGATTGGTAGGCTTTGTCGGGTACACGGCCTACAATAAACTGCACAATAACGCAGTTACAACCACCGGCACGACAGTAGCCGACCAACAGCCCGTCGCATCAGACGTTAGTACGGCTGCGCCAGCCATCACAACGACCAGTGATTTGACGGCGGCCGAAACAGCGCTAGATCAAACCGACACGAGCTCTAGTAGCGACCTGTCGACGCTCAATAGTCAACTGTCCTTTTAGATAGTTGCTGCATCGCTTCGTAGTAATTGTTGGCAATATTGGATATTTATTTGCTACACTAGTACAGATACGGAGAGGTGCAGGAGTGGTTGAACTGGCCGTTCTCGAAAAGCGGTGTGGCGGCAACGTCACCGAGGGTTCGAATCCCTCCCTCTCCGCCAAGATAAAAGGCGACCATTTGGTCGCCTTTTATCTTGCTTGGGGTTTGAAGCCTCGGGTTTTGGCTGGCCAAAACAACCGAGGGTTCGGCGTAGTGAATGAAATGAGAACATGTTTACATGTTTTCACGAATGAACGGAGGAGCAAGCTTGCTTGCGATATCCACTCCTCAGTCTAGTCGCGGGGTCGCGGAACGTGACCGAATCACTTGTCACTTGTTGTGCAAATATTGTTTCAAGATTGCGGGACCGATTTTGGCAACAGTATTTTTACTACCCCGTTTGATATCTAAATAAACGTTCGGTTGTTGGGGGTAATCGTGCTCTAATTGTGCGATGGTTTTGATTGGCGCGACATTCTTGATGTGGGCCAACACGCCATCTTCCAATTTGCTAGCCCATTTATCGCTCTCGAGCACCTCTGGTTGGTCGCTAGCAGCTTGTCCATTACGCAACTTGATCATAAAGGTAGCGGCCACTGTCCAAGCGATGCCGGCTTCGGGACTCATTTGAGTTGGCAGGTCGGTAGCGCCGGCGTGGTTTAGCTTGGCACTAGCCAGGTCCAGTATAACCTCGCCATCAGGCTGGACGTAATAGAACTCATAATTATCACCCGACATATTAACGGCGTTTAAGACGCGGGATTCGAGTTGTTGGGCCAGCCGTGCTAGGCCTTGCCTGCGCAGGCCTTGGGCGAATATATAGCTATCGATGGGCCACGAGACTAACGAGCCATGATAATCGGCAACGTTAAGCGTGTCGGCGTATTGCACGCTACGACTCCTGATTCCGACATCGGTCAGGAAGTCACTCGAAAACAACTCTTGCACAATAGCTGAGATATATTTGGCGCGTTCGTCTGATGGTAAGTTCTCAAAGATGTTAGAGTTTAACATCCAACCGGCATCTGACTGTATGGTTCGCAGTTGCCTCTCGCGGCCGTGGTCGTCTTTGTCGATGGCGGCGGCAAAAAACTGCTTGTCTTCCATCCAAAACTTTTTGATAGTGTTGTCGGTGATAGACTTGGACGCCGTTTGCCATGATATCGCTTCGTTCCGTCTGTCGGCGGATACAAGCCCAGCGGCCGCAGATAGGCTATCGGCGGCAATAGTCTGGACGTTTAAGTAGGCAATTGGCTGGGTGATGTTGGCCATGTCGCCGTTTTCGTGGATATAGCCGGTTGGCGAATCTTTCCAGGTTTGATGCATCAGGCCAGTCGGGTTGTGGCGACCGACTTCGACTAGGCCAGATTGGGCGACGTGACTAGTAATCCAGTCGGCCGCATCGACCATACTCTGCTCGACGGTTATTTCTTGACCATCAGCACGCCTGACCTTTTCGTTTAAAATGTCTGGATGATCTTTGGCGTAGTCATCGATCAGTAATATGAATCGTGGCGTAGCGTCGATTGAGAAGTAAGTCGTGGCCTCTTGGAAGTTGCCGCCCCATAGACTAAACATGGCTTCGACGGCGGCTTTTTTGAGCGGCCTCGCCTGCCAAGTCTTGAATTCACGGTTTTCATGGTGGATACGGCCAGGCTCTTCGTCAGATTGGCGACTGTCTTTTGTGCCCTGCAACGCGGCAAGCGTCAGAATCACCTCATGGGCAATTCGGGGGTCCCAGCTCAGTAGTTCACTAGAGGCAATTAGGGAATCACGACCAAAGATGGCATTATTAAAATTTTCGCCATTACTAGTAAAAAGTCCTCGGCCGTCGGTCGTGTCTAATCTGCGCAAGGATGCTAGTGTGCTTGGCGGATTGATCGCGGGGTGTTTATTCAATTGTTTGGCCATTTTTTGTTTTCTTGTTAAATCTGTATTAACTATAGCACAATAAGGCCGTATTGTAAAGTTGTGATGGGAGTGAAGGATGGTTGTACAATGGACGTTATGATTGAATCGATTTTTACCAAGATTATTAAAGGCGAGATACCCTGCCACAAAGTCTATGAAGATGACAAAACACTGGCGTTTATGGATATTCACCCGGTGGCCGAGGGCCATGTGTTGGTTGTTAGTAAGACGCAGGCGGAATTCGTCTGGGACCTTACGGACGAAGATTATGCTGCCCTGATGGCGACAGTCCGGCAAGTCGCTCGTCGATTACGCGAGGTTATTGATAAACCTTATGTCGGCGAAATGGTCATTGGAACTGATATTCCGCACGCCCATGTACACGTTTTACCGTTTACGGAGCCACGCGAACTCAAGCGTACGCTCGAAACGGCAACGGCCGAGCCTGATCATGCCGCGCTAGCTACGCTGGCCGAGAAACTGCGCTTTTCATGACCTTACGAATTATTGCCGTCGGCAAAAAACATGAATCATGGGTAGTGGACGGAATTAGCCGCTACGAGAAGCGTCTAAAAGGCCCGTTTGAAGCCGAATGGGTGCTGTTGCCGCATTCGGCCCGCGAAGGCCTCACGGCGCGTCAGGACGAGTCTGAACGCATACTAACACGCCTTAATGCTAATGATTACGTCATATTACTGGACGAGAAGGGTAAAATGCTGGATTCACCAGGTCTGTCGCACGTTTTATTGCAACCACTCGAACAATCGCGCTCAGTAGTTATTGTTATTGGCGGCGCGTACGGTGTTGACGATAGTATTCACGCGAGGGCTGATTTGGTTTGGTCGTTGTCAGCGTTAGTTTTCCCGCATCAGTTAGTACGCCTTATGCTAGCCGAGCAACTATACCGAGCGCAAGAAATCGCTGCCGGCAATCCTTATCATCACGAATAAATAAACACACAGTTGACAATATACAAAGCTTATGCTATATTGTTAGCTGTTAACCTATTAAAAACAAACAATATGATTCCATTATTATTCAACCCAATCCCCCTCATGCTCAGCTTGGCGACAATGTTCGGCCTGTTGCTACATGATACGCAGATTGATCGTGCGACTACTATCGTACCGGCGCGAATTGTCAGCGTCAGCGCCTTGGAATCTGAATTAAAAACCAATGATCTGCATATTCATACCGAGCGCGTGAGTGTGTCGGAGAACCTTGGTCAATTAGGTAATAATGAACCACGCGTTCAACCCCGCAACGAAAATGACAAGAAATATGTCACCCAAAAGAAGTTTACCGCTAACTCATATGGCAGCGTGTACTCTTGGCCCTCGGTTTAGATTATCGGATGACTGCTAACTCACCAACAAGCGCTTGTGCTAGCGCTTGTTTTTCGGCGAGCTGTTGCTTGGTTTCGGCGACTAGTTCAGCTGGAGCTTTATCGACGTAACTCTTGTTGGCTAGGCGGGCTTCAAAGTTGGCGATAATAGCGTGAGTTTCTGCTAGGCGGGTCTCAAGGTTGGTCTGGTGCTCGTAAAGGGTCTCGGCCGATACATCCAGCCAGGCTTCCCTACCACTGTTTGGTAAGCGCAAGCCGCGGGTCCGATCGACGTGCTGGATAGCTTGGAGTTTGGTAAGCTTTTGAATCAATATGACATTATCGGCGACCAAGGAGTCGTTCTGGTAGAGCAGGGTATATTTGTCATTGCCAGGCAGCTCGGACGTGACAAAGCGAATTTCAGTAATCAAATTCTTTAATTGATTAAACTCAGAGGCGGCAATGTCATTAAAAGCAAATTCACGAGGCCAATGCGTGGTCATTAGTAGGTCGTTATGCCAAGCTAGGGTTTGCCAGATTGTCTCGGTGACAAATGGGGCGAATGGATGAGCTAGTTTCAGGCAAGTATCAAGTACCCAGGCTAGCAGGTCGGGGTTTTCTTGCTGTTTGTTAGCTTCGATAAACCAATCAGCCACGCTATCCCAGATAACGTGGTACATGCTGTCGCTAGCCTCGGCGAAGCGGTAGCTTTCGAGGCGTTGCTGGATATCAGCGCCAGCGGTGTTAAGCTCGCTAATAATCCAGTGATCAACCAGTGCCTTGGGCTCAGGCGTTCTAAACCGGTAGCTATCCCCTAGTTTGTCTTCGACAAAGCGGGCAATATTCCACAGTTTGTTGGCAAAATTACGCCCAGCGACTACCTTGGCGACGCTAAAGGCTTGGTTCTGGCCGGCACTACGGCTGGCAACAATGCCTAGACGTAAGGCATCTGAGCCGTGGCTGGCGATAGTTTCCATCGGGTTGATGACGTTGCCTTTGCTTTTGCTCATCTTTTGACCCTTTTCATCCAAAACCATACCGTGTAGGTAAACGTGTCTGAACGGCACCTGACCGGTGACATATAGGCCTAGCATGATCATGCGGGCTATCCAGCGGTCCAACAGGTCTCCGCCTGTCTCCATGACGCTGTTGGGATAAAAGCGTGATAAATCGCCATTCTGCATAAAGTCAGTGGTAATAAACGGCCATTGACCGCTGCTAAACCAGGTGTCGAAGGTATCTTCTTCGCGACGATATGTTGTGCCATTTACATCGATTAGTTTTTCATCAACGCGTTCGTCAAAGATCCAATCATCGGGGTTGTTGACGTTTTGAAATGCCGGAATTGGAATTCCCCATGGGATTTGCCGCGATAGATTCCAGTCGTGCAAGTTGTCGAGATATTGAACGAGCACTTGCTTGCGACTGGCCGGCGTAAAGCTAATTTCGCCGTCTAACAGAGCTTGTTTAGCGCGCTGCGCAAGAGGCTGAATTTTGAGGAACCATTGGTCTTTGATCAGTGGCTGGATTGGTAAGCCACTTTTGTAGTCGTAGCCAACAGTGTGCTCGATGGTAGTCTTGCCGCGAATTAGTTCCTGAGCTTCGAGAGCGGCCACGGTGCGTTTGCGCGCGTCTTCGGCGGTTAATCCTTTGAATTGCTGCGGGACGTTGATCATCGTACCGTCAAAGTCAATCACCTGGATACGCTCTAGATTATGACGCTGCCCTACTTCAAAGTCATTCGGGTCATGTGCTGGTGTAATCTTGACGGCGCCGGTGCCGAAGCTGGCATCAACGTAATCATCGGCGATAATCGTAATCTCACGATCAGTGAGCGGTAGTTGGAGTCGGGTGCCGATGAGGTCTTTGTAGCGCTCATCATTGGGATTGACGGCCACGGCGCTATCGCCAAACATCGTCTCGGGACGGGTCGTGGCAATAACGATTTCGCCAATCTTGTCTAGCATTGGGTAGGCAATCATCCACAACGTGCCCTTTTCGACCTTGTGATCGACTTCGATATCAGAATAACTGGTCTGATATTTAGTGCTATAGTTGACGATACGTTCACCTCTGTAAATAAGACCTTCGTCCCATAATTTCTTGAATGTTGAATTAACGGTCGTGATCACCTTTTCGTCCAGCGTAAAGACCAAGTCTTTCCAGCTAGCACTCACCCCTAGGGCGCGGAGCTGGAGCTCCATGTTGCCGCGCTGTTTATCGACGAAGTTCCAAACCTGACTGTAGAGCTGTTCGCGAGAAAAGTCGAAACGACTCCTCCCCTCTTTGGCTAGCTCACGTTCGTAAACCACCCAGGTCTCAAAACCGGCGTGATCGGCGCCGGGAATATAGGCAACATCCTTACCCTGCATACGATGATACCGAGCCAGAATGTCCTCGAGCGCGACTGTTAAAGCGTGGCCGATGTGGAGATTACCATTGGCATTGGGCGGCGGCATAACGATACTAAAGGGGTCGCCGACTCCACTAGGGCTGAAAGCGCCTTTTTCTTCCCACATAGCATAGATATTTGGTTCGTATTGGTTGGGTTCGTATGTTTTGGCGAGTCTCATAAGTTTCAATTCTATATATTTGCTTACTTTTCACGTGAAAAATTTACCACAAAGTAATAGCTGTTTTCGTGTGAAAACAAAATACCTTCCAGTTTTTCACGTGTTTGTTTTCAATATCATTATAGCATAAATTGGGCAGTGTATAATAGGGGTATGATAGAGTTACAACGCTGCACTGACCAAGAGGTATGGGACGATTATGTCCTAGATAATGGCGGCCATCCCTTGCAATTGTGGGGTTGGGGACAGGTTAAGTCGGCTCACGGCTGGACTGCCGATAGAGTCCTAGCGTATGACGAAGATCGGCTTGTCGCGGGAGCTCAAATCTTAACGCGTAAATTACCATTGCCGTTCAAGGCAGTCTCGTATGTACCTCGTGGACCAGTCGGGGAGCGGGCGAGTGACGCTGACTTCCTAAAAGCGATTGGTGAGTATGCCAGGCGCGAACATCATTCGGTAGCCTTATCGATTGAGCCAGATAGTGAAGAATACACAGCACCAGAGGGGTGGATAAAGTCTAATAACAAGATTCTACCAGCTTCGACAATTATTCTAGATTTGAAGAAAAGCGATAGTGATCTGCTAGCGACGATCGTCAAAAAAACCCGTCAGTATATTCGCAAGTCAGCGGCTGAAGCAATTACGATCAAGCAGGTCCGCAGTAAGGCCGACCTCGAGGCGTGTCTGACTGTTTATCACGAGACATCAGAGCGTGCTAGATTTAGTGTTCACGCCGATCAGTACTATATGGATGTCTTTAATCTGATGGGGGACTATTCACCGGTATTTGCGGCCTATGTCGACGATAAACCAGTGGCCTTTTTGTGGCTGGCAATCAGTTCCGATACATCGTTTGAGTTGTATGGTGGCATGAACGAACTTGGCAAGCAGCTACGCGCTAACTATGCGCTCAAATGGCACGCCATTCGTAAGACTAAGGAGTGGGGACTAAGTCGCTATGATTTCGGTGGTTTAATCGAGGACGGCGTGTCGAACTTTAAGCGCAGCTGGACAGATCACGATACGGAACTAGCTGGCACATTTGATCTGCCGCTATCACCACTATATGGACTTTGGAACCGGGCATTACCGATGCTCAAGCGAACGGCCCAAAAACTTAAATCGTTGCGTAAATAACAACGAATAACACCTAGGCCCAGGTTGTTTTAGTCATGGATAGGCTAGGGATAACTTCTAGGTCATTAGGATTAATTGGTTGTTTCTTTTGGGAGTAATAATAACCGAGCGTAGCGATCATGGCGGCGTTATCGGTACATAAATTCATTGGGGCATAATCGATTTGAAGCGGCAGTCGTTCGCTCAGTATGCGGCGCAATTCTTGGTTGGCGGCCACACCACCAGCGATGACAACCGATTGGGGATTATAATCACGAAAAGCACGTTCGGCGGTATCAACCAATGTTTCGACGGCCGTGCGTTGGAAGCTGGCGGCGAAGTTTGCTCGCTGTACGTCGTCTAGGAGGGCTGGAAGGCCGTGCGATGGAAAAGTAAAGTCAACGCCTACTTCATGTTGAACGGCCCTTAAAACGGCTGTTTTGAGGCCAGAGAAGCTAAAGTCATAATTGCCAGTCATTTTTGCTTTTGGCAGCTTGTAGGCTGTTGGGTCGCCAGCGAGGGCGGCTTTGGCGATTGACGGGCCACCGGGGTAGGGAAGGCCTATAATCTTGGCGACCTTGTCAAAAGCTT
>JAJYBZ010000048.1 GCA_021778755.1 bacterium | reverse complement strand
TCTAACCCAGAAAGAGCTTGACGTAGCTGTCCAGCTCCTCAATACTAGACCCCGTAAACGACTGAACTGGCGAACACCGGAACAGATGATTAAATGGTAATGGTGCACTTTGGATTGGAACCTAGGCAGGGTTACTCTACGTCTATTTGAAATAATTTCACTCCGCCAGCTGTATAATAGCTGTGACAATGGATACCAATAACGACAATCTGTCCGATTCACAAATAGTCGCATTAGTGATGAAAGGTGATAATAGCATGTATGCACTGCTGGTTGAGAGATACGAGGCTAAGTTATTGCGTTATGCCACGTATTTGGTCAAAGATCATGACGTCGCCTCGGATATTACCCAGGACACATTCATCAAAGCCTACGTCAACCTGCGCAGCTTTAAACCGGGTAGGGCATTTTCGCCGTGGATTTATCGAATTCTACACAACGAAGCTATGAATGTTATTAAACGTAGCAAAAAGACGTTGACTTTTAGCGATATGGGCGACGCTAGTAATAATTTCTCAATTGGATTCAAGACTGACGAAATAGTCGACAAAAATATGTTAAATGCCAATGTTAGAGATTGCCTGAGCAAGATTGACTTAAAGTATCAAGAAGTTTTGGCGCTATATTTCTTTAATAATTTGAAATATGATGAAATTAGTGAAATTCTGCATATACCGACCTCTACGGTTGGGGTTAGGATTAGCCGCGGCAAGGCAGTCCTCAAACAAATGTGTCAAGATAATGGAGTAAACTATGAGTAAAGTCAGCCAGCCCAAAACCAGCGCTATTGAGCAAAGCGTGATGGATCAAATCCAGCGCGGCCAGGTGCATATGCACCGGCGTACTTACTACATTACGCTAACAGCGCTCGGCACTATCGTCGTTGCCTTGCTGGCGCTCGCCACGTCATACTTTATGAGCATCGCGACGCTTTGGCTAAGGATCGATGCCGCCGCGGGCCAAGCTTACGGTGCCAAACGCAACCTAGCCTCTGTGATTGAGGCTTATCCGTGGTGGTCGCTCGTTCTGGGGTTGCTGACGCTTGGATTAATCATCTATCTAGTCCGTCGAGTAGGTAATTTGTATAAAGTCCGACTCTTGTATCTGATACCACTTATTATCATTCTGTTCACAGTCACTGGCTTAGCGCTGTCATATAGTCCACTGCCAGACATATTCGATCATCAAGGCACTAATATTACGCAAGGTAGTCAAAATCAAGGACAGAAACAGAATCAAGGTGCAAATACGAATTCTAATTCCAATTCGTCCCCTGGTGGCTACCATCGCGGCCAATAAATGAAATAAATATTCCTCCTGGTTTGTACTACATATGCCGAAAGGAGGCATTATGAAAAAACTTCTATTAACAGGTTCAGTAATCTTAGGTCTAGCGACCGCGGGGTTGATGGTAGCACCGAGCTTCGCTAACGCGCAGAGCGGCAATAGCAACGGTAACGGTTACGGGTATGAACAAGCCCTAGAGTCAAAGGCAAAGATTCTTAATATGACGGCCGAGCAACTTCGTACCCAACTAGAAACCAAGACGATGCTACAAGTCGCCGAAGATAGCGGGCTAACCACCGCGCAGTGGCAGACCCAGCTACAGACAGCTGCCACACAGCGATGGCAAGATCGTGGCTTAACTCAGGCCGAGATTGATAGTCGTTTGCAAACCATGCAAGACCGCCAGGCAAATTGCGACGGTGATGGTAGCGGCGCGCAATTAGGCGGCAGCGGCAACGGTATGCACCGCAACAATAACTAGTTAACTAGCTTAGTCAGTAAAGGCCTCCATCGTGGAGGCCTTTATTTATCTCGCCAAATTATCGTTCGAGCCGGTCAATCAGATAAGGTTTATCAACTTTGACCGAATTAATATCATCGCTGACGCGAATAATCGTCAACATGTCAGCGTCAAGCGGCCGCATAATCCTATAAAGTGAGTTAATATCGCCAACCGCTGGATTCAACCAATCAGCCTCGTCATCAGGATACAGAATCACCGGCAGACGGCTAGGCATCATATCAGACTCGCTACCGGAATTAGTCGTCACGATCGAACACATACCCCAGATGACGCCCTCGGGGTCCGTCCAGCTACTGTACACACCCGCAAAGGCGAATAGCGACACGTCGGTCGGGTGGATATAGAAAGGACTTTTGCCGGTCGAGCCGGTCTTCCATTCATAAAAGCCGTTGGCCGGTATTAAACAGCGCTGATTACGAATGACCTGCGACCAAGTTGGCTTGTCGAAGATGCCTTCTGAACGAGCATTATAGGTTTTATAGCGAAAAACAGCCGTCGTATCTTTGGCGCCAGCTGGGATAAAACCCCATTTCATAACTTCAATTTGCCTGACACCGTCGCGATTAACAATCACCGGAATGTCCTGAGCTGGAATAATGTTGTAGTGCGGCCTCACGCCCTTTGGCATGTCGCCGCCATCGGCAAAGCGGCGGCTAATCTTATCTATTTCATACAAGGCATATCGCATAGTCATCCTATCAGTATACGGCATCAGCCCAAAGAGGGAAATCGAGATTACTA
>JAJYBZ010000047.1 GCA_021778755.1 bacterium | reverse complement strand
GTACGCTAAGTAGCGGTGACGAATCTGATGCGATCAACTGGCACATTCAGGAATGTTACTGGGGCGAGTTCAGCCGAACACTAGCGCTACCAGTTAACGTCAAAGAAGACGAAGTAGAAGCCATCCTTAAAGACGGCGTTCTAACTATCAGCTTTAGCAAGGTCAAGCAAGAACAGGCCAAGAAGATTCAGGTTCTTTAACACAAAAACTAGATCAAATTATATAGCTCCCGTTACGGGGGCTATATTTTTTATTAAAGATAAATGAATCTTAGTCCTTACTTTTGCGCCTCAAGATGCAATAATCTAGCCTATAAACCCACCACGCCTCCGGGTCCTGTCACACGCTTTACCCCTAAAATTCTTTATGGATTACCATAAAGCAATTTTGGGGCGGCCCCACCGCGCGCCACCCGTAGTGATGCATGTATTCTCGGTAAATACTTAGTTCTGGTATTATATAGCCACATGGGGTCTGGGGTCTCTGCAATTACCGTAAAAGAATAGTGATCTAGGACCTGGCTCGCTGAGGACTGACCCGCACCCATAAGCTAATTAGTTAGTTAACTAATTAGCTTATGGCGTAAGGGCGATCCCTTTAGGGTCGTTCCGCAAGCGACCTAGGACCTAGTTACTATTGCTTTTAGCGCGTAATTGTAGCAACCCCAGCAGTTTTGGATACTTTTGCAGTTCAAAAGTATCAAGACATTTGTTACTTTGGCAAAAGTAAGGATTGAGACTCTTTAGCAAAGTGCACCGAAATTAATAACTAGCATATAAAAAAACCCGGACTCAGCCGGGTTATTTATATGAACAAAAGTTTTTTTATTTAGTCAGGCTGCTAAGTACCCAGTTGACAATAGCGTAGGCCAAAAAGGCGATCACCAAACCGACTAGGGCGTACATGATTGTATTCTTGGCGGCTGTAACCTGGGCGGCTGTACCGTTTGATACAGTGTAGCGAATACCACCAACGATTAGCATAACGACGCTCAGGGCACCGATTACGTAAAGTAGGGTATTGATAATCGTTGTAAAGATACCGCCAGAGCCAAACAATTGAGCCTGTGAACCATTACCGCTTGCACAGTCAACACCGGCAGCAGCACTGTTAGCGTCAGCACATGATGCTGCTGATACGTTGGCTGTAACCGGGCTAAAAAGGGTCAAGCCTAATGCTAAGGCTGGCACTGCAAGTAGGCCGGCGATCGCTGTTTTTATTGTTTTGTTCATTATTTTATTTCCTTTCTTAAGAAACTTCTATATTAATGTTATATCAGATTAGGTCTCGTTTGTTAATACCTTATCCAAAGATATGTAACACCCAATGAACTATCGCATACGCCAGGAAGGATACAACCAAACCAACGAGCGCATAGGTAATAGTGTTCTTGGCTTTGGTGACGTTGGACTGATCGCCAGTCGATACTGTGTACATAATACCGCCGATAATAATCATAATAACCGACACAATTCCCACAAAGAACAGCAGCGTGTCGACAATAGTCTTGATTAGTGGCTGGATCGTACTAGTATCTTTTGCCTTACATACCGAGCTAGTAGGGTCTGCTGCGCAAGGTCCGTATGGATCTACGCCTGCGGCGCTGGCAGTAACCGGCACGAATAATACACCAAAACCCAACACTAATGCGATAGTCGCAATAATTTGATTAATCTTTTTCATTTAAAACCTTCCTATTACGTATTGTGTGATGACAAACGCCGACAAAACCACTACCAACCCAATAACCGAATAGAGGATGGCGTTACGCGCCTTGGCGATGGCTGACGGATTGCTGCCGGATACTGTGAACGAAAAGCCCGCGATGATAATCACGATAACCGCCACGGTGCCGGCCAGGAAGTACACCAAATTGATCACATTATGAAACACTGTATTGCCATCTGCTGACGGCACATTAATGCTGCTAGCCGATATACTTACCGCCAATTTGTCTATAATACCCATTATTTAATTATACCCATGATTAAGTTAACAATTGCGACCGATCCGATTGATATCACCAGCCCAATTACAGCGTTCAAAATGGTTTTACGCGCCTTGGCATTGCTATCTGGCGACCCGTTACTGGTAATCATCGAGAAGCCGCCATACAGGATAAAGCCAACAGCAATATACCCAACCGCCTGCAGGGCAATGTCGATTAAGTTCAAAACAATACGCCAGATAAAGTTAGACAGCCCGTTGTTTGTACCATTCGTGGCAGTGTTAAGCGCCGACGGATCAACCATATTACAGTCGCTATCGCTTACCGTTAGGCCGTCATACCAAACAGGGAAGGTTAGTATCTTTTGAGCTGACGTACAAGTGTGGGGCGTAAACGCCCAAGTTGATGCCGAAGTTGCCAGCGTCATAGCACTACCACCGACAAAAACCGCAAACGCACCAGCGAGCACCCACGTAGAGATTTTATGTACATAACTCATGGTTTTAGTAATCCTCCAGGAATAATAAAGTTCAGTAGCGCAAACATCAAAGCATAGGCCAACACACCAATTACCACGTTAGTGATAATACCGCGCGCCTTCTTGACACCCTCTGGGCTGCCGCCGGCACTAGTGTAAA
>JAJYBZ010000022.1 GCA_021778755.1 bacterium | reverse complement strand
TAACCCAGAAAGAGCTTGACGTAGCTGTCCAGCTCCTCAATACTAGACCCCGTAAACGACTGAACTGGCGAACACCGGAACAGATGATTAAATGGTAATGGTGCACTTTGGATTGGAACCTAGGCTATTGTGGTAGGTACTGGTACTATTCTTGCTTGCATTGTCTGACTACACGCCGGGGGATATACTCAGCTCCGCTCAGCTAAGGCGTTTGAGCTTGTAAAAACGCTCACGATTTCCCTTGGCGCCGGCAACTTCACTATCGGCTTTATCAATAATCACGAAGTGTTCGCGCAGGAACAGCTCGAGGCGCTTCAGAATATTGCGGCGCATGGTGTCGTTTTTGATTACACCCTTACTAGCCTCTTTGGCGTCGGCCTCAAATTGCGGCTTGGCCATGGCGGCAATAATCGTCTGTGGTCCGCATAAGCGCGCCACGGCTGGCAAAATTGCCTGCAAACTAATAAAGCTAACGTCAATCACGACTACATCTGGGGTCTCGTTCATCTTGAAGTCCCGAATATCGGTTTTCTCATGCAATTCAATCTGCGGATGGCCGTGCAGACTAGGATGCAGCTGATCAGTCCCGACGTCAACGGCGTAGACCTTCCTCGCACCGTGTTGCAAAGCATAGTCTGTAAAGCCACCGGTGCTACTACCGACATCCAGGACAGTCTTGTTCTGAAATTCGAGATTCAGGATTTGAGCCACCGATGCCAGTTTGAGGCCAGCCCGACTGACGTATTGTTCATCAGTAATAAGTTCAATTTTCGCAGCCCCACTAACCGCAAGGCCCGGTTTTGTCACCACCCGACCATCAACTGTTACCTTGCCCATCTTGATCCAGCTTTCAGACTGCGACCTGGTCGGGGTTAGTCCGCGAACGGCCAGTTCTTGATCAAGACGGCGCTTTATCACTTAGTACCTTCTAGGTTATAGGTTGATACAATTTCGCGATCAGCTCGCGGGTAGTCAATTCGTTCGACAACGGAAAAGTCATCAATAGCAAGTTGCTTGGCGATCGTGGCAACTTGACCATATTCATGTGCAATATGCGGATGATAATGGGCGCCAGCAAATGAGTCGTCCCGTAAAGTACCGCCCACTAGTTTAATCGTGTTAATCAAATTGTAATGAAACGCCCTAAGCGCATTTGCTCCCAGTAGCGTGACTGGTACATTTTCGTGGCGGCCAAACAGCGCTTCGCCTTCAACATCAACCTCAATCGACTGCCAACGCCTAGCAATAATACCCAGCTCGTCAGCAAGTTCATCCTGGCGATGGTCAGGTACTTTGAACCATGGCAACAGCGTCACGTGGGGTGGCCAATGGTCGCCATCAAACTTACCACTCTGGTCGCCAAGAAAATGCACGATTATTTGGTCACCGTACTCTGCTTTCATGGTTTTTAGCCTCCGTTACTTCTTACGTTCGCGATAGTCGCCAGTTGTCGTATCGACAGAGATGATGTCACCAGTCTTGATAAACGCTGGGACCTTGACTACCAAGCCGGTTTCGAGCGTCGCATCTTTTAACACGCTACTAGTAGTGTCGCCTTTGGTAATGCTCTCGGCGTAAGTCACTTCCAGGTAGACGTTTTTAGGCAGTTCGACATTGGTAATAATACCGTCAAATGACTGCAAGCTCAAGCTCTCACCTTCTTTGAGGTAGCCGGCTGATTCTTCGATTAAGTCAGCTGGCAATTCAAATTGCTCAAACGTATTTGGGTCCATGAAGTGATAGTTCGTCCCGTCAGTGTACAAATACTGCACGCCGCGGCTAGTAACTTCGGCCGAGTCAATCTTGTCCTGTCCTTTGAAAGTCTTGGGGATAACGCTGCCATCAATCAAGTTTTTGAGCTTGACGTTAACAATACTGCCGCCGCGCCCCATAACCTTTTGGTTATAGTCGATGACGCGAAAAGGCTTGCCGTCAATCTGGACGACAACACCTTTTTTTAGATCTGTTGGCTGGTATGCCATGGTATTAACCCTGTGTTACGAATGGTAGTAGTGCCAAATGGCGGGCGCGCTTGATAGCAACGGCTAGTTGGCGCTGTTGCTTGCTGGATAGACCAGTCTTACCAATTGGCTCGATCTGACCGTAAATATTGATGAATCGTTGCAATGTCTTAACGTCTTTGTAGTCAAAAAATGCTGGGGTGTCTTTTTTAAATCGTTTAATAGCCATAATTTTCTCCTAGAATGGGATCTCACTTAAATCAATAGGTTTGTCGTCGATGTCTTCAATGACTACATCGTCGCTCTTGCTGGTTGAACTAGTTGAAGCAGCACGTGGTGCACTGGCATCGGCGTTGTCGCCTGGGCCGTCCAAGAATGTTACATCAGTTGCCGTAACTTCCACACGACTACGCTTCTTGCCGGTTTCTTTGTCGTCCCAGCTGTCCTGGCGCAGGCGGCCTTGAACGAGCACGCGGCGACCCTTGGCTAGGTATTGAATAACCAATTCACCAAGCTTTTCCCAGGCTGTAATGTCGAAAAAGTCGGCGCTGTCATCTTGACCAGCCCGATCAACCGCGATACTAAAGCTAGCAATAGTTTTACCGGTGCTAGTTGTGCGCTGTTCTGGGTCGCGCGTCAGGCGTCCTAGTAGGATGACCTGGTTAATGCTTCTTGCCATAGTTTCTACTCCTCGTCTTTCTTATCTTCTTGATCAGATGCACGGTTCTTGGCAGATAATTCTTGCTCTTCTAGGGCTTTGCGGCCTTTTTCGTCAACTGTCACTAACAGGTAGCGCAGAACTTCATCGGTAATGTTGAGTGTGTTGCTAATTTTCAGTGGAGCCTCGCTTGGTAGCGCAACTTCCATGTAGACATAAACGGCAAAGTCTTCCTTGTTAATACGATAAGCAAGTTTCTTCTTGCCCCAGTTGTCTTCGCTAGTGATAGTTCCGCCAGCTGACGTTACAATTTCACGTACTTTCGCAAGCGGCGCGTCGATGTCGACCTCTAGGTCGGGGTGAATTAGAACAGTTAGTTCGTAATCTTTCATTTTAGATTTCCTCCTCTGGAATCCTTATGGATGCTTACAGCTAGTGTAAGCCGAGTTGATAACCCTTTGATTGTAGCAAATTATTGTGGATAAGTCTAGTGGCGACAGCACTCCGTTTGTACATTGACTTTTGCCTCCTTTTGTGATAAAATATAGAGATGCAGCAATACAATTGCTGCAAAGAGTTGTACCTACTACTGCAGGAGATGCCGTGCACGAAATCGTGCCCGAAAAGCACAGGCTACGCACCGAGCGCGCTGGCGCAAATCTGACCCAGCGCGAGCTGGCAGAAATAGCCAGTATAAGCACCAGCACAATCAGTCACATCGAGTGCCATCGTGGTCCCGACGTGCCCCGCGACAAGCTGAAGCCCACCAGGACGAAGCTATCGACGGCGCTCAAGCTGCTGTCGGCGCTCGCATGTATTGCCCCTGGGGAATACACCCTCGAGCAGTTCGCCGCGGCCCAATCGGTCTTCACGGAGTTCGAAATATTCGAAGCCGTGAAGATGAACTACCTGCAACAAGGGCGCCAGCCCAAGCGTACGTCAAGGCGCCACCTCAGGGCCGTCGCCTGACACGTCCTACAACTCACACCAACCCCGAAGGGAGCTTTTCCACGAAAAGCCCCTCGGGGTTTTTCAATGCAGTTCAGTTTGATACTTTTTCGCCAAAAGTAGCTATTACTCGATAAGATTGTCTTGCAATAACCTAGGCAAGACCATTGTCCTGCATACATTCGAAAGTTTGATTGTTGAGACTGTTGCATACCAACTGGTGTCGGTGATTTCGGTGCCGGTTTTAATATCACAGGTTATCGTAACGCCTAATTCCTCTTTGATTTCGCGACGAAGCGTTTCCTAGATTGTCTCGCCATCCTCTACCCCACCACCTGGTGTCTAGCAAAAATCAGCGTTATGGCCAGTCACTAAAAGAACTTTTTTATCCTTAATAATAATCCCCCGAATCGTATGGCGCATATGGTTATCGCAAGTCCTCATAGATCATCTGGACAGCCTCATCTTCGCTCATAGCGTCGGTAATCAATTTCTCGCCGGGTGTATTCATATAGTCCGCGTCCTCCCACCAATCGCGCATTTCGGCCTCGCCAAACTCATGGCTATTAGGTTTGAGCGAATGCCGACGAACAGTCTCCTCAAACGTTACGTCAAAATAATAAATAAAGGCAGCGCCATTAAAATCATTGACTAACTTCGTCAGCATATCGCCGTACTTCTTTTTCCGAAAAATACCTTCAACAATCACATCATAGCCGTGATTGCTGCCATACATCGCCATATCGTATATCAGTTGAATCGAGTCGTTACCTGCCCCATCGGGAATATGCAAAATCTCGCGGCGTACCACATCTTGCGGAACCAACATAGTTTTATCGCCAAGTTTTAACTGTAGTTTTTTAGCGACAGTCGATTTACCGCTGCCAGAATTGCCGCGGATAATTATTAGCTTTTGACTCATTCTTATATAATAGCAAACAAAAAGGCCCTGCCGATTTTCTAGTCGGGAATTAGCAAGTCAAAGGTGTTCAATTTGATCTGAGGGAATCATCAGAATAAGTTAGCCCGAAACTCTCAAATGCAATTCGCGCCAGCTTTACGTTGGACATATACAACCCCATGTCAAAAGGCTGTCGCAATTTTTCTTGCGTAATCGGAGGTGGACCAACAGCAAAGCCTTCGACTTCAGCCCAATCAATATTCATGAAAAAACGAGATATAGCGCGACAAGCATCGGAATACGTATTGACCTCTCTCATACTTATAGGCTCAAGTTCTCCAAGCTCCGAAGGTCCCCCTAGTCCTAACGCAATACTCATACAGATACCGTTAACCTTGTCTCGCACAGCACATCTACATAGATACAGCATCGCAAGAAAATCGCCATTTGGTTCATTATTCTTAATATCTTGAGCTACACGATTCATCACAGTTTCGTCCGGTAATTGTACTTCTTTATGCAAGAACGTATCGAGCTCGCCCCTTGCGTTTGCAGCCCTAAAGTGACGCAGGCGAGCTTTTATGTGGTCTGTCATGTCAACACGGCCCATGTGCATAAATAAAGCGTCGTTAGCAATACTCATAGACTGGTCATCTAGCTTACGGTTCATAACGCTATCGGTAGCATGATTCTGACCATCATGCATGCCATCTATACGATTTACGTCAAGCAGCATAAGAGACGCTTTAATCCAATCCTTCTTATCCACTCCGTTTGCGTTCATAGCGCTACGCACTTCTGGAATTTGATCTCCATCAAAAATAAGATAAAGCAATCGCTCCTCATAAGTCAGTTCACCAAAATGTGATTCTACTATTTCCAATGGGTATGGTCGATATCTAGCACCCACCACAGCCTTATCATCGGTATGCCACATATTCCGCATTGAGTCTGGGAATCTATAAATATCGGCATCGGTTAAAAATATGCGGTCTATGGTTCTATTTTTAGCTGTCTCGACTATATCGTCCATCGCAAGTGCTTGACCGACTCGGTCGCTCGCTACAATCTCAATTTCAGCATTAAACTGGCTATCATTAACCGACAAATCGGTTCGAGCTCGCTCAGCGGTATCGGGACCGTTAACTTGAACAATAATAGAAGCGTCAACAGCAAGTCTGCTAAGACAATTATCAATATTTTTTAGAGTTATATCTAAACACTCCTGGCCCTCCTTTTCATAGAAAGGCACTCCAACTATTGTTTTCTCGCTACTCATCTTTTACCTCATTTTTGATACTACTTCTACTGCTGCGTCCAATACATCCCCTGCACGAACATCACGCACATCTGGAGCCTGAGGATGATGCAATATAGCCTCGATAACTCCGTCTCTGTCATAAGATAACTGAATCAATAAGACAAAATGATTAATATCCGATTGTCTTACGCTGCGTTTCTGCGCTTCAGCAAATCCCGAAATCCTCAATGCCCACGTGGCGATTGTATATGCCGGTGTTTTAACCCTAAACCTATAAGCTTCCGCGTCAGTGCCGTGCAATGTTTCTACTAGAGTAGGCACAGTGGCTTCATGCCCGTCATAAGCAGGTAGCGTAAAATCAACACCCGACTGTGTCTGACGTGCTCGGTCGTACTGCACGAATTGTAGTTCAATTAATGATCCTCCCCGAACATATTCAAGTCGGCTTTCGGTACTTTTTACCAAGTCCATATTTAATAGTGGCAGGCGATGAGCTGCTTCCGCAAGCGACCGCCCCCTATCTGCTGTAAATATATTTACATCGACATCATTGTGCACGATATTAGGCTTCTTTGCTACCGCTTCAATTGCATAGCTACCGGTCAATACAAAAAAATCCCCATCCTTAGTCTCTAGTAACTTGCCCACGTCAGATGCAAGAGCTAGATCCTTGTCTCGCCCCATTGAGCCTACCTCCACGCTATCTAGACTCATATATTTGCTTTCACCAAAAAAAGTCTTGTCATGGGTAACAGGACTAGCTTATTCGCATCTTCTAGACTAAACATTTCAATATCATCAACAAATGTCTCATCACTATCCATAAACTTATCTTTACCGGGATAAATTGCCGTAAAACAATGTACTTTTGCTGAAAACTTATGGTTTTCAAAGTTAAATACTTTTACCAAATTTAGATCATCCAAATCCGACAGTTTATAACCAACCTCTTCTTCGATCTCTCGTCGTATAGCATCATACGGCGTCTCGTCCGCCTCAACGCCGCCACCGATCAGTTCCCACATCTCTGAATCTGCATCAGCACGACGATTCAACATAATCCGACCGTCCTGATCAATAAAGGCAAGCAACACGACTGCAACTTTTGGTAAATTAGCGTCCATAATTTGTTGAAATTATATCATATTTATTAAGTAAATCAATAGTATGCGTCTGTCTTTTGGTCTGCTGCCGAGTTTAGGCTCTAGCCTAAATCGTCGGTCATGTCGCCGCTAATCTCGTCGAGACTAGATATCAAGACTTCACGTGGGCGGGCACCATCGGCGGGGCCGATAATGCCTTGGTCTTCCATCGTTTCAATGAGTCGGGCGGCACGGGCATAGCCGACGCGCAGGCGACGCTGCAACAGACTGGCGCTGGCCTTGCCGCTGTCGATGACGACGCGCAGGGCATCTTTGTACATCGTATCGTCACTGCCGCTGTCAAAGTCCATCACTACCCCACCTTTGCCGTTCAGCTGAACTGGCTGAGCCACAACTTCGTTGTTGTACTGCGGTGGTGACTGCAGGTGCAAGTGGTTCATAATCTTTTGAACTTCATCCTCGGTTACCAGAGCACCCTGAACGCGCTTGGGCTTGCTCATACTTGGGGTTAGCAACAACATGTCACCTTGACCAAGCAGTTTCTCGGCACCAATCTGGTCCAAAATTGTACGGCTATCCACCTGGGATGCCACAGTAAAGGCGATGCGAGCTGGAATATTGGCCTTAATCAGACCGGTAATAACATCGACCGATGGGCGCTGAGTAGCAAGCACCAAGTGGATACCAACAGCTCGAGCTTTTTGAGCCAAGCGGACAATCAAAGCCTCGACGTCGCGGGCGGCGACCATCATCAGGTCAGCCAACTCGTCAATCACGATGACAATATATGGCATGGCGCCGTTTTCATGTTCCTGTTCCAAGCCATCTTCATCAGCTACCATAATTTTAGTACCACTGGATTGAATTTTTTGGTTGTAGGTCGCAATGTCTTTGACGCGGTGCTCGGCTAATAATGTATAACGGCGTTGCATCTCGTTAACGGCCCATTTGAGAGCGCTAATCGTCTTGTCCGGTTCAGTAATGACTGGAGTTAACAGATGCGGAATATCAGAATATGGCGCCATTTCAACTTGCTTGGGATCGACCAGAATCAGCTTCATCTCGCTCGGGCTGTTGTGATATAGCAAGCTGGTCAGTAACGTATTAATCATGACGGACTTACCAGAACCAGTTTGACCAGCGATCAGCAAGTGCGGCATCTTGTTCAATTCACCAATCACGCCCTCGCCGGCAATATCTTTACCAATGACGAACGATAGCGGTTCATGCGATTCACGCCACTGTCGACTAGTTAGGATAGCGTGCAGGCGCACATCAGCTGCCTTGCGGTTCGGCACTTCGATACCAACTACCTTTTGACCAGGAATTGGCGCTTCGATACGCAGACTCTGAGCAGCTAGGTTAAGCGCAATGTTAGTTTCAAGCGCTGTAATACGGGTTAATTTGACGCCACTTGGCGGACGCAAAGTATACTGCGTGACCTTCGGACCGATATTGGCACCTTCCATTTCGACATCAATACTAAATTCACCCAAGGTATCTTTGATAATTTGAGCGTTCTGATTGACATCGCCGGCATCAGCTGGCGACTGTTTCTTCTCTAGCAGATCAAGACTAGGCGACTCCCAATTGGGGTCGCTCACCGTAACTAGAGCCGCCCTGTCTTCGGCGGCAACGTCGCGAGCAACACTACTTTTCAAGCTAGACAGACGTGATTGCTTGGGCTCGGTTGGTTGATTGATATCAAGCGTTGGTACGCTGGCATGTAACTTGAAGTCGCCCATCGTCGCCGCGTTACGCATGACTTTAACATTCTCTTCCTGCTCGCTAATATCACGGCGCGACAACTGCCAAAGTTTCTTAATCACCGTAAACGGCGAAACTCGAATAATAAACAAAATCGTAATTATAATCAGCAGGACATAGATAAACGCCGCCACGCCGCCGTTAACTAACATCGAAACAGCCTTGTTCACCATATCGCCCACAAAGCCACCGGTCGTTTGACCGTCTTTGTTTTTCAACAGACCGAACAGTGCCGCGAACCACACTATCGAGCTAACAGTTGCGAACTTCATCGCAAATGGCAACAGGTTGTCCTCAGCGCGAAAAATTTCAACTGCCACATAAATAAAAATTAGCGGCACAACGTAGACAGCGTAACCAATCGTATCAAGCGCCGACTGATACAGCCAGCTCAGGATTGGACCACCAGCATCAAACCAGGCCACGACAAACAGGAGCGATATAGCGATTAATGCTACGGCGCCGACCTGTGACCAAAAGCCCGACGGTAGTTTGTGCTTTGGCGTGGATTTGACGGGAGCTTTTTTGCGAGTGGATTTTTTCTTTTTAGCCATAATCTTTTCTATTATAGGCGCTTTCGACGCTAGTTGATAGGGATATTATTGTCTAATATATTCATATTATAGCAAAATTTACTACATTTGGCAATAGGCTTATGGTTGACGGTATTTGAAGTTATTAATCTCAATGCACTTTGCTAAATAGTATTAATCCTTACTTTTGCCAAAGAGTAAATAATCCTTACTTTCCCCTCGGAAAGTAACAAACGAGCTTCTTTTGAACTACAAAAGAAGCAAAACTGCTGGGGTGGCTTCACTGATCGCGGGTTGAATTAATTAAGCTTGTACTTAGAACACTGCGGAAACTCGCGCCTGACATATGTTGTCAGGGCTCAGACAGTCCTCGTGTTGCCAGGTACTAGCTTACTTAATCCATCCGGACAGCTGCAGAGACCCCAGACCCCATTTAGCTATGCATGATACCGGAAGCTAAGTATTTACCGAGAATACATGCATCACTGCGGGTGGCGCACGGTGGGGCCACCCCAAAATTGCTTTATGGTAAACCATAAAGAATTTTAGGGGTAAAGCGTGCGACAGGACCCGGGAGTGTAGCGAAGCCCTTTGCTAGACCTGGCGTGAAGCGGTGTTAGAGAAATACGGGGCTAGAGGGTGGGACGAATATATAAATAGCCCCACACAAGGCGGGGCTATTTATTGTGGCCACAGGTCTTAGCTAGTAACCGCGGTTTTCGGCACGGACGATCGGATCGATTTCTTCCGTGTCGGGGATCTGTGGAGCTGGAAACGTCTTGGTTTCTAGCTGGTCCAGACGGAAAGTGTTACCGGCTGGCTCGGCCTGACGTGCAGCTTGGCCATCACGACGCTGACCACCACTCTGAGAACCGCCACCAATTTCGTTAATCACAGGAATAACGATTGGCGTACGACGAGTTTGGTCATATAGAATATGCGTAATCTCATCTTTGAGTTCTTTCTTGATAACATCCAAATCAACTCGCTTGCCACTGAAGGCTCGACTGACTTTTTGTTTCAAATACTGACGAATTGTACCCATCAACTCTTCGCTATCGCGTAGGTAGATAAAGCCACGACTAATGATATCGGGACTAGTCAGCAAGCGACCACTACCGCGTTGTACGGTTAGAACAACTACGAACATACCTTCGGTTGCCATGTGAATACGGTCCTTGAGCACGACTTCGGACACAACTGCGCCGCTGTCATCGTACATCAGGCCCCCAACTGGAATACGACCAGCTTTGCGAGCAGAATCTTGGGTGATTTCGATGATGTCACCGCTGTCACAAACAAAGATATTGGAACGTGGAATACCAGCTTCTTTTTCAGCCAGCTCGGCGTTGTGTACCAACATGTGAAACTCACCGTGAATTGGTAGGTAATACTTTGGATTCAAAGCGTTGATCAACTTGACGTGGTCATCGTAATAACCATGACCCGAAAGGTGCAGCGGACCGATGCCGGTTAAGTGAGTCTTGCCGTTTTGGATAACATCGCTACCCTCTCGCATCAAACCATCAACCGTACGAACGACGTACTTCTCATTACCAGGAATTGGGTTCGAACTAAAGACAATTACGTCCGTATTCTTGATTTTGATAAATTTGTGACTACCCGATGCCATACGGTTCAGGACGGCGTTAAATTCACCCTGTGAACCAGTACAAATAATTGTAACTTTGCCATCAGGCAATTTGACAATATCTTCCATCTTGACGACGACGTCTTTGGGTACCTTAATCACGCCAGCGCGCAGGGCGACTTCTAGGTTCTGAATCATGCTATAACCGGCAAAGGCAACCTTGCGGTCGTACTTTTTGGCTTCTTCCAAAATAACCTGCATACGGTGAATCTGGCTACTAAAACAGCTAATGATCAAACGACTGTTGGGATATTTGGTCATCACCTGACCCATGCTGACCTGAATATCAAGCTCGCCGTGCGTATGCGTACCATCTGATTCACAGTTGGTCGAGTCGCTCATGAGCATCAAAATGCCTTCTTTGGTGGCAATTTCGGTCATGCGGTCCAGATCAAACTTCTTGCCATCGACTGGGTTCTCTTCGAAACGCCAGTCACCAGTGTTAATCAGTACACCAAGTGGCGTACGAATGACGACAGCAGTGGCGTCTGGAATTGAGTGGTTAACGCGGACCAATTCGATACTAAAGCTATCGCCTAATTGAATACGCTCGCGCGACTCGGGATCCATAATATTGTAATCAGGCTCAAAACCAGTCGTGGCTTCTTCCATCGTGCGCTGAATCATACCAATCGTGAACTTACTACCGTAAACTGGCGCTGGAATCTTGTCGATAATGTGGCGGAAGGCACCGATGTGGTCTAGGTGGCCGTGCGTAAAGACGTGACCGCGAATCTTGTGCTTGTTTTCAATCAAATAGCTGACGTCGGGCGTAATGTAGTTGATACCTGGATAATCAGCACCCGGGAACAAAAAGCCCATATCGATCACGACGATGTCGTTGTCGTATTCAACCGCCATCATGTTCTTGCCGATGCCCATTTCGCCTAGTCCACCAATTGGCATAACTTTTAGTTTAGGGCCATTGATACGAGGCTGCTTTTTCTGATCAGCTAGACTAAATTGTCGACCTTCGTAGCCGTTATACAGTGATTTATTAACCGGAATGTTAATTATATGTTGTGAAGCCCGTTTGTTGACGTCTTCGCTAGTACGACGCTGCGCCCGAAAGACCTCGCCTTTGCGCGTCTGGGTGTTCGCTAGAACCGTGTTATTCGACTTTGGTCGTGGCTGACCTTGCTGTGGTCGCCTGTTAGGGTTGTCGCCTTGTGGCTCTCTAATTCGTTGTTGACCCATTGTTATTGTTTCTCCTCTTCTTTCGCAAGAATTTTAATTATTGTTGGTAGCTTAATAAAATCTTCGTTCAAAACCGCGCGCAGACTGCCGTTATAAAGGGCAGCTGCGGGGTGATATAACGGTACAATCACTAACCGGGACTGACCAAGGCTGATAGGCGTTGGTTGGCCGTGAACTGCACTAATTTTGTGTCCAGGCAGGAAATACTCCATGCTGTGCCTGCCTAATGTCACTACAATTTTGGGCGCAATGACATCTAGCTGACGCACCAGGTAAGGCCAAAAAGCCTGCTTCTCCTCTGGTAACGGATCCCGATTATTCGGTGGACGATACTTAACTATATTGGTAATGTACACATCACTACGCGCAATACCGGCGCGTTCTAACATCGAGTCCAGAAACTTACCAGCGGCTCCGATGAAAGGCAAACCCTGTTCATCTTCATTTTTGCCGGGCGCCTCACCGATAAATACTATCTCGGCATCGACATTACCGTCACCCATTACTAGGTTCGTGGCCGTCTTGGCCAAATCTGGACAGATATTATTAGTTATAATATCCGCCCTAATCTGTTCAAGAAGTGTCTGTTTATTGTTCACCTTACCCCTATTACAAGACCGCGTTTAGTAGTCTTAATATAGCACACTCAGACACAAAGTGCAAGCCTAG